>CABVSA010000055.1 GCA_902500805.1 uncultured Nitrospira sp. | reverse complement strand
AACGCTATGTCTTCATGTGCAAAGAGCATGAACAGGCGGCGACCTACGATGTGCCAACTCTGAAACGCCTGGTGGCGTTGACCCTCGACGTGATCCTCCATGTGGTGGCGCGGAATCCGTACGACGGGGACGGACGGCCCATCAGAAAAGAGCGTTACGTGGCGGAAGTCCACTATGACCCGATCGCCAAACTCGTAGCGCGATTCGGAGAAGCTACCCTGGTGAGGGCGTAGAGAAACCGATGTCACGCAAGAGCCTGCATATCGCGGTGGCCTTGTTGGTCTATCTGACGCTCGGGCTATGCGTAGCGGATGCCCTAGCCGGCGCTGTCTTCACGCTCGCCAACAAACAGATTCCGGAAGACCTCTCCCTGACCAGCTGGCCAGACTCCTGGCGAATCTATTGTGAGGATCCGGTGCAACGGAAGCGACTGCAGTTCTCCGCCGCAGTGGGTGGATTCGTCGGATTTGGACTCCCGGCACTGCTGGTGTTGTCCCTAACCAACCAGAAGAAGCCGCTCCATGGCGAGGCTCGATTCGCGTCTCATGATGAGATTCAACAGGCCGGACTGTATGGCGAGAAAGGCGTGATCGTCGGAAAAGTGGGGCGACGGTACTTGGTTTATGGGGGTCAGGAATTCGTCTTGCTGGCGGCGCCGACCAGATCGGGCAAGGGCGTGAGTATCGTGCTCCCGAACCTCCTTCACTACGATGAGTCGGTGGTCATACTGGACATCAAAATGGAGAACTTCGCCTATACGTCAAAGTTCCGACAGGCGCACGGCCATCACGTCTACCTGTTCAATCCCTTTAGCACCGACGGCCAGACTCATCGTTGGAACCCACTGGATGGGGTCGATCGCGACCCGAATCGCCGTGTAGGTGACATCCAAGCCATCGGGCAGGTGCTCTATCCGACGGAGC
Source organism: uncultured Nitrospira sp. (assembly GCA_902500805.1). GTDB lineage: Bacteria > Nitrospirota > Nitrospiria > Nitrospirales > Nitrospiraceae > Nitrospira_D. Next base: position 26,239 of record CABVSA010000055.1, on the reverse strand, counting down.
AGATCAAAGATGCGTTTTGGAACGAATCCGCTCGCAACCTCTTTCTCGGCCTGACCCTCTCTATCATGGAGACTCCGTCAGTACCCTGCAGTCTCGGTGAAGTGCTTCGCCAGGCCTCCGGCAAGGGTCAGCCCATCAAGGACTATCTGCAAGACCTCATCAGCACCAGGGCCAAGAGTGACGCCCCGCTGAGCGACGACTGTACGGCGGCCCTGCACCGGTTCTGTGCCACCAGCGAGAATACGATGGCAAGCATTCTTGCGACCCTGACGGCTCCCCTCACCATCTTCAGTAATCCCATCGTCGATTCGGCGACGACTGCGACGGACTTCGACCTGAAACAGGTGCGCGCCCAGCGGATGTCGATCTATGTCGGCATTCCAGCCAATCGTCTCAGCGATGCGGCGCTGCTGGTCAACCTGTTCTTCTCCCAATTGATTCACTACAACACCATCGACTTAGCCGCCACGAATCCCCGTTTGAAGCACCAGTGCCTCGTGATCTTGGATGAGTTCCCCGCCCTCGGGCGGGTCACCATCCTCGCCAAGGCCGTCGGCTTCATGGCCGGCTACAATCTGCGCCTACTCCCGATCATTCAGAGCCTCTCGCAGCTCGAATCGGTCTATGGGGAAAAGGACGCCCGTACCTTCGTCACGAACCATGCCTGTCAGATCCTGTTTGCCCCTCGCGAACAACGAGACGCACAGCACTATTCTCAGATGCTCGGCACCTATACGGCCGATGTGATCTCAACCGGCACGAGCCGACCACTTGGGTGGAGTAATGGTAAACAGGCCTCGTCCAGTGCCACCCACTCGGAACAGGCGCGGCCTCTGCTCCTGCCACAGGAAGTAAAGGAACTGGGAGATCAGCGGGCGATCATCAACGTGATGCATGTTAAGCCGATCCTCTGCGACAAGGCACGGTTCTATGCCGAGCCGATCTTCATCGATCGGTTGAAGCGCATCAGTCCGCTCCTCGCATCGGTCGGAAAGCGGATGCCGACCCAAGCGGAGCTCGAAGAGGCAGCCTTCGTGCGCCGGGAGCTGACCGTGGAGATTCCCCGGCTCGACCTGGAACTCCATCGCGCGAAGGTCGAACGACGGGTACGTCCAGTCCAACCGAATGAGCCGATCGACCTCTCGAAGCTGGCAATGGATCTGACCACCCTCCCACCGGTCGTCGCACGTGACCCACCGACGGCCAAAGAAGTGAACAATTTGGTCGATGCCTTTGTCGCCCAGCTGCAATGGACCGACAAGGTCGATGACGACATCTCAGAGAAGATGCGTCCTGTGACCGAGGCTGGAAAATCCCAAAGTACAGAGAAGCACGTTGATCGATCCCTGATGGATCGAGAGAGAGAAGAGAGGGACGTATGACGACATGCATCAGAACACGGAGAGGGCTTCACGGTCTTGTCATCCTCATCGCCTACACCACGACGCTGGCCTGTGCGCAAAAGCCAGTGGTGCCATCCGGTGCGGCGCGCGTGCCGATCAACAGCGACGAGATGATCCAGCAGTACCGTGAGCGAGTGAAGAGCGACCAGCATGAGAAGCAGGAGCGGAGTCTCCTCACCAGGCAGATAGACAGCCTCACACAACAGGTCCAGGAGTTGAGTACCGCGCTGACTTTCGTGCAACTCCAACAGCAAGAGCTGGCGAAAGGCAAATCTCGGTCTGGCCGCACAATCACGGCGACCGCACTCACGATCCCTCCTGTTTCACCAGAATCGAAAGGCCCACTGACTAACGCGACCGTATCACCTGATGGTAATGCATCTCCGACTGCGTCTGATCAGAGCCAGTCGAAGACCGAAACGGCGCAGAGTGAAGAGGAGCGATCGACAACAGTGGGGCCAGCCTGCAGCATTGGACCATCAGCAGCTCCGTCCCCCTCCCCTCCGCCTCCAAAAGACAAAGAGCAGATCAATTCATGGAGACCACGGGTCATCGAGTTGAGTGAACGGGAACAGGTCGAATTGCATCGCCACAGTATCATCTTCCGGGTGTCGGAACGGACAGGTCGGTCTGAGTTTCGTCCCAGCAAGCCTCTGCAATCCCACCTGAAACAGATTATGAGCCGTGGTCCTTGCCTGCACGTGCGTGGGTATACGGACGGAGACAAGGATCTTTGGGTCGAACGTGAGACAGCCAAGCAACGGGCGCACAAGGCCCGCGCCTATCTGATCGCGCAGGGCTATGACCCAAACCACATCGAGATCACCATCGTCCCGATCGGGGAACATGTGGCTGACAATGCGACGAAGAAAGGTCGGGCGAAGAACCGACGAGTGGAGATTGAAGTGAAGGAGCAGAACCCGGCCTCCGTCTGGCCACAGTGGTACGGATAGGAGAGAGGAAGGGACACCATGAATGAAATAGGTGTGGACGAAGCAAAAGAGACCAAGCGGACCGACGAGCCGAAGCCTGCAAACGTCAATCAGGACGAGGATGCCGAAAAACCACGACTCAATCAACGTCGTGATGCCGCCGATTCCTTGCGGAAGCGATTCATCGAAGCCGGTGAGCAATTCTATTACCGCACGGCGCCCGGTGAGCCGACGAAGATCGCGTTTACTGATCACGGGAAGCGCCTGGTCACGGAACATGACGACCCGAGCGTCATTCAGGGGATGGTTCTTAGGGCGAAAGCCAAGGGCTGGACTACCGTACGGGTGAACGGCACGACTGAATTCAAAACGGAAGCCTGGGTGCAAGCCACGATCGCCGGACTCGATGTGGAAGGCTACACCCCGCGTGGGATCGACTTGGCGCGAGCGGAAGACCGGAGAGATCAGCGGCCACTTCGAAGCAAGACGGCACAGTACCCGGTTGATCGCAATGCCTCACATGATCGGGCAACGGATGGCCATGTCAGAAGATCGGAACAGCCCTTAAACCCAGGCAAACAGGTCGCGGTGGCCACACTTGAAGCGATTCTGAAGGCGCGGGGGGATTCTCCCACGATGATCGCCGCGGCGGTTGAGGAAGCAACGGCGCGGCTGCAGGGCGGACGAGTCGTGGTGGGCACCATCGTGGACTACGGCATCGACCATTACAACCACGATATCCAGAACACCAAGAGCTATTTCGTGAAGGTGGCGACAGACCGTGGTGAACGAGAGATCTGGGGCATCGACCTGAGCCGCGCATTTGAACAGGGGAAGATACAGCGGGGTGATGCAGTTGCGCTGGTGCAACAGGCACAGAAGCGCATGACGGTGACGGTTCCGCTGCGAGATGAGTCCGGCGCTTCGATCGACACGGCATCACAACAGGCGACTCCCAACCGCTGGGAGGTCATCAAGCTAGATTCCCTCGGAGTCCGTGAACAGCATCACCTGAAGGAGGCGGCGCGTACCAGCACCCAGGAACCGGTGGTACCTCGGTTCGATCACACAGCCGTGCGAACCGATCGCACGCCGAATGTCACCAGGAGCCCGGCCTTGGAGCGGACCAGAGGTGGCCGATGACTCCTGTTGTCGAGAACATGTCACCGAATCGTACGGAGGTGAGCCCATGAATTGGTGGAGGAGACGCAACTGGATCACGGTCCTTGTGGGAGTGAGCCTCCTCGTCATGGCCCAGGATGCATCGGCACAAACGGCGTCGAAACCGTCCTTCTTGGAGGGCGACACCAGGCTGGCCTGTGAGTGTCTGCTATGCTTAGCAGCGGGCCCACAGGCACCGAAAGAATGCCAAGCCGCACTCACAAAGTACTACATGATCCAGGCAGGGAGCCCATTCAAAACCATGGTCATGCGAAGAAACTTCCTCCAGCTCTGCCCAAAACAATAGTCCATTCAACAGGGACCCATAGACAGCACACCGCGCCTCTGGCCACGATGCCGCGGAGTAGCCCTGGCCATCGCCGAGCTTCCTTCCAAAGCTGCCCACTTTTGTACGTCAACGGTACTGATGCAGTAAAACCTAATTTACAATATGGCCTTATTTATTCCTCATTAGTACTACACATACAATCTTTCCCCTCTTGCGAATAACTTCTCCTACCTCAAGGGAATAGTCTCAAAAACTGACCTTCTTCATAACAACCACAGCGCTACGCGCCTCCTGCGTCTCCTGTCTGGGTAACCACAAGGCGAAGAGGGGCGCTCGTGTGGCGCGAGGACTTACGAGTTATCCGGTATCGCAGGAAAGAAAGGACGCACCACTATGCGGAAAGATCGATTAGCGACGCTCACGATGGACATTGTTGTCAACCATCCAACTAAGCGCACGGCCCTCGACGCGGCCTATAGTCGGCTCAGTCCCTGGGCACAGTCCGAGTGGGACAGCGCAAGTGATGGCGTGTCCATCACCGAACGAGCAGCACGGATCGGCCACTCGATCCGGGAACAGCGTCGCTGCGACGAGAGTCTGATCGAACACATCTTTGCTGCCATCAATGGACGAACGTTCGTAGTCCTAGACGCCACCTATTGCTTCATGACGCAGCGGATGCTGGATCGGAAGACCGGACGCCGCATCCCTCCTGACGCGGTGCGACGCTTTGCCTCTCAGCCCATCGCGAGTCTGTTGCTCAACGCCCGCGCGCACCAGGATCTGAAACACCGTGGAGTTCACACGATTGGCGATCTCCTGCCCCATGCCTATGAATGGTTATCGCCAAAGCGCTTAGCACCGGGCAAACCGGTGATGAACATCCGGCTTTCGGTCCGACGTTGTCTACGGATCCTCGGCGTGGAGATCGTCTTTCCTGAGATCAGGCAGCGGGCAATCTATTGCCCCTGTTGTGCGCACCGCGAGACGGATGTCATGAAGATCGTGGCGTTGGCGGGTGCATGAGCCAGATTCGGAAAGACACGCTCATCCAAGAAAGTTTTTGGAGGCCGTGAAAGAAACCAGCGGAGGCGTACAGGGAAGTCGTGGAAGAGCTTCCAGGGTAGCGGTGCGATACCGTAGAAATGGTGAAGAACCGCTGTTACCATCCTTACCTGAACAGGATGACCGTGGTCATCGCTCATTCTTCGTCAGATACTTGCTAAAGTGCTAGCTCAGAGGCTTCGACGTTAGAAGTCATCTAACTTTATGCCCATGATTGCAGCGAGGACAATAATGAAGGCTACCCAGATGTTCCGTGAAAGGTCATGTAGATGCTTTAAGCGATCTACTTCTTCCTGCGGTTTCTTATGACCCCTTGGAAACTCTGACTGGAACTCGTACAGAAACCACAAAGGCGGCACCAACGTCCATAGCCCGAGCAATATATAACCCCAAGGACTTTTACAAAAGTAATCTGCTTTTATCAGAAGCGCAATAAAAAGAGAGACCATCCCCAAGCCTGCAGATACCTTGAAGGTTGTTGGCCACTCGTTTTTTGGCATCATAACGACGTTCTCTTATGCCCAGAAATGATTCAGCTGATTCGAATAACAGCCGGATTCGCCAGTTCCTAGGACTCGAAGCGTTTTGTGTTTGCGGCTAAAATGAGTACGCTAGCTGGCGGTTCCAATTAATAATGACCGTTGCCACGATAACAATTTCTAGGATTGTCAGCTGGTTCCCCCCAACATTCAGGCTTCCAAAATTCTAGTTTTCCGCCAAACTCACCATGCTTTTGCGGACTGAGGACGCCGTCCCCAACCCCAAATTTTACAATATTGATATATCGGCGTAGCTCTGGCGGCGTGTGGTGAGCAGCCAGGATGAAATTTGTAAAGCGACCCAGCCGCCGATCCCCCCTGCTCAATGGGTGGGTCAGAAAATTGTCTAGCCAAACGAGCAGTGAACCCCTGGGGAATGGATCTAGAACATCGCTCAACCATTCTCCAGATTCGGCCGCTTCGTGTAGCATGAGATGATAAACACAAACGTCCTCGCGTTCGATACTAGATGTTGGTGGCTTCTTGTCGGTACTACACAAATTGGACTTGTCGCTGGGCAATGCCCAATGATTCCTCTTTTTTAGATAGGGGAAGATAGTGTCCTGGTAATCCTGTATGGTACTAGCTGCTGCCATATAAACGACATTTCGGATCGGCAGATCTCCAAACTCTCTGATGATGTGGTTAACAATTATGGCCCCCATCGAGTGGCCTACTAGTGTGATTTCCCATCCGTCCTCGTTGGCGCATTTCTCACTCTTAGGGGCAGCGGCATCTGAAGACTGCTTGTCGTCATGGCAAATCTTTCTCCTTAATTCTTCAAAAAACACAGACAGCGCACCCGTTTGACTGAAGTCGTGAGTGCCATTTTGAGATAGACCCCAACCTGTGTGTGAAACCTTCCTGCTATCATGATGAAACAGTTGGGAAACGCTGCGAAGCATTACATTCCAGGAACTTGTGCCTAGCGCGTCAATGACTGGAGCGGAAACCAGTTTGGTCGGTAACGTGAGAATATACTTGATCGAGCCTTCAAAATACTCCCATCCTGTTGTCTCGTCTACGCCAAGCCAAAGGTTACCGAAGTCAGGCTGCCTGGTCCCTTCAACCTTTTCGCAGCCGGCAGAACTCTTATCTAAAATACGGCTGTATTCTTCTAAGGCATGGGCAACGTTATTGTCTCCATGTTTCTTTCGACTGCACAGTTCCTCAAACACAGTCTGCTGCGCAAGTACAAGATCTTCGGAGTGGAACCAACTCAGCCAAGGGACAGTTTCTAGGTCGTTACGAGCTTGGAAGAACGCTGCAGTGGGCAGTCGAATTGCCGCCCGGGCAAGATCAGCAGCCAGATAGAAAGGGGCGGTTACATATGCGCCGTAGCGACTCCACGTTCCTTGGCTCCAGTCTTCGCCCTGACGAATATGTGTTAGATGATTCCAATAGCTCGGAAAGAAGGAGGACTGCCAGTTTATGAAAATTGGATATGATCCTCCCTTAAGAATGTCCAGATAGAGCTCTGCCGCACGCTCTACCGAATCAACTTGGAAATTGAGGCCACCATGTATATGGATAAGAATTGAATTTGATCGTCCCCTATTATTCGTTTTGTATGCCTCTACACAGTCCATTACTCGTATGATGTGATCGGGATAATTCTTGACCTCTTTAGGACCACAGGCCTCACCCTCTTTATCATGATAATCTTTGCCTTCTTCATATGATTTGTAGTTTCGGAATATGCTATGGCGGCTATCGCATATGCCATGTGAATCTTTTTCGCACTCAATATTACGCGCAGGATTCACAGGCTGACCGTCCGCATTGACCATAATAATGTTGGCTACAGGTACATTTCGAATTTGGCTGCCGCACCCTGCTGTAGTGAGTAAACCAAGAAAGAACACCAACCGAATTATCATGCTCCCGCCTCCGGAGTTTGGATTACTTAAACCAGCTGCAAACGCTGCCCTCCACAGATCGGAATAAGACAATGAGTTCAAAGATCCCCTTTTCATGCGCAAGTCAACTCGAACTCTGTCTATGCGAAAAACTTCCACGACCATTGTCCTATGGCATGTGAGTAACCCGTGTCTCAGGATGATAGCTCTTACCGGTTTTTCAGGACCTCTGGTTGGCCAGCGTGATGGAGTTCAGATAACTGTTTGATTGTATCCATCACATTGATCGGCTCAAAAAGCGGCATGAGTCGAACATGAATTCCGTCCGCCTTGGCCATTCCAAGTACAAATTCCATAGCCGCGTTAAAATCATCCACAAGATAGGGCATCGGAAGTAATGGTTTATCAAGAGGGCGGGTGAGATCGTCCCAGTGAATGGGAATCACGAGTTTAGCCCCCGTGGCACGCACAACATGCTGCCAGTACTCGCGCGCGAACGCTTCGGATTGCTTCCCGAGCAATCCAATGCTCAAGAAGACAACATCGGCCTTCACATCCTTAAACAGACAAGGACTATAATTCGCACTGGGATGTATCAAGATCGTGCCCAACTGGTGACGAAGGACGAATGAAAAGTTACGTCCCTCGCGGTAATCGCTGACTGAGACCGGTGACTTAAGCGGATGTGTGATCTCGCCAGAAAACCAAAAATCTGGCGAGTGTGGCGATTCAAGAAACTGTACGCTGAAGCGTCTAAAGTGCCGCACTTCACCATGTTTAGGTATTTCGATTCTCTTCTCAGTCCACTTACTGTATCCATTGCCGATGTTGGCAGTCGAGTTAGTCCCGTATAAGACTGCACCTGTCCGTTGGGCAACTACCGCAGCATCCATTGCGTGGTCATAATGAGAGTGTGCCACGAGCACTGCTGCAGGCTTTGAGACTTTTTCTAGCGCCGCACCGATTCTTGCTTCATTAGGTTCAATGTTCGTGAAGAGGAGCTGCGGCAATCCAGGCCTTGAGAAAAACCCATCTATCAGGATGGTCGTCTCGCCATCGTCAATTTGAATGGTCGTGGCTCCAAAGAACCGCGCGTTGAGCCCCTCCTTGATAATTGCGGCTGGAGGTATTAGCTGATAAGCAGCGAATGGTTCTAGAGAAGGATGGATGAGTTTCTCACACGCGACAAGGTGTAAGGCTGCGAAGGCAAAGAGGCATGAAACGAATGACTGCAATTGAACAGAACTGAACGATCTGCCTGTCATCGTTTGCAAGCCTTTTCTCAAACTCTCCAACTTCCCTACCTCACTGACTCGAGTGCGCCACCCCTATTTACCTTCGATACGCAGCTGTGATTACCAACAGCAGTGTTTGTTGGTTCTAATAAGAATCTGCGCACGGCCTCACGAGCGTTCTTCGACTGTTGTCTCACTCCATCCTGAACTGCATCATACTCTCCGATCAACGTACTATGGGGTCTCACTTGCTTACCCTCAGGGTCATAGTCCCTCGCGCATAGTTCGACAACGCTAAGTCGATCCCCAAACCTCCACTGGAGAGCTTTCAGTTTTGTTTGGGGCGAGATTCGATCAGTCTCAAATCTCAAAGCGAGTATTTTGGCTTTACTTTTTTGAGCTGCCACCAAATCATCATTCGATAGACCCAGAGAGCTGTAATCCTCATCTATATGCCACCACCAAAACCTCATCGGCAGCGCTGGTTGGGCCACGACCACCGCATCAACATGAGCATTATCAAGAAGTGCAAGTGGAAGCGCGCCCGTCATGCAGTTACCGATAATGCGTATTGGCCAGGGTCCGTGCTTTCGTTCAATGCTGGATACAACGTCTCGAAGCCATTTCACCATTGGAGTGCTGCCCTCCGAGGGGACACTCCACTCTTGCCTTGTCAAAAATACCCATGGACCTATCCAGTATGCCCACGGACCTCTCAAAGCCGATTCCTCGCCAAAACTACCAAACAGCATTGGAATATAGACGGTGAAATCCTCGGAGAGTTCCATGGCATAGCGGAGTGTTTGCGGGGTCAATCCAGTCAGTTCATGAAGCAGTAGTACAGGAGGTTTATGGTGCGTGCCATTAGAGCTAACATCTCTTAGGCAGAAGACATCATGTTTTATCCCCGTTGATGACAAGGACATCGTAGGACAGACTATCCAGTTGCTCCAATCATTCTTCTCGATGTTCTGCTTTACAGTGTTAGGCCGATGCAACCATGATAATTCAAAGGCCCCACATCCTGACTGCCATAACAACAAGGCAACCATTGAGCCATTAAGAAAATATCGCAAAGCTGTTCTCATCGCCCCCCGTATCGAGAAACATGCCAATTGCATTTGTGGACGTTATCTCACTATAGGATGAATTTTAGGGTACGAGAGCTAGTGGTGGGTGTTTCTGAATTATGCTCTCACGCCATATAGAGGATAATCGTGCTGTGATCAATTTAAGTGGGATTTTAGCTGCCCCCACAGTGCCCAGCCACTTTCCAAATCGGATATTGGTGAGACGCGCTTCAAATATCACAATCTTGAGGCCTGCACTAGAACCGTGGACATCATTCCATAACAATAGGTATCAAAACGTATGCAAGTTATCATAATCCTCCGACTCAGGCTAGCCTGTAGGTTCACAGGCAGGTACGTCTTCCGAATGCTTCTGAATGAAAAGTTTCCGGCGTTTCAAGGTACAAGTAGAATCTATTCGTTAGCCTCAAGGGCTACGACGAGCATCGATTAGAGATCATTGAGCCCGAATGAATTGCAGTTATGCGAGGCACCGGACTGATTCTTGAACGGCGTAAGAAGGGCCTGGCAAAGAATGGCTTATTCTTACTTACGGTTTTCCAGATCGTTGCTTTTATGCCCCCACAGCCCAGCATGGTCACCGGTCGCTTGGATAAATTCTTGGTCACCATGGTGCATCCTCCTTATGTGACCTGAAAATGAGTCTCTCAGACGAAGAAGAGAGGGCCTGCACAGGTTTGAGAGGAAGTAGGAGGCTGAGGCCGGAACCGGCATGCCGAAGAGGATCAAGCAGCGGGAGTGACGGTGCTACTGACGCGGGGGATGCGCCTCGCAGACCCAAGCCGGTCGGTCTTGGTGTGGTGAGTAGACACAGCCGATGAGAAAGACAAGAAGGAGCGGGCTCAGAAAATATGGTGCTCAGATCTTGTCTGGTGTGTCATCTACGCATGAGCCTTCTGGAATGATGCACATAGCAAAATCTGACTCCGATTTTTGTCGTGGTGAACATAGCTTCCCAACAGTCTCCCAGACCCTAGGATCCTCGAAATAGTTGGAATGGCGGCCAGCGCCAAGATTCCTGTCCTTAAGATCGATTGGCGGAGCCCAGGCACTACGAATCCCTGCGCCGCCGGCGATGTAGTCCCCGGTACGGAAGAAATTGAGCCAGGGCACAGCCGGCGCAGCCACGGTTTCTGGACCGAGAAAGCGCCAGTACAGGCTGCCGATCGGCGAGCCCATCGAGACGAAAACCATATTCTTCCATTGTCTCTTTGCCAGCACATCCGCGCAGATAGCGGTGCCCTGACTGTGGGCGAGCACTAGCACGGCTCTCGTCTGGTCCATCTCCACTACTTGGTTGAGCACGGCCAGCAACCTCTGCTGGCACCGCTCCCGAACCTTGCCGCGGCCCAAGTGCCCCCCCTGGTCAACGTAGAGCAGCACGTCGCCCACCGTATCCAAGATAACGCGACCCGGTCCACCCAGGTACACCAGAAACGGCACCAGGCGTAGGGAGGATGCCAGATAAATTTGAAAGACATCTGGCCCGGTGTCGGGCGATAACGGTATGCCCAACCATGACAGCACAGGTCTGATCCATTCCTCGAACGCCGGGTAGCGCACGGGCGTGCCAAGCGCGTGCCAAAAGACCGCGATATGCGCCACATAGAGTCCAAACACTGCTATGACGATCAGCGGGAAAACCCTCAGCGCCGTCAGCAGCCGCGCGTGCACGCTCTCTCCGCCATTGTCGCGGAGCAGCACGTGGGCGGCGGGCCACAGAAGCAGGATACCGCCGCCTGCCACGCCAATGGCAATTAGCGTTTCGGAGAAGGCCAAGTCGTAAGTCAGCCGGCTCACGTAGGAGGAACTCCAACTCTTGAAGCTCTCGTCCGGTAGCGTAACGTTGACGATGGCGAGTGTGCAGGCCCAAACCAGCGCACCGATTCCCGTGAATAACGCGAACGGCAAGTACAAGAACGCAAGTCGAGCGAGACGCTGCTCGGGCCTGGCCGTGCGGCTGCGGAGCCAAGTCACACCCATTGCAACGAGCAGGGCAAGGCCTGCAAGACCTTGTATACCGCCGTATGTCCAGGTCGCAAGCGAAAGAGCAACGTCCCTGGACTGGTCGCCCACCACGCTCGCGAGTCCAACCAGCAGAACACCAGCGGCCCATGCCCAGCCGGCACTAAAACCCCTGTCGTAGGACGAAAGGACCTTTGCTAGGAATGCGACGATTCCGCCAGTGCCTACGATCCATACGGCTTGCCCAAGCACACTTGGAATTTGTCCGGCGATGGTCACAACGGGAAAATAAACACACCACAGCAATAGTGCGTTGAATGTCCACCGGTAGGCTTCTAGAGGCCAGGTATGCTGACCGTGACCGTCCATGGATGTCGCCCCATGACGGAGCGTCGACGCGAGAATCGAGAAGAAATGCGTAAGATGCTCGATTGGTGATCGGGCAGGATGTGATATGTCGTCCCAGTTGACCTCGATCACGGATGAAACGTCCCGGTGTCCTCGAACCTCCGCCTGCCGGTAGCAGTGGCCGGAACAGTACCTCCCGGATGCCTGCGAATGTATCTCGCCCTGGTGCGAAAGCCCGCGAAGCACGGCATCGAGCACCGCGCCAGGTTTTCGATCTCCGACGCCGTGTATCGCCACGATACAGACCCGGCTATCGTTTGTCTCGCTTTGCGATATCACCCTATCAATCTCTTGCTGTCAGCAGCATCCCAATCGGGGACTAGTCTAGACGGCGGATATCCCAAGAGCCATCCATAAGAGATCATCTAATGGGAGCTGCGTTGCTTCGGGCACCTTGAGCTGTAGCAGGCTTTTTCGCGGTACGTCTCCTCACTGACTGCTGCTTATGACAGCCTATCCAACTGTCCTTCGCTAGGCAACTGTAGGGTTGACTGGTTACTGGGCTATGCGTGCTAACAATAATTAGGCCGATCCGCATGAGAGCCGGCCGAGGCGAATACTGCCCCGTTTAACACGCCACTGCGGTTTTCGAACAATATGCCATAACCATTGTTGTTTCAATAGGCTGCACCGACGGTACATTTAACACAAGGTTGTATGCGGATGTGCATAACAGTCTTTCCTGAATGCGGCAACATCCCTCCATTACCCATATCGCAGTGGTTAGACGGTTGGATGACTTATTGGTCGCCATGACTGATGCAGATGAACAAGCGGATTGTTCACTGTCCTTCGATTCGCAAGCTGCGGCCGTAGGGGTCAGTGGGGCTATCGGAGCTATAGGGACTGGCTGTGCCGTACAGATTGTTGATGGAGTCTGGTGAATACGGAGACCCGTACTGGCCGTAGGGGTTGCTCGTGGAGTCGAGATCGTAGTGATGCGCGCTCAACTTGCCGCGGTAATTTCCTTGTTGGTCGTAGAGCCGTGGCGCATCAGTCGCGAAAGGGTTCGTCGCCGATTGATTGGTAAGGGGACTGCCGTAGGGGCTGTAGGGATTGTTGATGGCGTCAGGCGCAAAGGGACTCCTCACCCCTAACGGATTGGCCGTCGAGTTCTGCTGGCACGGATTGGCGCTCAGTTCCCCAAAATCTTTGGCGGAGGCAGAAAGAGGAAGTAGAAGGAGCAAGAGGAGAAGGAGTAGCATCGGAGCCCGTTGTACAAAGAACATTCTGGACTGGGGCTACTCCCCATTTAGGCCATGTTGCAAGCTCGTCCTGCTTGCCAACCTGTGTCAAACGTTAAGATACAAAAGCTTGACCCGCTAACCGACGTGGTCTCCGACTACACCACAACGCCCCATCGATTCACAAATCGATACAGCCGATCATTCAGCGTGAAGCTACTATGCTCATCTGTCGGTACACGCGTGTAGTCAGGACCCGCTTGATCGACAGGAACTGAATGGGCATGATCAGATTCTGGATAACTGTTCCAGCTGAGGAGTTGTCCGGAATCAATCACTCGATATCCATCTATTTCTCCTGACATGCCAGCCGGCCACAAGGCCATCATGCTCGATGGTGGCTCCCAATAGACAAGCGGGCGAATTTTGCTGAATCGTAAGAGATCCATGCCAGTTTCAACATAAGCCGGCGATCGAGACAAAACTTTATGGATTTTGGCGGGGGGTACCGGTCGCTTGGAGCAAATGAATAATCTCATCATCGTTGCCATGGCCTCATAGCAAATGAACACCTTTTGCTTCGGATGTTCTTCCCACAACGCTGCAATAGCGTGGTGAAGCAACCAAAGATGGCACGTTGTTTTCGAGTCACCAGCTTCTGTGGCAAGGCCGTCGTATGCATAGGCATAACAGCGCCCAGCACACTTCGGATCAGCCAGGTTTGTATCCACCAAATCCAAGGCGTTAAGCCTAAGCTCTGCGACGTCAGCCAAATCAATTTTTAGGATCGGAAACATGGCCAATTCTAAGCTTTGGTCCGTTGTGTAATACTGTGCTCAACTGCGGATGGAATAGGTTCGATTTTCTTTACCATCCAACTATTCCTCTTCAAACCCCTGGCTCGTGAACTTCAGCGTGCGGCTGTTTTCGGTGACGGTGCGCACGACGTTATCGGGCGTCCCGTTTGGAATCTTGGCCTCGATTTCCAATGCAACCGTCACATCGGAGCCCATCAGCCCAACCAGATGCGAAATCACCTCGTCGGCGACGCGTCCTGCATCCCGGCCCACGCGCGCGGGATCGAGCATGACACTCCCATGAAACCGTTTCGGGGCTGGTGCCGCCTTAGGCGTTGCATTGCCTCCCCTTCCAGTTACATCCCCACCACCTGATGCCGTAGGCGTCGTTGCAGTTCCTGCTTTTCCTGCCTTTTCAGCAGCAGCCTGGGCCTCCGCCTGTTGCTGCTGGACAGCCACTTCGGGTCGTACGAGTAAGCCCGTGTCACCGCTCGCGATATGCACATGTTGTCCGCAGCGCAACCCTCGATAGCGGCTTCCCGGCTCGTCATAGCCATCCGCATAGGCGAATGTCTCTTGATCCCATGACAACAGGGCCAGCCCGGTGCTGATTGCATCTTGCAATACATGCGTGTCAGCTAGCCGTGGGAGATAGAGATAACGGGCAAAATCTTCGCTGAGCTGCTTGATGGCCACATGATTCCCACGCCAGAGGGGGATGCGATCCAACTCCATCCGTAATCGCGTGCCGGCAAGCGCCGTCACTAGAAATTCATCATTTCGAAGTTTCTTACTGACACGTACCGCAAGCGCGTCCTGTCCTGAGAGACGAAAGCTCTGCCATTCGATTGAAGCTTGCGGGGAGCTCTGTATTGGGACCAGCAACCACTGATAGGCCTCCGGTACCCGAGCCGTTACCGCACCATCAGCAGATTTGTGTTGGGTCTCGGCCTGCTTCACCTGGTGGGGGTCAAGATTGAGCGTTTCTTTTTCAGCAAGGATTGCATCCCAAGCCAGATAGCGCCGTACCGCTTCCTCCAGGTCCTGGAGCCGCGCTTGGTCCACCGCGAGGAAGACAAGCGTGTTGCGGAAAAGACGTGGGGTGTTACCCCGTGCTTCTAAAATTGCTTTTGCTGCAACTTCGGCCGGATTCCCTGGCTGTTTACTGTAGAAATGATCGGTCCCAAGCACGACTAGCCGTGCATCCAGATCATCAGGCACATCCTGCCCTGATTGAGGGAGTGGATGTACACGGGCAAAGTCGCCGGTCTTACGGAGATCAGTGCGAAGCCGTTTATCTAGCTCCTGCGTCACCGCATCGACGTTTCGCTTGAGTTGCTCGGCACGGTCCTCGGCCAGCTTCGTAACCGTGGGCTGGGTGGAGTACCAGTAGCGTGATCCATCCTGATAGAGATAGGTCGCAGCACTGCTCAAGCGTCGCAACGCATCGCCGAAAATATTCGGGGACTCTCCCGGCATCACACAGCCAAGCTTCACCCGGCGATCTTCGATACCGCGATTCGCTGCAGTGGCAGTTGGTGCGGAACCCAGGTAGATCGTACGAGCCACACGGCGGCACGCGGCGTACTTCCCAAGGTTGGGCACTTCACCATCGAGCCGAAGCGGAAGCGCACTGGGTCCATCCACATCTTTTCCGATGACCGGCACCCAATTGTCCGACAGATACCGCGTCAACTCGAACTGTACCCGCGGGTCGTCAATTGGAATGTTCGAGGGCAGAATCAGCGGATTGCGGTCGCCCTTTTCCCATAGGCAATGAATCACGGAAGCCATCAGGCGCAACACGCCACGCGTGCGCTGAAACTTCACCAGCGTGGACCAGTCGGTATAAAGCCGATCAAAAATCTCCGGATGAATAGGGTATGCCGCTTTGAGGCGCTTCTCATAGTCTGAATCTCGGCACTCGGGCGGAAACTCTGCTGATTGGGTGGCATAGAGGTCGAAAAAGGCCTTCGCGACCGTATCGCGGGTCACATACTGATTCTTCTCAATGAGGGGCTCGAACAACCGCCGGCGGACAATCTCGAATCCTTCTTCAGCGCTCGCCGGTCGCCAAGAAGACTCCACTCGCCCCACCACATTGCGCAGTCTATCTAGAGCTTCACGCCCTCGCTGTCCTCCCACCTCCACATCATCTGCCTGGGTGTGGGGCGATCCATCCGTGTCTGACGCTGGGAGACTGATCACCAGCAAACAATTCTTCGCCAGCTTTGCAGACTCGGTGAGAACCTGAGCGAAGGTGAACTGGGTCTCAAATCCGCCGGCAGGCAAATCGCTCTGGTCATGAAGCTGACGCGCATAAGCAACCCACTCATCAATGAGAATCAGGCACGGTCCGTATTCGACGAAGAGTTCTCGCAGCGCGTCGCCAGGGCTGGTGGCTCGCTCATCGTCGGCCTGGATGCGTGTGTATGCTTTCTTGGCCTCTTTTACGCCGCCGGCTGCGTACCCGAGTTGCCAAACGAGTTCTCCCCACAGCGTTCGAACCACTGTGCCGTCCGATTTCACGACCGGATTTCCCGGAGAGATCCGATTCCCGACCAGCACCACGCGCCTCACACCAGGCAGCTTCGACACCCCGGCCTCTTTGAGTACAGTATCGACGCCAAGCAACTCACTTGGTGCAGTCCCAGAAACGAGATGGTAAAGCGCCAGCATCGAGTGTGTCTTACCGCCGCCGAAGTTGGTCTGGAGTTGCACTACCGGGTCTCCGCCCGTACCGGCAAGACGCTGTACGGCGCCGACCAGCATTTTTCTCAAGCTGTCTGTCAGGTATGTGCGCCGGAAAAACTCAACCGGCTTCCTATACTCGTCTGACCCTTCTCCGATGTGGACCTGCCAAAGATCGGCAGCGAACTCAGCCTGCTGATAGCGCCCGCTCGCCACATCCTTGTGCGGACTCACCATCTCACGCCAGGGCGTCAGACCACTGCCGGCCTGGCTTTCAATGGCAGTCCCGACACTCTTGCGCTTTTCGGTACGCACCTGCTCGTCAAACCGAACACGCAGGAGTTCCATTTTCATTTTCTCAACATCGTCGGCCTGTGGCGCAGAGACGGCGGTGAGTAAGCGAGACACAGAATCGAGTGCGCGATAGGCATCGTCGCCTGAGAAAGGGCTCTGATGGGCCCACTTGTTACGAACATCACGCAATTCGCTCACGATCGAACGTTCAGCCTGGCCAAGCGTCTTACGGAAAACGATCTGCCATTGATTCCACATCACGCCCAAGATGACGGCCACATCCCAACGAGGCTCTGTTTCTGTACCGAATAAGTTTGATTGAGTCTCTCGCACCGATGCCTTGACCTGCTCGAACCACAACTGCGCGTGCTGCGACTTCATCTCTCGCTCAACGAAAGGCGACAACCCTTCTTTGAGCAGGTCCAGCGCTTTCCCGACGCGTTCGTGGTTAGTAATCGCCATGACTTACTCCTGTCCGAACATAGTGGTCTGTGACTCTCTGACGGTACCATCGATGGATTCGTTCTCACGCGCCAAGCGCGTAATCTCCGGCCAACTCTGGACGAGACCGTTGTAGGACAATGCCTCGGTTGCGCGTTTCTTGCGTTCACAGAGGGTATAGAGGCGATAGCAAAGTTCGCGAGCAACTTCGGCTTTCGCCCCGAGCTTCGACACGATCTTCGCCGCCGCACCTTCACCACCAGCCTCAAGCACGCGGATCAAGTGATGCACAGTCTCCCAGCTAGTTAGCCGTCTGTCCGTCGTTGGGTCCCAGTCATCGGGCAATTCGATCGGTTTGAGCAGCCTCACTTTTCCGCTCTTCGATGCCAGAATACCCGCCTCCACAAGTCCTGACACGCTGGTGTTCTTGCTCTTGGAAAGCTGCTCTGCGGTTCCATACTCACCAACTTCAAATCCAACCTGTTCAAACCACGTGATAGCCCAACGGCTGTCGGGATCAAAGTCGCCCTCCTGCTCGGCGAGTACCTCGTCAAGGGTCTGATTGATGAGGGCGAGCGCTTCACGAACCGAGAGAGACTTGCCCTCGGCGTCGAGCACCTTGGCGTAGCGGGTGTAGACCGCCATGCCCGGGCCGATGGCCGCCTGCGCTAGATCCACAGGCGCAATGTTGCCGCGCTGGAGATGGGCGAGCGCCACGGGCAGCTCGGCCTTGAGCGCGGTGACGAACTCGCGGCGCGTGGCGGTGGGGACGTTGGCGGCTCGCGGGCGGCAGACGAGAATAATGCTGGAGGCGAGTGCGTTGCTCCCAATTCCTCGACTGCGGGCCTCACGCTCCGTCCGCATCGGCCAGGTGCCGGTTATGACGAAACCAGCCTGAATCACCGCTCCCAGAAAGGTGTCCCAACCGGTGCTGGCGGTTCCACCACCTTCATCATCGCTGTCGGTTTCCGACTGCTTGAAGGCATAGTAGATCGTGACCGGAAAAGTTGGGTGAGCTTGGTCGGCGAGGCGGTGCATCGCCTGTGTCATGCCATTGAGGAAGAATGCTTCTGCATCCTCTTTACTCTTGTGGCGATACGGTAATGCCACCAGTTCTTCAGCTTTAGGTACGACGATCGTGGAGAACAGGGTTGGGAATACAGAACGTAGCGAGCGACGGAGCCAGACGTAAAAAAAGTCCGACAGATCTGCGTAAGCAATGTTGTCGTAGTAGGGCGGGTCGGTAGAGACGATCTTATTTAACGAAATCGACTGGGTTTGTGAATCACAGGCCAGAGCGTGTCCATCACTGCCCGGACAAAAATACGCCAACGCCCGCGATATGCCGTCTAGACTGACCTCGATATCACCTGCAGCACTTGCAAACACATTGGTCTCTGCAAAGTCCCACGTCATCGGCAGGGCCTGACGAGAGAACGTTGTCTTCGCTTGATTTCGTGTTGGGCTCCACATTACGAGCGAGCTGTTGTAGTCAATAGATTTGTCGATCGCCAATCCAAGATACACCCCCACCGCATCAGAGTAAGCGGTGGCGCCGTTACCACTGGAGGCGAGGGGCTTGCCGTCGTCAGGCAGGCCTGCGGCCAGCGCGTCGCGCTGCACCCGCTCGCGTGCCTCCTTCACCAGGTCGGACAATGTCGTCAGCGCGATCAGTTGCCGGCAGGTATAGAGGTCTGCCCAAGTCGTGAGCCCGTATCTGTAAGCCTGTGCCCCTCCCCCCGTAAGACGTGAAGGCGTGTCACCACTTGGTTTCCACGAAGGTGAGACATCCGATGTAACCGGCTCCAATTGTGGTGGTGATAGGTACACCCGCCCGCGCTGACCTTCGGCGACGACGGCCATAAGCCGCACACCCATCCGCCTGGCCACGCCTTCGGTCTTGATGTAGTCGCCCGCTATCGGCGTGCCTGACATCAGGCATTGGAAGTTCGCTCCGCGGGAAAGCTTGGTGCCATTCTCCGCCGCCTCAGCGTCCTTGGGTTTGCCTACTTTGACCGTGAAGCGGAAGTCGCCGTGCTCGATCACTGGTTGGACGTATGCCTCCTTGCCTTCCTTAGTGGAGAGCATGAAGGTGGAGGCAAGCGGCACGTCCACCTTCGCGAAGGCCGGGTTTGGACTCTTTACCGTGCGGGCCCAGATCCAGGCAATCACGGTAAGCTCCTTACCTTCGTACTGTTCGAGGTCCGGGCGCTCCTTCACCATCTCCTTTGTGATCTTAACCTTTGGATAGAGATGCCCGATGCGTTTCTCCGCCTCATCACGCATCCACTGACCGTAGTACCGCACGTCCTCAGCAAGACCCGTTACTCCATTCCAGGAACCCGACTGGCCACCAATCTTCTTTCGTGACTCAGGGTTCACCGGCGGCTTGCCGGCGAACTTCGGCGGTATTTCGATCATGGCCTTATTGATCAGCACCGCCACAGGGTTCAGATCGCTCGCATAGGCTTCGAGCCCAAGCCGTTGCGCTTCCAACGGTAAAGCCCCACCGCCAGCAAAGGGGTCATGAAAAGCGGGAAGTTTGTGCCTATCGAACAACTCCTTGGCGCGTGGATGATCGGCGTTCGAGGCGCAGGTGCGCCGCCAGCTATTCCAAATTTCGTCCCGCGCTGCCTGGACCACCGTTTCGTTAGTGGTGTTCTCCCATAGCACTAGTTCTTCGATGATCCGGAACAGCCTTTGCCGCTCCTCGTGGGCGAGAATTTCGTCGAGGGTTGGCTCAGGGCCCGGCTCGGAAACGGCTACTCCCGAGCCCTTTGCCTTGTCGGCCAAGGCCCGAGCTTCCTCCCACACCTTCCTGCGTGCCTTGAGAAGAGTCTCACCCTTCCTACGCAGCTTAGAATCACCTCGAAGTACATCCACATACGCCGATGGATCATCTACCATCTGCGCAAAGATTACCGCCCGCGCCGCCGCCAACGGTCGCCGCGCCCACCATAAGTGGAGTGTGCTCGGATGCCCGTGGCGGATCGACTTCTCCCGTGCCGAGGCCTTATTGATCGCGTCCAACGGCAGGGCTACTTCGATGAGCTTCTTACGAACCATTGCGATAGTTCCTTCACGCCAGCCTTACGTCAGCACCTGACTCCAATACTGCGCCTTCAATGCCGTATCTGCTGCAGATTGAATTGACTGTTTCTCAAAGGATGACATTTCATCCGAGACGACATTGTTTGTATTCGCTGGATCGATTACTCTCGCCGACACAATGTTGTCTCGTATATAGCGTAATGTAGCGAGGAATTGTGTTTCTAGAGCATCCGTTCTTATTCCCTTACAACCTTCAATAGCCATTAACTCAAGCGCCAACGATTTCTTGAACGGGACATTACGCTTGAAGCGCCAGAGTTTCAGGAGGCGTATCACCTCTTGTCGCCCGCTATTGCGCACCGTATCGATATGGACCTTGATGCTTGTCTGCAATGATGAATCTCTGTCTCGGCGATAAAGGTTGGCGTACCTGAACGAGCTATCAAGAGCGCGACCAGGGACCACATCGATATGAAACCCACCTTCGAATGGAAGCTCCCATGCGACTGTCTTTGGATTCACATGATTCCAATGTTTTCGCAGTGTTTCGCCCACTGCATCGAAAACACCCTTGAGTGTGTATCCGGAATCGGACGGCCAGTAAATCACAATGTCAAGATCAAAAACTTCACGGATCATCGTTCCTTTGCTAAACGAACCAGCGTAGTAGAACCTCGGCGAACCCTGAAGGACTGAAAGTTGACCTTGTATCTTCTCCCGTAATGATCGAAGTGAGTTCAATTGCTCCTGGGTTAAGTTTTGTTGTGCTAGGAGATTCTGAAAATATTCGTCACTGGTCATTCTCGGTGTTCCCCTAAAAGAATGCTCGGTGCGTAGGCAGTGACTGCGGCTCGATGAAATTCGTAGAGTTGAACTGGAGGTATGATTGAAGGATTCATCGCCTGCCCAATTCTTACTGCAATAGGTGCAGGAGCGGCAACAAGCAGGTGCCAGCAGTTAGCCGAGGGAAACCGACGAAGGGTTTCTTCAAAGAGCTCGTGGACCTGTCGCCCAAATGACTCGATTTGCTCAAACTTGCGAAGCCATCCCGTTGAAGGTTTCGACACCCTCATTCGCACAACCCCAAGGAGATTCCTACCCACTCCTTGAATGTGATCCTTTGAGATAACACTACTGACTTCGAAGCAGATAATGACTTGCCCTTGCTTCCGACTATTCGTTCTTGGCCATTTAATGGTGGGAGTGGTAATAGATCTAGGAGAAGCTGCACTCCAGTCCCAAGACTGTATGTGTCGATGATACTGAAAGAGTTTGACTCGAGGTCGATCGGTGAGATTGAAACCTAAGGCTACACATGCCGAGACAGGAGCTAGCGGGAATACGGCAAAACGTCTATCAAATGAATCTGCATCATCTAGAATGTTCCGAACAGACGAAGCGAGCTGATCTCGTACTTGTAACCAACTTTGACGGTCGGGCCGGACCGTAAGAACATGTGGCGTCTTATCTGCTTGGTCGGGGCGAAGTGCACTGATCACCCGTACCGGATCAATAGGATAACTGCCCTGTAGTAGGACAGTGGTCCATGGATGTCGACTCCTGCCACGCTCTGGCAGGGAAGTGCGCACCCAAGCTTCGTGCTCGGTTTTTATTGTATTAATAGCCCCGACCGTGAACTTTCTGCTCTGACCGTCAATTCTAGCGTGACAATTCTTGCACAGCAAAATGAGGTTAATATACTCATCACGAGCTACTGTTATCTTTGCTGCCGCTCCGCGCGGGCCTGCATCACTCGAAGCCGCTACATGGGCGATGTCGCCAATTATTACGATCGGATCATGTGACGAGTCGTCTAACAAAAGCTCGATTCGACATTCAGGCATAGAGCAGCGACCTGCGGCGCGCCCCCATAGCATTTTAAGAGTGCGCGAACTGTACCTTCTTGCGGACTTGCGGGTGCTTCTCATGTCGTTTTTGTGTTGAATCTCTCTAAGAGGTTCCAATTCTCTAGCCACTCAGAAAAGTCATGCTGCCGATTACGAACCCCACGGTGCATCGTGTCAAACTTCTGTTCCATATTTAGATCACGGACCTGATAGCATGTCCGGTTGTCATATACCCACAGATATAGGTTCCATTTCTTGCCAGCATTGCGTGGAATTCGCTTTTGAAGCTCTTGCTTTGAAATGACAACGAAGTGCTGATCGTGCCTGAGGGTCAGGATCACAAAAACCCAGAGGTCAGCTTGGCTGATGCGAATCTTCTTAGGATCGAGGGTGAACCAGCTCGTGGCAATAAGGTGGCGAGCCAACTCCGCCCGGATATCGAAGCATCGCGAGAACTTTACCTGTAAGCCCACAGCTTTGCCCTTAAGAGATTTGCGCGTAACCAGCAAGTCCACGCCGCTATCCTTCGTCGGCACCCACACATCATATTTGTGCCCGAGCTTCCGGTTTATATAGTCCCCAGCTAAAAACTCACCTTCGTGTATCGTGAAGATCGGCTTCATCGGGGCGCTTCTCCTCGCTCGATCAACTTACTCATTTCATAGTTCACGCTGGTTACCCCGAAATCTGGTTCGCGCTGAAAAGGTTGCCGCAGATAGTGGACGTGGTGCGAGTTACCATCAAGAAACTCGACGATGGCCAAGATGAAGTCATCGGGCTTGTTGAGCGAATAGAGAATTTCGTTTTTGGTCACAGTGATGGTGTCTGCCCCCGACACTCGGCCTTTCACCTCGATGAAACGCAGCTTCCCTGTGCCAGGGACACGGCTCTCGATGTCGTAGCCTAGCTTGTCGACCTCGCGGTCGGTCGGATCAAACCCGAGCCGACGCTCAATTTCCATGATGATCTCTCGCGCTCGGGCGGCGGCAGCTTGGGTATCAACAGCACGTTTAGAAGTTGCGGATGAACGACCCGCCATCTTGGCGAGTAGTCCCATGGGCACAACGACGACTCCTCCGAGCACCACTGGGGGGAGAGCAGACACTTTGCCTTCTAGGTCGAGCTGTTCCATGCGTTTCTGGAGGCGACTTTGCAGCTCATCGGCTCGACGCCGTGCCTCTTGTGAGTTGAGCTGGGCATTGAGCTTGCCTGCCTGCTCCTGGAGCTTTAACTGTTCGGCGCGATGATCCCAGTAGCTGATCTCCTTCGTGAGACGCTCTTTCACCGCTGCCCGTGTCTTGTCTGTCCACTCCACACGACGGGAGCGTACTTCCTGTAAATGCTCAGGTACCACGTTCCCAATGGCGTATCCCTTAGCTTTTTGCTCCAGTTCACGTGTCATCCAACTGCACTCAGGGCGGGCCAGGATCGTTGCGACGTTAGGTTCGGCAGACGCCAAAGGTCTGTAGTCTAAATACGGGGCATAGCCCAGATGACGTTCGTTGCCTGCCCCATCGAGTTCTACATACAGCATGCGCTTGGAGATGATCAGTCGCTCGCCCGTGCGGGTGCTGCTGGCGTCTTGAATCGCGTGATCGAGATAGAAGAGAACACGTGGCTGGTCACTGGAATCGCGTTCGTCCACCAGCACCGAACCCCGGCGCAGGAGATCTCGGTGGCGCTCTAGTGTGAGATCGATGGCAGCATCTAGTAATGGGTGGCCTGGGCAAATAAAGGCTGCGAGGGACTGGCCTTGTGGAGCAATGAGTGCCTTTTCAAACGCGATACGTTCGTACCGTGGCAGGACGGGCTCGCCGATCCCGATTAGGCGGTCGCGATTTCGTACCGGGGCTGGAACATGTGTGACTTCATACCGCCGTGGCTCTCGCTGCTTCGCTGCCCCACCCAATCGTTGGAATGCTTCGAGAAAGAATGATTCGATATAGTGTGGCTGCAACCTTCGCGCTTCGGCTCGTTCCATATCCTCCCGCACACGCTGCACGCGGCTCGCATCCATGGCGTCGTGAGCGAGCGCCCGCTCCTCTAGCAGATCTTGGAGTTGAGCCTTATCGAATGCATTCGCCACCACTCTTGTCAGCCTGGCCTGTACCTCCGGACGCTCACCGTACCGGATTGCCTCAATGAGGAGATCGCGCAGTGGTTTGCCCTCGAACTGCATCTTGCCCAGCACATCGAACACTTGGCCGCCGAGTGCTTTCCGTGCCTCGTCGAGCTTTTTCAACAATGTCAGATAGACATCGCCTTCCCGCGTCTCCTCAGCCACCAGATTCCAGAGGTGACAGACCTCAGTCTGTCCGATGCGGTGGATTCGCCCAAATCGCTGTTCGAGACGGTTAGGATTCCAGGGCAGGTCGTAGTTGACCATGAGGTGGGCCCGCTGAAGATTAATACCTTCGCCTGCCGCGTCGGTAGCGAGGAGTACCTGCACCTCAGGGTCGTGTTTAAAGGCTTCTTGCGCCTTCATACGTTCCTCACGTCCCATGCCACCGTGAATCATGACGATGGTTTCTCGGCGGCCCAGTAGCGTGGCAATGCGGCTCTCCAAATAGTTCAAGGTGTCGCGGTGTTCAGTGAAGATGACGAGTTTCTGCCGCGGCGATGGTGTGGGTTGAGGCACGCCACTCGTTCCATAAGAGGACATCTCTTCCGCTACATGATCCGCGATTGCTGGTGGTGTGAAGATGACCCCAAGTAGTTTGGCAAGTTCACGCCATTTCCGATCCTCTCCGCTGCGTCGGACCGTAAGCGCCAGCGACTCCAAGCGCTGGAGTGTTACGATCTCCGCCTTCAGCTCCGCAATGCTACGCGCGGCTGTAGCTTGGTCGAGAATCTCTTCCTCTGCGGCTGCGACCTCGTTGTCGGGAGCTTCTTCCAGATCTTCCACATCCTCCGCATCAAGCGAAGGTCCATTGGCCACAGTGGCCATCGCAGGAGCGCCGCGATGAAGCAATTCCATCTCACGCAATCGTTTCTCTAATCGCTCACGGCGACGGCGTAAGGATTGGTAGATGGCTTCTGGAGACGAAGCAAGCCGTCGCTGGAGAATGGTCAACGCGAAGCCCACGGTGCCGGCGCGCTTGTCATTCTCCAGTGCTGCCGCTCGGTCGAATTCCTCGCGGACATAGTTGGTGACTTCCTTATAGAGCTGGGCTTCGCCTTCGGAGAGTTTGTATGGAACGGTATAGGCGATACGCTCAGGGAATAACGGCGTCGAGTCAAACTTGAGCAAGCTTTCTTTGACCATGCGTCGCATGAGATCGGATACATCCACGGCATGAACCCCGTCGCGGAAGCGGCCCTCGAAACGGTCACCGTCCAACAAGGCCATGAACAGCTGGAAGTCCTCTTCCTTGCCGTTGTGCGGAGTTGCCGTCATCAAGAGAAAATGGCGTGTAAGCGTGGAAAGTAGTTGTCCAAGCTTGTAGCGCTTGGTGTACTTGATTTCGCCACCGAAGACGGTGGCGGACATCTTATGGGCCTCATCACAGACGATGAGATCCCAATGACAGTCGGGAGCTGCGAGCTTTGCCTGCACGTCCTCATTACGGGACAGCTTATCGAGACGAGCGATGACCAGGTTTGTTTCGAGGAACCAGTTACCCGTGCGCGCGGCCTCAAGCTTGTCATTCGTCAGAATTTCAAATGGAAGATGGAACCGGCGGTAGAGCTCGTCCTGCCATTGCTCAGCCAGACTCCCTGGGCAAACCACCAAGCAGCGATGCAGATCGCCCCGCGCGATCATCTCTTTCATCAAGAGTCCCGCCATGATGGTCTTGCCTGCACCGGGATCATCAGCCAGCAAGA
Organism: uncultured Nitrospira sp.; assembly: GCA_902500805.1. GTDB lineage: Bacteria > Nitrospirota > Nitrospiria > Nitrospirales > Nitrospiraceae > Nitrospira_D. Next base: position 162 of record CABVSA010000055.1, on the reverse strand, counting down.
AGCGTAAAGGCTGGCGCGGCAGCATGGCTTCGTAGACCGCAGTGATCTGGTGAGGCAGAGGATCGACCAGTGACGTGTGAACAGCCAATACCGGATCGAAGAGATGAGCAAGGCGTATGCGGTGTGCTTCCGACACGAGGCGGAAGAGACTGCCATCACCGT
>CABVSA010000054.1 GCA_902500805.1 uncultured Nitrospira sp. | reverse complement strand
TCGTCACGATGGGCGCCGACATAATCTGTTCAACCGTGGTTTTGGTCGCGTCCGCCCCCGCTGCGACGACACGGCGCATCATGTCCGTGTCCGTGATGATGCCGATGATCTCACGGTCATTCGTCACGAATAAACTGCCGATCCCGCGATCGCGCATGATCCTCGCTGCGGTCTGCGAGTCGGTGTCGCGTGGCACAGTCACAAACTTATCTCGGGGAATCATGAATGACTTCACAGGAACCATAGTACGCTCCCTCCTTCAGTATAAAACCGGCCCATCAGGCATGGGCCGTTGGGTTACGATACAACACCTGCGGCACAGTGCTCGCGGCTCTCATAGTGGTGAGCGATCGCATCCACCAATGCAGGAATCGTATTTTCGCTCGGCATGATTGAGACCGTGAGACCGAATTCCTCTGCTGTCTTGGCTGTGATTGGGCCGATGCAGGCGATGGTCACTGAGCGCAACAGCGGACTCACAGCATCCACCCCTCCTAGCATAGCAACAAAGTTCCGAACCGTGGAAGAACTTGTAAAGGTGACGACATCGAGACGATGGTCTCTAAGCTCTTGCCACCATCCCTCAGCCTTCAGATCCGGCACCAGCGTTCGGTAGACCGGCACCACATCGACATGGGCCCCACGCGCACGAAGCTGGTCCGGCAGGATCTCCCGCGCCACTTCGGCTCGCGGGATCAGGATGCGAGATGTGCTGATCTCCTGCTGATTCAGTGCGGCTAATACTCCCTCCGCTTGATATTCAGCCGGAACCAGATCGGCTCGAATGCCGAACCGCTCCAACTCCAGAGCGGTCCGAGGTCCGATACAGCACACCTGTCGTCCGGCCAGACACCGTGCATCCAGTCCATTCGCCCAGAGACGACTCATGAAGCGGTCCACCCCATTCACGCTGGTAAAGATCACCCAGTGGTAGGTGCCGATCTCGGAAATGGCGCGGTCGACGACTGTCCAATCGAGCGGGGCAACAATGCTGATGGTCGGACCCTCGACCGGGTCGGCTCCATAACCGGCGAGGTGCGTGGCCAGCTCGTGCGCCTGCTCTTTGGCTCGTGTCATCAACACACGCTTGCCGAACAGTGGACGTCGCTCGAACCAGTTGAGTGTCGATCGGAGTTGAACAACCTCACCCACCACAATCACGGTGGGGGGTTCCATTCCGATGGCCCGAGCCTTTGACACAATGTCCGACAACGTTCCGACGAGCGTCTGTTGGCAGGGTCTGGTCCCCCAGCGGGTAATCGCGACCGGTGTCGATGGAGACAACCCTTCTTGCATGAGCTGGGCGGTGATCGTGGAGAGATGTTTCATGCCCATCAAAAAGACGAGTGTCCCACGGGTTGCCGCGAGTCTTGGCCAGTCCAACATCGTCGCCGCTTTTGTGGGATCTTCATGCCCGGTGACGATCGTTACGGTAGATGCCAAAGTCCGGTGGGTAATGGGAATGCCGGCATAGGCCGGCACTGCCACTGCGGCAGTGACACCTGGAACCACCTCAAACGCAATTCCCGCCGTTGCGAGTGCCTCGGCCTCTTCTCCACCGCGACCGAAGACAAATGGATCCCCGCCTTTCAGGCGCACCACCACTTTTCCTGCTTGTGCACGCTCGATCAGCAACTGATTGATGGACGCTTGCTCCGGATATTTTCCCGTTCCACGTCGTCCGACATACAGCCGTTCCGCATGCTCGGGAGCATGAGCGAGCAGTGCAGGATTGGCGAGATAGTCGTAGAGGACGACATCTGCCCGCTCGAGACAATCTCGTCCACGGAGCGTCAACAGCCCTGGATCTCCAGGGCCGGCTCCGACGAGATAGACCGTTCCTGTGCGTTGCCCCATTCTGCTCATGCCGATCCGTAAATTTCTCGGAGAATCTTGTCTCCTCCTCTGCTCAACAGCCGTTCAGCTAACTGTACCCCAAGGGGATGGGCTTGCTGCCCTGTGCCGGCAATCTGATCACGAATGATGGTTTTCCCGTCGATACTTGCCACGAGTCCCTCCAAAACCAGCCGCTCGCCGGATAAGGTGGCATGAGCGGCAATCGGGACCTGACAGCCACCCTCTAATCGTTGCAAAAATGCTCGTTCTGCCGTGACCGTCGTCTGGGTTTCTTGGTGGTTGAGCCGCAACAAGATCGAGCGGACGAATTCGTCGTCAGCCCGACCTTCGATCCCGAGTGCGCCTTGTCCGATCGCAGGAAGACTGAGGACGGGAGGAAGATATTCGGTGATGGTCTCAGTCCAAGCCAAGCGATGCAACCCGGCTGCGGCGAGAACAATGGCATCAAACTGCCCGTCCTTAAGCTTTCGCAGCCTTGTATCAAGATTTCCGCGCAGCATGGCAATCGTGAGGTCTGGTCTGGCCTGTAGCAGTTGCGCCTGGCGGCGGAGACTGGCCGTCCCGATCGTCGCTCCTAACGGCAGTTCCTGGAACGAACAGCCGGTTCGGCTGATCAGGGCATCACGGGCATCCTCGCGTGCCGGCACACAGAGAATATCGAGTCCAGCCGGGAGTTGTGCCGGAACGTCTTTCATGCTGTGAACGGCGAAATCAATATCACCGGCAAGCAAGGCATCTTCAATCTCTTTGACGAAGAGTCCTTTCCCTCCGATTTTTGCCAGCGGGACATCGACGATCTTGTCTCCTGAGGTCTGAATCTTTTTGAGCGTGACGCGAACTTCCGGCGCAATCTTGTGAACTTGTGATTGAAACCACTCACTCTGACAGAGCGCCAACTTACTCCCCCTTGTCCCAAGCACCAGCGTGGAGCGTTGACCGTTCGATGTCGACACAGGGTAATCCTTTCTCTGTACGTATAGGCTAGCGGGCTCGTTTCGGCACTGAGGGTTCAGGGGTTGGCTCGTCGGCTTCGGATTGAGGGCGACTGTCCGTGAGGTAACGAGACGACTCGGAATAGGTCTCTGTCTGTTGAGTTGAGGCAGCGGGTTGATCCAGGGCATAGAACTGCCGAGCTGCCTCGACGAACGCAGGGCCACTGGATGAATTGACTTCGTTTTTCAACGTCACCATCGTGCGATGTATCAGTTTGTTGACGATAGATGAGGCGAGACCTTCAACGAGTTCGCGATCCTGTGCGGACAGGTGTCCTAATCGCCCCAGCACTTTTTCGACTTCCGCCCGCTTAATGTCCTCCACCCGGTTGCGAAGGGCTACAATGGTCGGTGTGACTTCCAATGATTTCATCCAGTCGAGGATCATCGTCACTTCTTCGATCACCATGCGCTCGGCTTTCTCCGCCTCGTGCACCCGTCCGGCACGGTTCTGCTCAACTCGATGCTTGAGATCGTCGATATCAAAGAGGAACGCGTTGTCGACGTGGCGAACCGCCGGGTCGATATTTCTCGGAACGGAAATATCAATTAGGAACATCGGACGATTCATGCGTTCCTGGACGGCTCGATGCACATCCTCGGCACCGACCAAGTAATGGGCTGCGCCGGTCGAGACCAACACAATGTCCGCCGAGGCCATGTCATCCTTGAACTGATCAAACGGAACCGCAGTTCCTCCGAACCGTTCGGCAAGATCAACCGCATGTTGCGGAGTTCTGGTGGTGATCCGCACGTGTCCCACGCCATTTGCGATCAAATGCTTCGCCGCCAGCTTGGCCATCTCACCGGCCCCGACCAACAAGACGGTCTTTTCATGCAGATTCGAAAAGATTTTCTTTGCGAGCTCCACTGCGGCATAACTGACGGAGACCGCCATCTCGGCAATCTTCGTCTCCGTACGCACACGTTTGGCCACGGAGATCGCCTTCTTCACCACTTTGTTCATGATCACACCGGTGGTCTTGTGTGCCAATGCGACCTCGAAGGCGTCTTTCAGTTGTCCCAAGATTTGAGACTCGCCGATGATCATGGAGTCCAAACTGGACGCCACGCGAAACAGGTGGGCAATCGCCCGATCTCCGGTATGCCAGTACAAATGCGGAGTCAACTGTTCGGAGGAGAGAGAAAGATGCGTGTCGGCCAGAAACTCTTGGATACGGCCGTATCCGGTGTCGACATCCTCAACCACGGAATAGACTTCGACTCGATTGCAGGTCGACAGCAGAATTCCTTCCTTCACGCCAGGGTACGAACAGAGGCGAGTCAGGGCTTCACCGAGACGGCTTTCGGGAACGGCCAGACGCTCCCGGATTTCTACCGGAGCCGTCTTATGGCTTAAACCGACGACAATCAAATGCATGACACGACCACTTTCATACCCTACGACAAGGCGCTATGCCCTTTGAGCAGGACGCCGACCAATGTCAAGATGACACAGGCAAACCCGACCACGGTAAGATAGGCTGCCCGCTTGGCTCTCCAGCCGATGGTCAGTCTTCCCAGGAGGACCACGAAATAAAAGAGCCAGGTTACGACGGCCCATGTTTGTTCGGGGTTCCAACTGACGTACGATCCGCGAGCGAGCTCGGCGGAGATGGCACCCGTCACGATTCCCAATGTGAGCAACGGGAACCCCAGGACAATCGACTGCTGATTCAGATGATCAAGAAAATCGAGTGCCGGCAGCTTGCTATAGAGGACGTTGAACTGTTTCGACTTGAGGAGCCGATCTTGAATGAGGTACATCACTCCCGCAACAAACGCGACGGCAAATCCGACCGTCCCCAACATACTGAGCGTGACATGAAACCACAAAGTTTTGAAAACAGGTTGAAGCGTCGGCTCGCTTTCCGGAAGGGCTGCCGCTGAGATGAGCGAGACGATCGCCAAGGGGACCATGAAGGATCCCAGCACATGAATGCGATGACGAAATTCGACGATGAGCAGCACCAGGATGATCATCCAAGAGAAAAACGACAAGGCATCGGAAAAACTCGGTGGGGCGGAGGATGACGCTCCCGTCATTCTCATGATAAGGGTGATCGTATGGAACGCGAACCCGACGGCGGTAATGCTCAGCGACACGTTTGAGAGGGCTTCAGAACGTCGGAGGGAGTAGGACAGAAACGACACCGTGGCTACGATGTACAGGCTGAGGGCGATCATGAAACAGACGGCTGCCATTGGGAATGTCCCCGCTGAATCTCCGGCGTGACGTTCGAACAGGTTGAGAGGAAATTATATCGGTGCCACCTAAACAGAGTCAAGAAAACGCTGGCGTGTCAATAGCTTCGGCTCAGTCAGCTGATAAGGAAGGGGCGGTCTATGTGGTGGCCGTCCCCATTGGACATCCTGATGATCTGACCCTGCGTGCGTTGGCGATCTTGACGTCTGTTGATCTCATTGCCTCTGAAGATCCAAACATGACACAGCAACTACTCGCGCATCATCGGATTTCAGCGACCGTGACCAGTTATGGTCCTGTGAATGTGAAGGAGAAGGTCGCGGTGCTTCTTCAACGCGTACGACAAGGAGCCAGGATCGCCATCGTCGCCGACACAGGGTCACCCCTGATCGTGGATCCAGGCGCGCTGCTTGTCACGGAAGCCGCTTTTCAAGGAACTCGGGTGATTCCGATCCCCGGACCGTCCGCAGCGATTACGGCTCTGACGGTGGCCGGATTTTCTTGCGAGTCATTCTATTGTTGTGGACAGCTGCCGAGTACCGGCCCACATCTCACGCGCCGTGTGGCTGATGCAGTAAAAATGAAGGTTCCAACTGTTGCCTACGGCACCCGACGCACGGCCGTACGTGCTCTTGAAACGCTTGTCCGGCTTGCACCGAGACGGCTGCTTGTCGCAGCCTGCAACCTCACTAAACCGAATGAGGTGATTATTCGCGGAACGGCCTATGAGGTCAGTCGGCAACTGTTGGACACAGCGGGGGAAGATATCACGATTGTCTTGTCAGGGAAGAGGTAACGGGCAACGAAGCAGGCCGGCAGGAAATCTCGTCACGTATTGGCTTCCACTCAACCTGACGGCGAACACAGTACCGATGAACGTAGGGACATTCCTATCAGTCGTTCTCCTCTCGACGAATCAACACTCGGTAGGCTTGCTCCACTCGCTCCTGGCCTAAGACGGTGTGCCCTTCATTCTCGACACTGCGCGGGACATTCCGAATGGGGTCGCCGTCGTCCAAAAGGACAGACAGGACCTCTCCCTCTTTCATGGTCTCAAGCTTCAGTTTCGTCTTCACGAAGTTATAGGGACATATCACTCCGCGCAGATCGAGCTCGGAGGTCGGCCCATTAAGTGCATTCTCCGATTCGCTCATAATCACAGACTCACTGAATGAAAGGATATTGCGCAAGTCAGCTCGCTGATGACCAGCGACTTTTTGCAAGTTATGCCTAGATTGCAAGAAAACAAAAGGGGGCAGCTTCTGCTGCCCCCTTTGAAAGCTCAAACCCTGGAACGTCTCAATTAAATCCTTTTATCAAGTTCGGCTTTGATAAGTCCGTGCCGTAGTCGGACTTATTAGGAATTTTTGTTTCTGGTGCCACTGTTTGATAGCCCCACCCTGGCTGTGGCTCACAGTTCCAGCAAGGAGCTGATCCTGTGAATTCTCCGATCGTTGTATCAATCGTCCCTGTAATCTTGCCCGGCAACACGGAACCCGCAACTCCACCTGTGGTGCTGCCGCTGCTCGTCTCAATAGCACGCTCGGTTGAAGGATTCGGACGCTGTCCTAAACCACCAAACCCGGCGAGTCTTTCATTGCCGCGCAGCAAGTATACTTCACGAACGATCTTACGACCCACCCCATATTGCTGATTGGGTGTGACCGCTTCAATTACTTGTAGGGAAATATCATCGCCATTGTTCAATACTTTAATCTGATCTAAGCTAGTGCGCTCGTCAAAGTACACCGTCATGGAACTCATGACACCAGCTCCCGCACGACCCTCATCATGAGAGCTTCCGCCTGTCTCTAAGTGCATTTTGGCGGCTGGAAAATCAATAGCCAACACGCGACCGTAGATCGTTTCAGGAAGAGAGAGTCGGTCGAGGAAAGCACTACGATCAAAGGCCTGGACGCGATTGGCATTCCCAGACACGTCACCGACCCCTGTTCCCACACCCATTGCAGATCCCCCAGATGATTGCTGGAGTCGCTCTTGAGCCACTGCAACATTCATTGAGCCGACGCAGAGCAGGGCGGCTCCCAGTGCCAACACGTTACGCATGTGCTGCCTCCTTAAAAGTAAGTGGACCGGTTGTCCTGTCATAAGAATTCACAAGGTCACTATAGAAGACGTTGAATCTGGTTCGACACTGACGCTTTCTGAATCGAGTAAGACACACTATACATCCCTGAGAAATATGCAGAAACTAGGCTAATAGCGCGGCACTGTCAAGTGGGGAGTCGAATCGCATCAGGTTTCGGACTGACCGCTGCCGCGATCCCTGTCCCATCAGGTCGTTCCTCGTATGGAACCCGAGCGGCATCCACCTCTAGTCTTCAGTCCACAATCGCACGTATCTAGTTGTTGGTGCCCAGAGGGAGGGTCGAACTCCCACTCTCTTGCGAGAACCGGATTTTGAGTCCGGCGCGTCTGCCAGTTCCGCCATCCGGGCGTACCCACACTCACTCTATCAAGCGGATCTGTTTCTAACATGCCGCCGTCCAAGGGTCAATCGGCAACTCTCTCCCCTCCCCACTGCCACGGGTGGACAAGAGGTTTCAGACTATGACTTCGGTCATGACTCCAACTGAGTCCGTCCATCTCTGTTTCTTCTGTCCTAGTAAGCACGGCGAAACACAGGAATGCTGGTTCGGCCATCAGTGTCCTCCTGTATTAGGGACACCAGACACCGTTTGACGATTCGACAATCTGCGGTACGGTTGTCATCGACGGTGGGTACGCGCATGTGAGGAACGGCATACGGAAAGCATTCATGACTAAGGAAGAGTTCGATCCGGGACGAATATTTCTTCTGCATGACTTTCTGTCGCAGGACGAGTGTGCGGCATTGATTCGTCGGAGCGAAGGGCTGACCTACGAGATAGGAACTGTGGGTGGCGTAGTTGCTGAGGGAATCAGAAACAATGAGCGCGTCCTGGTTGACGACACCGCGTTGCCCGATACCTTGTTTCACCGGGCTGCTCCGTGGCTCCCATCGGTCGTCGAACATCGTCACCTCATCCGGTTCAACGAACGTTGGCGTTTTTACCGTTATCGTCCTGGGCAAACCTTCCAGCCCCATCGGGACGGATCCTATCTGTCTCTGGAGACCTACGAAAAGAGCGAGGTGACGTTTCTTCTCTATTTGAACGACAACATGGTCGGTGGAGAAACCCAATTCTTTACAGACATGGACCAGGTTGCTCGACGATGTCCCTATCTGACGGTGAAGCCGACGACAGGAGCAGCATTGGTCTTCCTCCATTCTATTTGGCACGAAGGGGCTGTGGTCCAGAGTGGAGAAAAATATGTCTTGCGTACCGACGTGATGTATAAATTATAGGACGCTTCAGAATACAAAACGACGGCCTGTTCATTCCTCTTCGTTCATCCTTCGACCTATACAGACCACCTATATATCTCTCATGGAATCAGAAGAGCGGTAGCTGACTCTACATTCTTTCCTCACTCCTCATCTGGGACGAACACATACTCCCCGGTATTCCCCCATTACGATGGACATTGCGTAAGTTGTTTGGACAGCCGAGGGTTATGGCCTTGACTTTAATCAGACAAATGAATAGGCTCCTAGAAAATCGTTCCAAAAGGAAAACTAGGGTTCCGGCTTCCTTCCTTGTCGGATGGAGCGACTGGTCCAAGAGTTTTCGGCCTCGCTAACGAGGCTCCACGGAGGGATAAAAGCCCGGGAGATCATGTACGCAGGTACATGGCCTTTTGGGAAGTCAGCCCTTCACCAGGAGACTTCGTTATGCACTTCCACCCCATCGTTCATTGCTTCACGTATCGGTCGGACCTGCTGCCGAACTGGAGCGGTCTGTCATGGTAAGTCACAAAGTTCCGGATCGAGATCTTTCAGCGACGACGACCAGTACGTCCGAAACCCTGCGTCGCAGTTTGACTCTCTGGAACAGTCTGACCATCGGTTTCGCCACCGTGTCGCCGGTGGCAGGACTCTACGCGATTATCGCGGTGCAAACGGCCGTCACGGGTGGCGGGTGGTTTCCGGCACTGGCACTCTGCCTGATCATGCAGTTATTGGTCGCCACCGTGTATGCGGAACTGTCCTCGCAAATTCCAATCGCGGGAGGCGCGTACAAATGGGCACGGCAGCTCGGAGGCACCACCATCGGCACCTACGCCGGAGCGATCTACGTCAGTTCTACGATCGCCATGCTCACGACGACCGCCTATACCGGCGGGGTCTGGTTGGCGATTTTTTTCGGATCTGCAAGTGGAACGGGGATGACTCTGGTCATCTGGGGCGCGGTGTTTCTGCTCGTCTGCACCGTGCTCAATCTCGTCCATGTCTCGGTCTTCAAGGTTCTCATCTCGCTGGGAGTCTATGCGGAAATCATCGGTTCGTTCGGCGTTGCCCTGTTGCTGTTTTTCTTTTTCCGGCAGCATGGGTTCTCGGAACTGTTCGCCCATCTGGGGACAGGAACCGCTCCCAGCCAGACCGCTGCGTTTCTGGCGGCGCTTGCCATTTCAGGGTGGGCGTTTATCGGCTTCGATGCCTGCTCGACCATTGCCGAAGAAACGCATGAACCGAAACGGATGGTGCCTCGCGCGATCTTTTTCTCGCTGTGTATGGTGGGGAGCGTGGTGCTCTTCAACTCTGCCGCCCTGACTCTCAGCTTCAACCGCGAGACGTTACAGCAGACGAGTGCCGTATCCGATCCTGTCACCCCGGTGATCGTGGCCAACTTTGGGGACTGGGCAGAGAGTCCTTTTCTGGCGATCGTCATGATCGCATTCCTGGCTTGCGGGTCATCAATGGTGCAGTATACCTCCCGGATTGTGTTCTCCATGGCTCGCGAAGGGAGTATGCCGGCCGTCCTCAGTCGGGTGACCGCTGCCGGCGCTCCGCGCAACGCCGTGCTCTGTACGATGCTCCTCGCGACGCTCGGCTTGCTCTTTGGTCTCAACGATGAGGCCGTCGCCACGGTCCTGGCATTCGGCACGGGTGGGTTGTATGCCATGTTTGCGATGACCACGGGTGTTGGGCTCTACACTCGACTCACGGGTCGATGGGACCCCTCGTTAGGTCAACTGAACCTGGGCTCGTGGGGCTTGCCGATCAATATCGCAGCGTTTCTCTGGTCGTTGTTTGAATTCATCAACATCGCGTGGCCACGTCCCTATGCCACTTCACCCAACGCTCCCTGGTGGCAACTCTGGGCTGTCCCGCTCGTGCTTGGCAGTATCCTCACGGTGACGACGCTGTATATCCTTGTCGGCAGAAATGAAACATCCGTTCATCCGGGGAAAGCCGAACCACCGTAGGCAAGACGGCAGGCCCGGTGCATCGAGCTGTGCGGTACCTGGGGTTTCACAGAGAGTCCGATTCACTTATCCGGTAGAAAGGAGCACTCATGGCAAAGAAGCGAACATACCAAGGCAAAGTTCCCCTACATGACAACTACGGGCCGGAGGCGAAGTTCGCAGTCGAAGCGGAGGCGCTGCTGCCGACCACAAAATATGAAGAGGAAGTCGCCCGGGGACTCGAGCTGGGCTTGCCCGGCGCTGAGTCCATTAAAGATCGTCGCATTCCTACCTTTAGTCGCGGCGAGCTACCGCACTTCGCCGGCATCAACACGTTCACCAAAGCGCCGTATGTCGAGGATGTCCGCAAGTGCGGGGACTACGATGTTGCGATTCTCGGGGCACCGTTTGATGGCGGGACCACCTATCGGGCAGGCACTCGGTTCGGTCCACAGGGCATCCGCAAGATCTCCGCGTTGTACGGCACCTATAGTTTTGAACTTGGCGTGGATCTCAGAGAGTCGATCTCCATGTGCGATCTCGGCGATGTATTCACTATTCCAGGCAATATCGAGAAGACCTTCGACCAAGTCAGTAAAGGAGTCGGCCATGTCTATGCGAGCGGGGCCTTTCCAGTCGTCTTGGGGGGAGACCATTCTCTGGGTTTTGCCACGGTGCGAGGCGTCGCGCAGAACATGAACGGCAAGAAGCTCGGCATCCTGCACTTCGACCGCCATGTCGATACACAGGAGACCGATCTCGACGAACGCATGCATACCACGCCCTGGTTTCATGCGACGAACATCCCGAACGTCCCGGCGAAGAACCTCGTCCAGATCGGCATCGGCGGCTGGCAAGCGCCCAGACCCGGCGTGAAATCAGGCCGTGAACGGCAAACAAGTATTATGACCGTGACTGACTGTGTGGACATGGGCATCGAGAATGCCGCAAAACAGGCCCTCGACGTGGCGTTTAACGGGGTAGATGCCGTGTGGTTGAGCTTCGATGTCGATTGTTTAGATGCCGCCTTTGTGCCGGGCACCGGCTGGCCGGAGCCGGGCGGCTTTCTCCCGCGTGAAGTTCTGAAGTTCCTCCAGATCATCGCCGACACGAAGCCGCTGGCCGGGATGGAAATCGTGGAATGTTCGCCACCCTACGATGCAGCGGAGATCACAAGCCTGATGGCCACCCGAGTGATCTGTGACGTCTTGGCCTGCCAGGTGCGATCAGGACATCTGGCCAATCGGAAGAAACGCTAAGCGGCATCGATCTCAGGAAAACTAAGATGCCGGCTAGGTGCGAGCGCCGAGTCACTCATCTACGCAGAACACCACTGTCGAGGCGTGGCGCTCTACCTCAGCTATCAGGTCCGGAGAAACTCAAACTATTTTTCATGAGGCCATCTCTGCTAGAATGACATCTGATATATAGTTGGTTTTCTCAACGTTCTCATCCGTCAGGACGTTAACAAAGGAGTAGGACCGATATGGCAGAAGTGGCATGTGTCACATGCGGGCAAACCGGTGAAGCGATCACCGCCCCCTTGTTTCTCGGCAAGCTTGAGGCGGAAGTGAAAAGCAAGGTCTGCGCAGACTGCTGGAAAAAGTGGGAAGGCATGCGCGTGATGGTGATCAACGAATATCAGGTGAATCTCGGTGATGAGAGCGGGCGTGAGCTGGTACGTAAACAGATGAAGGCGTTTCTCAAGCTCGGTGAGGCGGTTGATTCATCAAAAGTTGCGGAGAACTACCGGCCAACGAGTGGTTGACCGTCGCATTCTATCTTGAGTGTTCTAGGAACCAGACTCAACTTTTCTCCTGCGTTGTCGCTGACTTCGTTGACATGGCCAATCTGAAAGTGATACGGTGCCCCGATATGTGCTTTGTGCCCGTGAGAACGATTAGGGATACAGATGATTACGCAGATGCAGGTCAAGGGGTTGATGTTCGATCCCTACAACAACGCGTACATCGTCATTCTGCGGGACGATGATCAGGTTGAGATGCTCCCTATTTGGGTCGGCAAAGCGGAAGCCAGTTCGATCAGTCTGGCGCTGGAAAAAGTGGCTCCACCTCGTCCCATGACGCATGACTTCATGAAATCTTATTTGGATGCGTTCGATGCCAAAGTGATCAGCGTGGTCATCACCGATCTGAGCGAGAATACCTACTTTGCAAAAATTCATCTGATGTACGGTGATTCTGAGTATGCCGTGGATTCGCGTCCGAGTGATGCCATTGCGCTGGCGTTACGTACCCAGGCCCCGATTTTTGCCAGTGAGTCGGTGATTCGCAAGCAAAGTTCCGAAGAGCTGGGGCAGTGGTTGGAAAATCTGAAGCCGGAAGACTTTGGTAAGCTCGATTCCTGAGCGAGGTCGATCTGACATGGATGGTAGCTCACCGCACGGTTCCGGACCCTTGATCCAGCTTCAGGTTGATCGTGTCGTCGAGGACCCTGCCACGGATACGAGGATCGTGGTGCTGGCTCGAAAAGACGGCGACCTCGAACACTTCATGGTGTGGGTCGGAGCGTCCGAAGGGGAAGCGATCAAGCGGGCCTTGGATACGTCGCTCACTGCACGACCAATGAGCCATGACCTCATCAAGAGTTGCGGCGAGCATCTTGGGATTACCACCGAACGTGTGGTCCTGACCGACGTGAAGAGCAGTACGTACTATGCGACGGTCTTCCTTGAAAACAAAGGAGTGACCCGTACCCTTGATGCGCGTCCCAGCGATGCGATTTCATTGGCCCTTCGATCCCAGGCTCCTATCTATGTCACGCAGGATGTCTGGCAGCGGCGAAGCGGGCAACAGCTGGATGCATGGCTGTCGAAGTTGGAAACGAAGAATATCGGTGCACAGGAAGTCTAAGTCCTTTAACGTCGGCTGGAACAGCCGCAGTGGAGAAAGAAGATGATGACGACGTACTTTGAGAATCCGATTCATGTGAAAGAAACCTGGCATCTTGTGGATGCCGACGGTAAGACCCTGGGGCGCTTGGCTGCCAGAGTCGCGGGTGTGTTACGAGGGAAGCATCGTCCGACATTCACCCCAAACGTCGATATCGGCGATCATGTGGTCATTGTGAATGCGGAAAAGATTCAATTGACCGGTGGGAAATTGGACAAGAAGCTGTATCATCGTCACACCGGATATCCCGGTGGCTTGAAAACCGCTTCGGCCAAACATGTCTTCCAAAAGGATCCGACGCAGCTCTTGATCACGGCGATTGAGGGGATGCTTCCGAAGACACCACTCGGCAATGGTATGGCCAAGAAACTTCGTGTCTATGTGGGGCCGAATCATCCTCATCAGGCGCAACAACCGCAACCGATTTCACTGTAACGAGTTCATGACCCCAACGAGAAGGAGAGCAGGCGCATGGCAGTAGTGACACAGTATGCAACGGGACGGAGGAAGTGTGCGGTGGCGCGAGCCTGGGTCACAGGGACCGCGGGCGACATTACCGTAAATGAGAAGCCGTTGGAGCAGGCGTTTCCTCGGTTAACTCTTCGTCAGATCATTCAGCTCCCGCTCGAAATGGCAGGGCTGATGGGAAAGTATTCGATCAGCGCAACCGTCTACGGCGGTGGCCCGACGGGACAAGCGGGTGCGTTGCGCCATGCGATCGCACGGGCGCTCGTGGCCATGACACCGTCGACTCGCGGTCCTTTGAAAAAGGAAGGACTGCTCACCCGTGATTCACGAGTGAAGGAACGAAAGAAGTACGGACAAAAGGGCGCACGCAAGCGATTCCAGTACTCCAAGCGCTAGACGCAGGAGGCACCGATACCAAAAAGGGAAGGCCTCGTGCCTTCCCTTTTTTATATGGTCGATCTCGACTCTCCGCCAATAGGATGTTGTTGAGCTTCGGGGTTAATTAATGGAAAAGAAGTTTCGAGTTGCCATTGCGGGAGCAAGTGGATACGCCGGTGCGGAATTGGTACGTCTGGCTTCGGCTCATCCTTATTTCACGATCACCGCAGTGACCTCTGAGAAGTCTTCGGGGCAAGCGGTAGCGTCTGTCTTCCCCAGTCTCAAAGGGATCGTGGATCACCAGTTTGAAGCGCTGGCACCGGAAACCTTGGCAGACCGGGCTGATGCGGTTTTTCTTGCTCTTCCGCATACCAAGTCCCAGGATCCAGTTGCCATATGCATCAAGGCCGGTAAGTTTGTTGTGGATCTCAGTGCGGACTATCGGTTGAAGGATGTGGGTACGTATGAGCGATGGTATCAGACCACGCATATCCACCCACAGCTCCTCAAGGACGCGGTCTACGGTCTACCGGAACTCCACCGGCGCGCTATTACACAGGCGAAACTTGTCGCGTCTCCCGGTTGTTATCCCACGGCTGCCATTCTTCAATTGGCGCCGCTCTTTGCCAAGGGGCTCGTGCAGCCGGAGACGATCGTCATTGACGCCAAATCCGGGGTGTCGGGAGCGGGACGGAGTCCGGCCCTCCCCTATCATTTTCCCGAAGCACATGAATCTCTGGAGCCTTACAAGATCGGACAACATCGTCATACGCCGGAGATCGAGCAGGAGCTTTCTGGTTTACGGAACCAAGTCGGTCCGGTGACCGTGACATTCACGCCACACCTTGTCCCAATGAATCGGGGGATTTTGAGTACAGCCTATTGCAGGCTGACTCACGCAATGCCCCTCGCGGACTTGCGAGGCTTGTACCGAGAGTTTTATAAAAACGAACGCTTTGTTCGGCTGTGCGACGAGATCGTGCCGAATCCCCGCTACATCAAGGGGACGAACTACTGTGATGTCGGCGTGTACATGGATCCACGGGCTGGATGGGTCGTGACTGTGGCAGCAGTCGACAATCTTGTCAAAGGAGCCGCTGGTCAAGCCATTCAAGCCATGAATCTCATGTTGGGTCTTCCCGAGGAGACCGGCCTGACGGCCCCTGGTAGCTACCCATAAGCCTATTCTCTTTCGCAATCTCAGTCCGGACTGGTCACCCTCACGGAACCCCGTTGTATGAAAGCAAAACAGACAGGCATTACCGCCCCGCAAGGATTTCAAGCGGCCGGTATCCATTGTGGAATTAAAAAACCCGGACTCCTCGATCTTGCGCTGTGTGTCTCTGATGTGAGCGGACCGATCGCCGGAGTCTTTACGAAAAATCGTGTGGCCGCCGCTCCGGTCCTTCTCGATCGTCGCCATCTTCGGCACCGTTGCGGGCGTGCAATCGTCGTGAATAGTGGGAACGCCAACGCCTGCACGGGAGCCCAGGGGCTGGTCTCGGCTACGACGATGGCCAGGACGGTGGCTCAACAGCTCTCAATCCCTGTCCATCAAGTTTTTGTAGGATCGACGGGCGTGATCGGACGCACACTCCCCATTGACCGGATCACGACAGCGATTCCAACATTGTTTTCGCGTCTCAGTGTGACGGGCGGCGCTCAAGCTGCACGGGCCATCATGACCACGGACTTGCGGCCCAAGACCGTCTCAGTGCAAGCAAGAATCGGCGGTCGCATGATCACGATCGGAGGGATGGCCAAGGGATCGGGCATGATTCATCCCGATATGGCCACGATGCTCGCGTATTTTACGACCGATGCAGCACTCACCCCCCCGGCTCTGCAACAGGCCTTGAAGACCGCGGCCGACCAGTCATTCAACTGCATCACTGTGGATGGAGACACCAGCACGAATGATACCGTGTTGTGTTTGGCGAACGGTCTTGCAAGGAATCGGGTGATCGAACCACAGAGCCCGACCGCTCGAGAGTTTGAGCGTCTTCTGACTGAGGCTGCTCAGACCTTGGCCTTACTCATCTGCCGCGACGGAGAAGGTGTGACCAAGATCGTCAAGGTGCAGGTTGAAGGGGCCAAGACCATCGCTGATGCGAAACGCGTTGCAGCCACCATTGCCACGTCCAATCTGGTGAAAACTGCGCTCTTTGGGGAAGATGCCAATTGGGGAAGAGTCATGGCGGCCATCGGACGATCAGGCGTTGCGATCAACCCGGCTAGGGTGACCGTCAGGTTCGACGACATTCAGATGGTCAATCAGGGTATCGGAATGGGGCTCGATGCTGAGCGCAAGATCGCACAGGTCTTCAAGCGGAAAGAGTTTACCATTGCAGTCCATCTTGGCCTGGGTACGGCATGCGCCCATATGTGGACCACGGACCTTTCGTACGATTATGTGCGTATCAATGCAAGTTATCGATCCTAGCCCGTGAAGACCGTTTGTCGCTTGAAACCTCGTTGTGACTATGGTAGCGTCGCCGATCGATATCTGACAAGAGTCGCGTTCACGGAATGTGAACCGACTGATTATTCAAATCAATAACAGCGCATTGTTCGCTGTGTGGCTTGAGAATAAGGGAAGCGATTCCCTCACCCGTCTTACGGGTGCTCTGTAAGCCTGGAGGAAGGTGACGGCATGGGGGTAGTGGCAATCAAGGAATTGTTGGAAGCCGGTGTACATTTCGGACATCAGACCAATCGCTGGAATCCCAAGATGAAGAAGTTTCTCTTTGGTGAACGCAGCGGTATTTATATCATCGACTTACAACAGACCCTTACACGAATGGAACAGGCCTATACCTTCGTTAGAGATCTCGTTGCAGGCGGCGACTCCGTCCTCTTCGTCGGGACAAAACGGCAGGCCGCGGAAATCCTTGAAGAGGAAGCGAAACGGGCCAACATGTACTTCGTCAATCAGCGGTGGTTGGGAGGGATGTTGACCAATTTCCAGACCATTCGCCGCAGTATCGATAAAATGAAAAAAATGGAAACGACCTTGCTCAACCCAAGCGAGCATGGCCTGAAAAAGAAAGAGATCCTTCTTATGCAGAAGGATATCGCCAAACTCCAAAAGTACTTGTCCGGCATAAAGAATTTGCGCAGTCTTCCGGGAGCCGTCTTTGTTCTCGATACGAGAATTGAAAAGATTGCCGTTCAAGAAGCGACGCGTCTTGATATTCCGGTCATTGCGATTCTGGACAGCAACTGTGACCCGGATCACATTACCTATCCCATTCCGGGGAATGATGATGCGATCCGTTCCATCAAGCTGATCACGTCAAAAATTGCCGATGCCTGCATTGAAGGCGCCCACGTGAAAGCACAGCGCGAGGAGGCGGAGTTCCAATCAACGCCTTCCTCCTCCGGAGAGAAGAAGCCGATGGTGCGTTCTGAAGGCGTTGCGATATCATAAGCCTCGTGCAGAGCGGTTCATCAATGCTTTTATTTTCAACGCCTACGTGAAGGAAGAATGAATCATGGCAGGATCCAGTCAGTTCGTGAAGGAACTTCGTGAGAAAACCGGGGCCGGCATTCTTGATTGTCAGAAAGCCCTCACCGAGAACGATAATGATATCGAGAAAGCCATCGACTATTTGCGGCAAAAGGGTTTGGCGGCAGCCGCAAAGAAAGCCGGGCGGGAGACCAATCAAGGTCTCATTCATTCATACATCCATATGGGTGGAAAGATCGGGGTCTTGATCGAAGTGAACTGTGAAACGGATTTCGTGGCTCGCAATGAGGAGTTTAAAGCCTTTGTCAACGATCTGGCCCTGCAGATCGCCGCTGCGAAACCTAACTTCGTCAAGCGCGAAGATGTTCCCGCCGACATGGCTGAGAAAGAGAAAGTGATCTACGAGGGGCAAGCAAAAGAAATGGGCAAGCCTCCGGCCGCGTGGCCCAAAATCGTCGAAGGAAAGTTGGAAAAGTTCTATCAGGAAAATTGTTTGATGGAGCAGTCTTTCATCAAGGATCCGGCCGTAACCGTGAAGGATTTACTTGCTCAAAAGATTTCGAAGATCGGTGAAAACATGAACATTCGCCGATTCACCCGCTATCAATTAGGCGAAGTATGAGCTCTGCCAAATACCGACGCCTCCTTCTTAAAGTCAGCGGGGAGATGTTGGCTGGTGAGCAAGGTTACGGTATCCAACCCTCGATTCTGGAAACACTTGCCGCAGAGATCGCCTCGGTCGTGGCCCTTGAAGTTCAGGTGGCTCTTGTCATAGGAGGCGGCAATATTTTTCGTGGAATCGCCGCAAGTGCAGCCGGTATGGAGCGGGCGTCCGCCGATTATATGGGGATGCTGGCGACCGTACTCAATGCCTTGGCCCTTCAAAATGCATTGGAACGCATTGGAATCATTACTCGAGTTCAATCTGCCATTGAAATGCGGCAACTGGCGGAAGGCTATATTCGTCGGAGAGCCATCCGTCACCTCGAAAAGAACCGGGTGGTTATTTTTGCCGGCGGTACCGGCAATCCCTACTTCTCAACGGATACGGCGGCTGTTCTCCGAGCCATGGAGATCGGTGCGCAGGTCATCATGAAGGGCACTAAAGTTGACGGGATTTATGACGCAGATCCGGTCAGCCACCCCACGGCAAAGAAGTATGATCAGATTTCCTTTCTCGCTATTTTGAATCAGAATCTCAAAGTGATGGATTCGACGGCCATCAGTCTGTGTATGGATAATAAACTTCCGCTCACTGTCTTCAATCTCAAGGTACCAGGTAACTTCAAACGAGTGGCTTTGGGTGAGCCGATCGGGACCTCTGTCACGATCGGTAACCGCTGATCCCATTACGAGGTGTGTCATGTCCAACGCTGCCCCGGTTCGCCAGGCCTTTGTCTCCCGTATGGATCAATCACTCGAGCATCTACGGAAGGATCTCTCGGGTCTGCGAACCGGGCGAGCTTCCGTCGCGCTGCTCGATGGGATTCGTGTTGATTACTATGGCACCATGACCCCGTTAAAGCAGATTGCCAGCGTGTCGACCCCGGAAGCTCGATTGATCACCATCCAACCTTGGGAGCCCCAGCTGATCAAAGAGATTGAGAAAGGCATTGCGAATGCCGGGTTAGGCGTGACTCCATCCAATGACGGAAAAATCATTCGAGTTCCCCTTCCCCCATTGACTGAAGAACGGCGCAAGGAGTTGACGAAGGTTTGCAAAAAGCATGGGGAAGACGCCAAAGTTCAGCTCCGGGGGTTCCGAAGAGAAGCGAACGAGGAGTTGAAGAAACTTCAAAAAGATGCAAAGCTCACCGAGGATGAACTACGAAAGGCTGAACAAGAGACCCAGAAACTCATCGAACAGTACGGACAAAAAGTTGATGACATCATCAAGAAAAAGGAACAGGAAATCATGGAAGTGTAGGGTGGCTTCCTCCTGACCCTCCTTTCCTTACATGTCGAGTACTTCGAATTTCCACCCAACCTTCGCGACTGTCGACCTGACTGCCCTAAGCCATAATCTCTCACAGATACGAAAGTGTCTTGATCCTGGCTGTGCCGTCATGCCTGTGATCAAGGCCAATGCCTATGGGCATGGCGCCATCGAAACCGCACAGGCGCTTATTCGGCAGAACCTTGGTCATCTTGCGGTCTTTTCAATCGAGGAAGCGATTGCACTGCGCCAAGCCGGAATTGCGGTGTCGATCGTGGTGCTTGGACCATTCTTTCCTCAACAGGTTGAGGACCTCATTGTCCACAGGCTTACTCCGGTTGTGAGCGATCGGTCCATGCTCGAGGTGATGGCTCACGCCACTCGTACACGGCCTACTCCCTACCCGATTCATCTCAAAGTTGAGACCGGTATGAATCGGCTGGGTCTGATGCAGGAAGACCTTGAGACTCTGTTCACTACACACGCGTTTCCTTCTTCACTGCACCTCGAAGGACTCATGTCGCATCTGGCTGATAGCGACGGTGATATGCAAGATATGACTGAAGTACAGATCTCCCGATTCAACCGAGCCCTCAAAGTCGCCGGTGATGGAGGATATAACGTTCCCCTGGTTCATCTGTCGAATAGTGCTGGGATCATCCGATTTCCATCGGCTCACTATACGATGGTCCGTCCCGGTATCATGCTGTACGGATACCACACACTTCCACGTGCGATACCGGCGCCTGACTTACAGCCAGTTCTCTCGCTCACAACCTGCATCGCCCAACTCCGTCTTATTCAGCCCGGTGGCCGTGTGAGTTATAACGGAACCTTCATTGCACGGAGATCCACACGCATCGCCGTGCTTCCGATCGGGTATGCTGACGGATTGAGCCGACGTCTCTCGAATCAAGGAGTCGTCCTCATTCGTGGGCAGCGTGTGCCGATCGTCGGACTGGTATGCATGGACATGGTGATGGTAGACGTCACCACCGTCCCTGAGGCGATGATTGGTGACGAGGTCGTTGTGATCGGGCAGCAAGGAAGAGAGACGATTACAGCGAAGGATATTGCCGAGTGGACCGGAACGATCCCGTACGAAGTCCTCTGTGCGATCAGTTCACGAGTTCCACGACGTTATCGTCTCTCTTCATGATGAAGGACCGCTCACAACTAAGCGATGATTCACCGTCTGGAGAAACGAATCACTGGGTCGCACCATGAAACAAGTTCTAGAAACTCACCCGGACAGAGAGGCCACCCGCATGGAGGGTGGTGTCGTAGCGCCCATTGACCGGTGCACGGATTCCTGAAACCCCTGAAATGGTGCGTGGCTCGGAGAGGAAGGCTTGGTAGAACAGGTCCAAGCCCACAAGTTTCGGCTTGAGAGGGCCTGCTCCAAGGCTTCCGCACGGTATGAGGCCGAGAAACGAGCCGTTCTCCCGACAGATCAATCCGATCCCGCTTGAAATGACATGGACGTCTGCGGATGGGACCCCAGGATTGAAGGTGAGATCCGGCACTTGA
Source organism: uncultured Nitrospira sp. (assembly GCA_902500805.1). Classification (GTDB taxonomy): domain Bacteria; phylum Nitrospirota; class Nitrospiria; order Nitrospirales; family Nitrospiraceae; genus Nitrospira_D. Next base: position 6,861 of record CABVSA010000054.1, on the reverse strand, counting down.
GTTTGCTGGTTGGTATACCCACCTCGCACTGAAATCTCCCATCCTGGGAATCGTTCTAGTTGGAGCCATCTGTACTCCGTTCCCACCAGAATGGCATAGGTGCTTTTCCAATTTTGTGGCTGTGGAATGACGGATCCATTTCCGAGATGAATGTCGAGACCTCTGACGGATTTCCAGCCGACATAGTCGACATTCAACTCCACTTTCCACTCACGTTCTTGATTCCGGACCGGCCATAGCGCGATACCGCCTGTGATGACCTGTGGTAACACCAATGTCGTCGTGGCATCTTGGACTTTGACGCCGTTGGCTAACAATACTCCATCCAAGTGAAGGGTGGCCTGACTTCTGTAGACCACGGCAAGATTTGCAACCGGTTGTCCTCCGCCATTTCGAATCGCGGTATACAGTCCCCCGACATTGAATCCAGGTGCCGTGCCCTTGCCGTTGAACTCAAGCTTGCCTCCGGCTGGCACTAACCCACCTGGTGAGATGGATTGCAGTTCTGCATGTCCCTCGCCGAAAAAGCTCGAAAAGGTATAAATATCGGCTCCGACGCCGATTGAGAGATCCTGAGTCACCTGATAGGCAATCGTGGGTTTAATATCAAATAACGGCAGTGCCGTGAATGTGGTGAGCGTTCGAAGGGGACTGTTCTCTGACCATCGCATCACCGATCCAAACGGAGTGGTGATCCCGATCCCGACCGTCACATTCCCCAACGAGGAGAGACCCAGGTCTTGGAGATTCGCCGTCAGGTAACCATGACCAGGACCAGGCCAGGCAACGGTGCCATCATGATCACCGGTGGCCGTGACTCCGGTCGGACTCCGAAACTCGGTAGTTCCTCCGACCAGACTTAGCCCACCCATGAGTTGAACTCCCCGTAGTTGTGTCATGCCCGCTGGGTTGTAATGAAGCGCTGAGGGATTGTCCGCTTGCGCGGCAAAGGCGTTGCCCATCCCAGAAGCAGCAGCCCCCTGCCCATAGACACGAGGAACCTGGGCGGAGACCGGTGCCGTCATGCCGACAATGACTGTGAGCGCGAGAAGCATCAGCACCCATCTCATACCACTCTGAGCGTCATACACCGTCGATAGCCCTCCTTCCTCTCACAAGGCCTTCCGATCCTGCTTCATATTTTTCACTATTTCGTCAGGCAGGGCCAAACCACCGATCCATCACTTGTTGGAGCTGGTGGGTGTCGAATGGTTTGAGCACATAGGCTTGAGCCCCCAACCCAATAGCCTTCATCGCGAGTTCTTGTGATCCTGATGCTGTGATCATGAGAATCGGCAGGCGTTGGTTCGTCATGCGCACCCGCCGTAACACTTCCAGGCCATCAATCTGGCCGATCCCGATATCGAGGATCATCCCATCGAACTCTCGTGTTTGGAGTTCTGACAACGCCTGTCGGCCATCGAGCGCAGAACAAGGGAGGTACCCACCGGCCTTCAATCGATCATGGAGCAGTTGCTGAATATCGGGATCATCATCAACCACGAGGATATGCCGATTGGTCGTCTGTGGATCGGACCGATGCGGTGTGGTCGCCGAATGGATCGGAATGGTAAAGGAAAGTTCCGCTCCACCTTCCGGACGGTTGCGCGCCGCCACCTCCCCTCCCTGGAGTTCGACCAATGTTTTGACGATGGACAGCCCCAGACCTAACCCTTTGGGACCAGTGCGATGACCTTCCTGAATTCTGAAGAACGGATCAAAAATCTTATCCAGGCATTCCGGAGGAATGCCCGGCCCTGTATCGCGAACCAGCACGGTGGCTGTCCGATGATTCGGCATCGCGCAGATCACCGTGATCGTACCGCCGGAAGGGGTGAATTTGATGGAGTTTTGGACAAGATTGACGACAGTCTGAATCAACCGATCTCGATCCGCCCAGACGAGGACGTTGGTGTCGGCGCTGTAGAATTCCAGCGTCTGTTGTTTTGCATGTGCCAAAGGCTTGAGTTGTTCCAGCACATCGGCGAGGCACGGTTCAAGCTCCACGTCGGCAGGATGTACCTCTAACCGTCCGGTCTCGATTCTTGTCCGATCAAGAAGATCTTCGATCATGCGGACCAGACGGTCTGAGTTTTCCGACATCCGTACAAGATAGCGCTGTTGCTTCTCATTCAGGGGGCCGGTTAGTCCATCCAACAGATTCTGAATGAATCCCTTGATCGATGTCAGCGGGGTTCTCAATTCATGAGACACGTGGGAGAGAAATTGCGCCCGCAGACGGTCGGCCTGCTCAAGCGCTTCGGTACGCTCCCTAACTTTGACCTCTAATCCTTCATTCCACTCTTCAATTTGTTGGTACGCGGACGCGTTGTCGAGCGCGATGGACACCTGGCTGGCAACCGTCGTCATCAATTCCAGATCGTCTTCCGTAACGGTTTGATTGTGTGAACGATCAACCGTCAGCATTCCCCAGATGCGGTCCTTCGTCTTGATGGGAACCACGACTAATGCTTTTGTGTTGCTCAACTCGGCCAAGCGTTGATTCAGAGGATGGAGACGATGCCGAATCAGCTCAATATCTTTCACCAGCAATGGTTGGCCTTGCAGAACGACTGTTCCTTCAGGACTATCCGGATCGGTGATCGGAATCCGACAGGATCGGGCGAATGTCTCTACCTCCGGTGGGCCACCGATGAGTCGAATATGCTGGACGGTCTGGTCACCTGGATCAAACATGGAGACCATGGCGCTATTGTAGTTGAGCTCATGTGTCAAAGCCTCCAAAACCTGATGGAGTAAGGTATCTCGTTCAAATGTCGAGCCAAAGGACAGTCCGGCTCGATGCAGTGCCGTCAGTTGAGCCACTTTTCGGCGTAACTCCACCCGCATTTGTTCTTGTTCCAAATAGGCTTCGCGCAACTCTTCATGACGCGACTCGACAAACGTAATTTGTTCTTGAATCAGCGCCTCGCGTCGTTCGCTCTCTCGCAGAAGCCGTCGATTGACCAAGATGCCGATAATGAGGAGTGGACACAGTCCGACTAACAAGACCTCGCCGAGGCTCACCATCGGATTGACGATACCCACCCCTGCCATGAGGATAAGCCCCACCAGACCTCCCCAGAGAAACCATGTGAAATGTTGCTGAGCAGACGTTCGAGGTTCGACTTGTGGGGTCGCTGTTGATAAGAGACCAGCTCGCGCGCTGTCTGTTTTGGAGAATGCCTCCTGGTTCGGCAGGAGAGCTCGAGCTTGTTCTAAGGGAGTTGTCGTACGCCAGAAGCGTTTGCCGTACCCTCGTTCTTCCTGCCACCGAATGGTCCACTGGCACCAGGCATCGTCATTTCCGATACAAGAGGTTTCGATCGTCTCGGCCCGAGAGAGACCATGAATTCGACTGGCCATCGCAATCATGATGCCCTGCGCGGACTGACAGACGAGACATGCACAGCGTCTCCGATAAGGGCCAAATTGACGAAGCGTTCGATCGGTAAACCGCATCGCCACCACGGCAGTGGTGCTTGTGACCTCTACCACTCGGAATTCTGCAGAACCAGAGGTGAATTTGTTCCCAAAGTAGGGAAACATGGTGAAGATCTGCGAGATCGAGAAGGGGCGAGTCAGCGCGAGCATGATGGGAGAGATTTTTTCCGCACCGGCCTTGAAGGCGAAGCGCGGGTCGCCGGAGATGCGCTCGCAGAACTCGTAGAGATAGCTGGTAAATTCGTACGAATAACTATTCCAGGGGTTCCTTAAAAAGTCGGGAGTCACATGATAGACAGAGTCTTTGATACGATCATTCAACAGCTGGCATAAGTCCTCCACGGCCTCCTTCCCGGCCGGCTCTCCCCGCTGAGCCGTGATCAATTTCTCCAAAAATACAGTGACCGCCCTGATGCTGACGCCACTGAGATCCCTGATCGTATGCCCCTGCTCATCCAACCCAAATGGACGAAACACCATGGCACTCTGTTCAAGAATGGTCCGCTCTTTGGGGAACAGTTCAACCGTGGGGAGGGATTTGGCTTCGGTGCCGTCGAGCGTACTGCTTATCATGGCGTCATCCCTTCACAGGATGGTGCCCCCACCAAGCAGCTTTGTGCTCGCTTTAGTCGAAAGCCCATGTACATGGGTCGTGCTTTCATTAACAGCGCCGTCGGCTACCAGGCTGTGGCACCCCTCATCAGAGACAAGGTGCTCCGACGAGCGAGTCACTGGTTTGCCTGATAGGACAATTTTCCTACCGGAATAGCACGTATGGCTGGGCGAGTATATCGACGCCCCCTACGCTTTGCAATACGAAGGGCACGCCCCTCACATCCGTAGGGCAACACCGATCAAAAGATGGGGAACTCGGGGAGGCAATTAGTGGAAGAGCAGGCACGGATCCGGGATCACTGACACCGACCAGCCGGGTGAAAGAGAGTATGATCGCCTACTGTCTGACCGACCGCTTGAGCTTTTTTTCAACGCTGGCGACTTTGCTCTTGAGGCGGCCGGAATGCCCTTTTCGGTAATCAACCTTGATCGTGCAGGAAATACGGTTGCAGTCCTTCTTCATCCGTTCATAGCACTGCTGTACCACCGAAAACACCTCTTCCCACTCCCCTTCTAAGACGGTTCCCATAGGGTTTAAGCGATAGGCGACTCCGCTCTTATCAATGATGTCCAGAGAACGGGCCACATATTTTCCGACACTTTCCCCCTTGCCTAACGGAGACATGCTGAATTCCAACAATACCATCGTCGCTCCTTATCGTGGTTCCGCGCTCGTGCCAGACGCCGCATTCTCTACGGTTTCCGCGCGTCGTGCAGACCATACGGAGGGGTAACGCACCTTGCCAAGCAAACGAAAACCGTCCAAGGCTTCCCGAAGCAATGCGCGTCGTTTCTCGGCATCCGGCTCATTTGCCTTAGCCTGCTCTCGTAGCTGTCCCAGCCACTCGACAAACTCGATAAATTCAGCATCAAGAATCCGTTCCAGATCCTCTTTCATGAATCCAGAAAGGGCGGGGGCGACCCCGCTTGAGCTGATGGCCACACGAACATGCCCTGCCGACAGGACTGCCGGCATCGTGACGCTGCAGGCTTCCGGGTAGTCGACCGACCAAAGCAGCACCCGCTTGTCTCGGGCTTTTGCAAAAAGCATCTGCGCGAAATCCCGGTCGCCTCGAACGGTATTCAGGATGAGAATGACATGATCGAGATCCGTGTCACGAAAATGACGTCCCCGATGGATGATTTTCCCGGAAGCCGCTAACTGGCGGAGGGGCTCATTCAATGTCGGACTGATCACCGTAACTCGTGCACCGGACTCGAGAAGACGCTCCGATTTTTCAGAGGCTTCCTCGTCACCGCCGATCACCAGAACCGGCCAACCTTTGACATCCAACACCAAGGGAAAACCAGGATTGGCAACCATCATTTCTACTCCCTATGGCAATCCAAAAGGCTAGTATCGAGGAAGGGATGGGTCACATGCAAGAGGAACTTCTGAGGCTCACGCTCCACTTTTCAATACAGCGTGGCTATAATGCAGGGCATTGCGATGGGTGCACGAGTGAAAAGAGGCTCACGTTCTAACCGGCGAGGAAACCTCACTTGCAACGGAGACGGCAGATAGCGTCATTCGCCACGAGCACGCGTCACGTTCCGGCTGGATCTGCATCCAACTCCAGGTTCCAATACAGATAGTCACGCCAACTTTCCGGTGTATTCCTGATGCCGATGGTGATGGTAATGACGGGATTCCAACGAGGCTTCACCGGTTTCTTTTTCAACTTCATCCCAGCCTCTTCAGGTGTGCGCCCGCTTTTCCGATTATTACATCGCCAACAGGCCGTCACGATATTCTCCCAGGTTTTTTTTCCGCCTTTGGCGATGGGAACGACATGATCGAACGTCAGTTCTTCCGTTCGAAATTTATGGTAACAATACTGACAACAGTATCCGTCTCGCGTAAAGATATTGATGCGAGAGAACTTGACGGCGCGATGGCTGTCCTTCAATCGCACCAGTTTCAACAGCCGCATGACCGAGGGAAGTTTGATCGAGAGAGAAATTCCATGAATCTCACGATCGTAGACCTCCAGCACTTCGACTTTCCCTTGCCAGAGGAGCGCGATCGCTTTTTGCCAATGTACAACCCGTAGGGGTTCGAACGTGGAATTGAGCAGGAGGGTCATTTCCATGCAGCAACCTCATCCTCACTCGAGCTCCCAAATATGGGAAAGGCTCGTCCGATGGGCACAGCTACATCACAGCTGTTTCTATGCCATAAGGTTGTGATGAAATCAAGTAAGGACGCTCCTCTTGCGACGTCCTGCCGATGAAAGGAGAAGGCGTTTCTCATGAGTGATTACATAACCGTCGCATCCGTTTCCGAGATTCCCTCTGGCACAGGACGGACTGTGGAAGTCGCGGGAGTCTGGATTGCCGTTTTTAACCTAAACGGAACGTTTTATGCGATCGATAACACATGTCCACACGCGGGTGGTCCACTCGGTGAAGGCAAAGTCTGCGGTAACGACGTTGAATGTCCCTGGCACGGCTGGAAATTCAACATCGTGTCCGGAGAGCGCGTCGGTAACCCAAACTTTCAGGTGCCTCGTTGTGATGTGCGCGTCATCGACGGTCGGATCGAGATCAGACTTCCAGTAGAGTTGCAGTTTCCTCCATTGAATTGATTCCATTGATAGGTGCCCTGATATCTGTGTCGAGTGATACTGTCCCCTGCCCCTCCTTCCCCAGCCGTATCGTTTCAGCTAACCGACACAAGGTCACGCAACATCACTGCGTGAACAAGGTAAGAATCCGGAACACAGTGAGGGGACAAACCGAACGATCATTAGACTTCTTGCATAACCTCCTGGGGAGGATTCCCTTTCTGCCTTAGATGTG
>CABVSA010000053.1 GCA_902500805.1 uncultured Nitrospira sp. | reverse complement strand
GTTCTGTCTACACCAAGGCGATCTGCCGTTTCCGTGATTGGCAACTCACCTGCTAGGTGAGCAACTGTTAATAAGGAGAATTGTGTTCCCTGTATCCCGGAAGGTTCGAGGACAAAGTCATAGAATCGCGTGATCGCACGTGCGGCTTTTCTCACGTTGAAACATGCGCAATCAACGCATTCCCCAAATTCTTCTGAGCATTGCGACTTCATGATAAGTGTATGTACACCATTAATCCCAATTGTGTCAAGGAGCATTTCGAATAGTACGAGTGATCACCGATTCGACCCTGCGGATGGGGCTGCTCCTCTGGCGGTATTAGTCAGAACGCTGGCGGACAATTTATGTCATCAGCATGGTGGGGTGCACAGCAACGCCCTGCTTTTCGCCAAGCGACCTTGCATGGTCCACCCTCTCTCAATTATTCCTATTCCCTCCTCCCAACACTCCGTTGATCGTCAAACTCCTGTGTGACGATCAAAAAGGCCACGCCGGTATGCAGGATAATCACAAGTTCATGGGCGAGGAACTTGCAAAGAGGGACAACCTTACGAGCAGATGGAGAATCCCTATCAGGGAGTGAACAAATGGCCGTTCATCATCCAGTGAACGCCGATACTGGCCGCATACCCTAACGCGATCGCCCATGTCCATTTCAGGTGGGCAAAGAAGGTATAGACACCTCGTGCTTGTCCCATCAGTGCCACGCCGGCAGCAGACCCGATCGAGAGAAGCGATCCTCCAACCCCTGCGGTCAACGTGACCAGAAGCCACTGGCCAAGGTTCATATCCGGATTCATGCTCAAGACGGCAAACATAATCGGGATGTTGTCGATCACGGCTGATAAGATTCCAACGAGGATATTAGCAGCCGTTGGGCCTAGGTCTTGGTACAGGAGGCTGGACAGAACAGCCAGATAACCCAGCGCCCCAAGGCCACCGACACAGAGCATGATGCCGTAAAAAAACATGAGCGTATCCCATTCCACGCGTTTCATGCTGATGAAAATATTGAACGGTTTCACGGCTGGTTTCCAGAGCGCCTGCCTCTGTCCCGTCTGCTCGTCATCAAACATGGGAATGTCCGTCCATTCGTCCAATTCCTTCCGCCGTATCCAATGCCCATAGGATTTGAGAATCCCCAGTCCGGTCATCATGCCGAGAAACGGAGGCATCTCCAGAAAATGATGCATCGCCACGGTACCCGCTATGGTGATGAGAAACAACAGTACGATGATGTAGCCGCCATGTTTCACTTCCACAGATTCCAGAGTGGCCGTCGGCTTGTCACGGCCGATGGTCATTGCCATGGCTATTGCCGGCACAAGCCAGTTAATGAGCGAGGGAATAAACAGAGTCATAAACTCCCAGAATTTGATCACCCCTTTTTGCCAGACCATCAGCGTGGTGATATCCCCGAACGGGCTAAACACGCCACCGGCATTGGCGGCCACAACCACATTGATGCAGCCCAAGACGATGAAGCGCCCGTTACCTGCACCGATCGCCGTAACCACGGCACCCATGACCAACGCCGTCGTGAGGTTATCGGCAATCGGCGAGATGAAAAACGCCAGGATGCCTGTGAGCCAAAATATGCTGCGCAGTGATAAGCCCAGTGAAATAAGCCGGGTCCGCAACGCCTCAAAGAGGTTGCGCTCACTCATCGTATTAATGAAGGTCATGGCGGACAGGAGGAAGAGCATCAGCTCGGCATATTCAAGTAAGGTATGCCGCAGAATTTCTGCGGCGGCATGAGATTGGTTTTGCGTGCCGTATGCCAGCGCCGTGACGATCCAGATTCCCCCCGCTGCCACCAGGACCGGTTTTGATTTACGTAGATGAGTGGACTCTTCCACAATCACCAAAAGATATGCGGCGATAAACACGGCGAGCGCTGCGTAGCCTGTCCAATGGGTAACAAAACTCGTCATCTGACCCCTTTCATTGTACTGAAGCTTCCAGCGTGGCCCCCGTTCAGGCTCGTCCTGCCGTTTGATAGCTTCGTCGGATCTAACGAAGGTACCGAACGTAATTGATGTGGATTTGGTAGGCCGGCCACCGAGCAAGTACGACATCCTTACCATGCGTCTTCACGATCCGAGCCATCCAGAGCCGCTCAACGGCTGTCAGTTTAGGAATGATCTTCGATAAGGTCAGAGGCGGCTCGACCGTGAGCGGTTGAGAATCGTCAGGCTCACTGATCCTCTCATGTTCAAGATTTGCATCGTCAAAATCCTGTAGCATGTCTCGCGCACGTTCGTTGCCCCGCATCTTTGCAATTTCCGCAGAGACCTTCTTCTGAAAGTCTTGCGCCTCGCGGGAGGTACTGGATGAAGACACACCAAGAAACGTATACGTATGTAGGCTGGGGCGTAATACCCCTTTGGAATTATTCATCGTCGCCATGTCGTTCCTCTCCCTTTTGCGATGATGTGTATCGCTTGATCTAACCGACTAAATTGGCTCACCGAACAAGCATGATCGTTTAATGCGAGGGGCTCGCAGGCGAAACGCCTTTGATACCCATCTCTATGGCACACAGAGGGTGTCGACACGCTCAAAGACCGAGCACAGAGGCCTCAGTTGAGCGTCTACGAAGGCGTCATGGTGTAAAAAGAGACGGCTACCCTTGCGGGGGGCGGAAAATGGCGGTTGAAAAGATTGGGAGGTAAATCAATCGCTGAAACTCGACATACAACGCAATACGGTTGAACGTACGTGGCTCCAAAATGGCCGGAAGGATGGAGAAGTCTTCAGAAATTGATTCGATCGGCGAATCCGACGCAAGCAAGGCAAGCAACGTAACTGGTACGCCGAGCATTTGAAAGACCACGCAGAGACACAGGAATGAGACTAGACACGCTATAGCCCAACCTTGCGTGGGAAAGAGTACTGCTTCCGGTCTCATTCGCTTCATGCCTGCACGCTACCGGCTAGCAGGATCAAGAGTCAAGTGACGGCGTTCAGAAATCGTTTCTAGAAAGTGGCTTCCTGATGGCAACTTATTAGCAACCAGAACCTATGCACAATACGGTCGACGTTTTAAACGCACGCACTGGATCCTGAGGGAGCGACAGCCCCATGTTCAGCAGATCCAGGTCATTCGCTGAAGGACAAGGGGCTGTCACGCGGTCTCCTGTATCCCCATCTCGTCCAGTCCATCTTCTACTAAAAACTCGATGCCTCCGGTAGAAATGTCATACATCGCACCGACAATAGCAATGCGTCGTTCGCGAACCAAGTTATCAAGCGTCTGACTCTGTTGTCGGACGGCTTTGACCACACGCAAAACATTTTCCCTGGCGACACCATCCGCAATCGCCCCGAGGTCCGAGGTGGATGGTTCCACAGCGCTCGGGCCGGCGACTCCCGCTGCAGCCCGCTGAATCTCGCTGACGATCGCATCGAGATGCTGACACCCCGTCGCATCAGCCGCCGTCATGGGCGAGTCGAGAAGTTTCACGGCGGCAGAAACCGCCCCACATCTGGTATGGCCTATCACGATCATGAGTTTCGCACCCGCCACTGCACAACCGTATTCTGCACTCGCCAACACCTCTCGACTTGTGATGTTGCCCGCCACACGGATGCTAAATATGTCGCCCATGCCGAGGTCAAAGATCAACTCCACAGGGGTACGAGAATCGATGCAGCTGAGTGCGACCGCCAACGGATGTTGGGCCGCTGCCGTAGCCTGAACCTGGCGACTAAAGTCTCGGGTTAGGCGCCGACCGGTGCGGGCCCGCTCGTGGCCGTCCTTCAGAGTCTGCAGGACCTGCTGCGGAGTGATGGCCTGTTGAAGTTCACGGGTCGAATAATCCACATAGTGAATCTGGTCCTCAAAGTGATACTCACTCCGAAACCCGACGAGACTCACCTCGACACCATGAGCCGGTCCGGCTTGATCTTTAAAGTCTCGAATCAAGTCCAGCACATCCGGATCGATATAGTCCGTGCTTCGCGCATCAAGGAGTACACGGCCATTCCTGGGTACATCATTCAACGCTTTGGCAAGAGCGGCGCGATTCAGGAAACTCACCTGGTTGGCCAGTTCGATATGCACGACGTCACCACCGAGATGTTTCTCGACCAACCGATGCACTGGGCGACGCATATTGCTATTCAGAATAAACCCAATGGCCACGATCAACCCAATCACGATGCCGATCAAAAGATCAGTGAACACAATAGCAGTCACGGTTGCCGCGAACGGAATAAACTGGTATCGGCCCTCGCTCCACAACTGTTTGATTAAGGCTGGACTGGCGAGTTTGATGCCGGTCATCAACAAGATGGCAGCTAGGCATGATAACGGAATGGTATTCAACCAGGTCGGGATGAGTGGAACACTCACGAGAAGCAACGTACCGTGAAGGATCGTAGCCAGCTTTGTTTGGCCGCCCGCATTCACATTCACCGAACTCCGGATGATCACGGAGGTGATCGGGAGTCCACCGATCAATCCGCACACCACATTGCCGAGGCCTTGCGCACACAGCTCTTGGTTCGGCGGTGACATGCGTTGGTGTGGATCAACCCGGTCAACGGCCTTGAGATTCAGCAAGGTTTCAAGAGAGGCCACGATAGCCAGCGTCATCCCCGCGGTATAGACTGCCGGATTCATCCATTGCGAGAAGTCCGGTCGAGCAAGCAGTCCGAACAACTCAGCAAGGTCGCCCGCCACCGGCACCTGCACCAGATGGCTTGGCTTGATGATCCATGGCTCGCCGAGATGTTCGAACCACAATCCTCCCCCAATACCGAACAACACCACGGCGACAGGAGCGGGGAAGAGAGACGTCTTCAACGGCTTCCAATTGTCCCAGAGAACGAGCAGTGCCACGGACAGCAGACCCACAACGGCGGCCCCTAGTTGATAATCTCCGAACATGCGGAAGAGTTCGGAAAACGTCGTTTCGAGATCCGGCTGGGAGAAGGACAGGTCTCCTTCCGGATCGGAGTCATGCCCGACAAGGTGGGGAATCTGTTTAAAGATGATGATCACGCCGATCGCAGCCAACAACCCTTTGATGACACTGGAGGGGAAGAATTCAGAGATGAACCCTCCTTTGGCAAGGCCGAGAGCGATTTGAATCGTCCCGGCAATGATGACGGCCATCAGAAAGGCAGAGAAAGAACCGAGCGAGAGGATTTGTGCAGCCACAACGGCCGACAGTCCTGCAGCCGGGCCGCTCACACTGGTGTGCGATCCGCTGAACAGTCCCACCACAATCCCGCCGACGATTCCAGCCACCAATCCGGACATTAATGGAGCCCCGGAAGCCAGGGCGATCCCTAGGCATAAGGGCAGTGCCACAAAAAATACGACCAGTCCTGACTTGACGTCAGGGAGAATGGTACCGGGAGATAGACCGCTCGTCGAAGACATCAAATTATCTCGTGGTGGGATGGTCAGTAGCGATCAGTGCCCCTGGGCGAAGGTGGGTTTTGACCGAGCCCTTCACCCCTACATTCAGCGGCGTCTCCAAGGACGGCTATCACGGACCTCCAAGATTCTCGCCGCATCCACCAGGTACGTTTCACGGGACTGGAGTCATCTCATCTCACACCGACAGGCCTGAGGGATGGACTTCCGTCCGTCCACCCCTCAGGACATCGAGTCACAACACCGTCCGCCCTTCTCACGCCTCACACCGTCAGAATTCGTACCCTCCATGCCTATTTTGAAAACCCAGTTTGCTCCTCCCAGGTGAATCGGCCGACGCAGAACAGTCTTGTGTCGTGAGGACCTCCTGCAATTCAACATGGGTTTCATCAAGATCTTTGAAGACGTGCCCCGTGATCCAGTCTACAAATGATTCGGTCTCCCGCTGCAGTTCCCAAGTCCCAAGCGAGGTACAGCCTCCCGCCTGGACCTGAAAGGTGGTGGGTAACACGGTATGCCAGGTACCCCAGACACCCTTGAAGCTGATGTCTTTGACCCGATAGGAACCAACCGGCAGCTTCACCACAAATGGACCGGCCGTCGGAAGACCAGCGATCACCATGCGCGTACCTTGCGCCTCTTCCTCGAGCGACCATTTCATATCCGATGGCTGTGTGCGCCCCGGTGACGTGTTTGATCCGTGCCACGCCAGCTGAACATGTCCGAGTATCAAACCTTGATTCTTATCCGGTGAAATGGGGTCCGACGCCACGAGGGGCCTGACGACGGTGGTACAGCCGGCGGCGAACGCCAGAAACCAAACGACGCTCGCCATGACCAAAAGCTGACGAAGAATTGAGGCATTCATACTTCCCTCCTTTGCCGGGACAGAGATCGAGGCAAGTCCAAGAGGCTCTGCGCCCGGTACAGCAATCAAGTTCGGTACGGCCAAACAGCCTGAGGGGAACCTCACACTGTCGGACGATCAGGACTCTGGGGCTGTTAAGATTGGGCTATGTAGCGGGAGGGTGGAACACCGCAGTGAGTAACACCGGAAGATGATGGGCAGCGCAACACTCAACAAAGAAATTGAAAAAACGAGGCCGCTCCGGTTCGGGCGACGGTGAGAAAGCAGACGCGTCCTCCGATGCTGGTTCGGACTTTGTGAGGACATCCGAATTCAACAAGTCCATGAGCGTAGCCGGAACTCCGAGCATCTGCGTCACCACACAGACACAGAGCAGGACGACCAAGCACCCCACACCTATTGCGTGATAAGAGGAATGTGATGCCATTCGGTTCATCAGGCTCATGAAATCAATTTACCATATGAGAGACATGCTGTCATGCACGCAGGGAATGGATAGAGGCTCTCCAACCCCCCGATCCATGCTGAAGAGAAGATCAAAACTGTTTACCGACCATCGATCTTGTCCTGGAGGAAGCCGAAGTACATCTCTCTACTCGCTAGCGCAGAGAGCTCAACATCCTAGAACTCGCGAATCAGCCGAAACCCAATTTCAGGGAGCGTGAGATCCTTGGTAATCCTTGTTCCAATGCCACCTTGAATCATCCAGCGCTTACTGACTTCATAATGGAGTTGCGGCATAACCAGTAAAGACGCATGGCCATCGATGACTTGACCCACATTAGTTTCAATACCCGCGACGAGTCGGTTCGTCACATCCGCAAACAACGTTACATTGCTGAGCCACTCAGTTCGGCGGTCTGTGACACGGCCTCCCAATTCAGTCCGTGGCCCAAACATCCCAAAGACGCTCTAGGTTTCGTTGAACCGGACACCAGCCAGATAGAGAACCGTGGTCGTCCACAGCTTCGGCTGCAGGTCATATTGGACGATGACCTGGGATCCATGAATAAACCGGTCCTTCAACCCAGTACCGAAGAACACCTGACCTGCGCCCTTGTAGGCCTCCACGCGCGTGTTTTCCATCGGCAATTCAAATTCAATCCCAATGCCATCCCAGACGTCATACTCAATCTCCGGAGCCCACTCGATGCCCTGTGTGTCCGGGCTACGTCGGACAAAGCCCAATGGATCAGGTGCATCGTCGACCGTTCTGGCTTTCCGCCACAGAGGAATACGCCCAAGAACGTTGATCTCTCCTTCACCCCGTCTCCCACCCAGAGGACGCACCAGGTCAAAAACCATCGGCTCGGGAATCCGTGGTCCTCGCCTTTCTCCAGATACTCGCTCAATTGTTCCGCCGTTATTGAGTGTTCCGTTCGCAGACGGAGTGGGAGCTATGGGAACGACCAGCTTCTGCGTCGTTGAGAGACCGATGCCTCGCTTATCCGACCCCTCCTCCTCAACGGAAGAACCCAGGGGAGCCGGTGGGCCGATATCAAGGGCTTCACCAGGGGAAGGGACCAACACGGCAAGAGCTAACACAAGATGACGAACTGAAACGCCGGATTGAGAACATATGTATCTCGAGATGAACACACACAAGCGCATAAGCGAGTTTCGAGACCTTGATTGGATATCGATGCGTCTAACTCCTCGTATGAACCCTCTTCGATTGCACCGATTCTTCCGTCATATCAATGATCGCCCTCAACTCAACATCAATGTCTATCGCCATAACCACGTTCCGGATATCGTGACTTACACCGTTTCAAACAGTTTCCCAAGGTAATCGTGATCACCCACGCGAACGTGGGCCACCAGACCACTCTCGGATTGATGCTATAGAGTTGACGAGATCCGGTTAGATGGAAGGAGGGCGGAACACCGACGTGGCCAATACTGGGAGTTGCAGCACAAGACGTGACTCAGTGAAGAAGTGAAGGAGGCTAGGCCTCTCCGGTTCAAGTGAGGGTGAGAGGGAAGAAAGGTCTTCGGAAACCGGTGCCGATTTCGCGAGCAGATCCGAATCCATCACACCAATGAGCGTGATCGGAACTCCGAGCATCTGCGTCACCACGCAGACACAGAGGAGCACGACGAAGCACGCCAAACCCCTTGCGCAACGTGAAGAGCGTAATGCCATTCGGTTTATCAGCCGCATGAGATTAGTTTACCAAATACGAACCATGCTGACATGTTTGCAGCCATTATTTACAGACGGGTTTCCCCTGTATGCAATGTCCCGCCTCTCTGCTCTTTGTGTTTGTGCTCCGGCGCAGCCCGAAGCTTCTCTTCCTGTTCCGTGGTAGCAAGGTCGTGAGAATGGTTCCGTCGTATCGTGAGAAGCCGACCGGATGAGTGCCTGAACGAGCAATGGCGATTGAATCTGGCCCATGCCCAAGCCATCATAAAGGCAATGGCTCCCGCGACAAATCGATCGATCAGTCGCCCTGCTCTTTTCTGCGTAACCGGTTCTGCTGCTTGTACATAACGCGTTCCATAAGCACGTCACGCTAAACGGAACCTTCAACTGTAATGAGCAGGGCGCATGGCTAGGCGCCGGTTTGAGCGAATGCTCCCGGTACTTGCCCCGGTTGTCCCCAGTATAGTGTCCGATGGGGAAACGGGATCTCGATTCCCTTCGCGTCAAATGTCTTCTTGATCCGCCGATTCATCTCACGTCCGATCCGCCATTGTTGGGTGGGCACCGTCTTGAGACGGCACCGGATGATCACGGCGGAATCGTCAAAGCGATCGACGCCGAGCATCTCCAGCGGATCCAGAATGTCCGCAGCATACACAGGATCGGCTCGGAGTTCCGCCGCGATTTCAACCAACACCGCCATCACGTGATCCACGTCTTCCCGATACGCAACACCGATGTCGAACACGTAATAGGAGTAGCCTTTCGTCATGTTCTTGACACGGTCCACGATCCCATTCGGCACAATGTGCACACTGCCGGACACATCACGCAGCGTGATGGCGCGCAGCTTCACCTCTTCGACGACACCGCTCACACCAGCGATCTCGACGACGTCGCCCACGGCGATGGAATCTTCCAGCAGGATAAAGAATCCTGAGATGACATCCTTCACCAAACTCTGCGCGCCGAAGCCTATCGCCAATCCGCCTAGGCCGGCGGCAGCCAGCAGCGGTTTGAGATCGATGCCGACCTCGGACAGGACCATCATCGTGCCAACGGCAAGAATGAGAACGCGGGCGACATCGCGTATGACCTGCGTGAGCGTATTGGCCCGCTTGCGCTGTGCCGGACCGGGCAAGGTGCCTTCGTATAGACGTCTCAGACGCTTGACCACCTGTCTTGTCATCGTCAGCAGGACCATCATGGCCAGACCGACGATCAACACACGGATTCCTGAGTGCGTCGCCCACTCGGCTAATTGTTCCATGAGTTGAGTCAACCACGGTTCTTTCATCACCTCTCCTCCTTATTTCATCGATATTCGCGGAACACTGCTCTTCTCCCCTATCAGGCATGGGCTTGCCGAATACAGCGGCCCTCCCAATAGCCAATCGGGATCTGACTAGGCAGCGGGGGGATAAAACACCGACGCGGCTAGCACCGGAAGATGGAGCACAGGACGAACCTTGGGGAACGAGTGGAACAACAGAGGTCGTTCCGGCTCAGAGTGGGAAAATCCTCGGAGTCCAGCTCTGATTTGGTGAGCAGATCCGAATCCAGTAAGGCAAGGAGTGTGCCCGAAACCCCGAGCATGTGTGTCACCACGGAACTGCAGTGCACCATCAGGCAAGCCGCACCCGTTAAGCAATATCAGGAAGATGATGCCCTTCAGTTCATCGGATTCATACTAATGAACGTACCGTATAACACACACGCTATCGGCATCACGGCTGTCGCCCCATACACGATCATCGCGCGAACCTGTTTGTGGGAGGTACTATTACGCCCTCCCTCTCGTGTGTTTCTGTTCCTGAGCCAGTGCAACCCGCAGCTTCTCTTCCTGCGCTGCGGTTAACGAGGTCGTGAGGATGGTTCCCTCATATCGTGAGAAGCTGGCCACTAGTTTGTCGTGATCAGCGCTCCGGATCAGCAAGAAAATCGCCGAGGTACCTCGCGTGAGGGTGCCTCCCAAGTCCTTGATGAACTTATCGGGAATCCCATAGTCGTTCAGGAGTCCGTACTCGCTTGCCGTCGTGGTGATCGCTCCGGCACCAGCTCCCCCAGCGAGACTGCCGAAAAGGCCAGCCAGGGGATTGAGGAACAGCAGGCCCATGAGTCCGCCCCACAACATGCCCAGGGCCACGCCTTGTGTCGTCGCACCGCCAAACACATCGACACATTGTTTGAGATGGACCTTGCCATCCATATCACGAACGACGATCACGGCATCTTCCAAATCAAGCACATAATCTTTTTCCATCGCTCGGAGTTCGTTCAAGACTCGATCAGCTGTGCTGGAATCCTTAAATGCGATACAAACCAGTTCGCTCATGATACATCTCCTGTAAGATCGCTACACATACAGTACTCATTAGGACAAATCCACGCCCCACTGACTGAGACATGAGAGCTGATTTCACGATAGTCGCCGTATTCGGCTCCGGTGATTCCATTGCAACCGTAACCAGGTCTCCACTTCTACCACGAGATAGACGGTCACAGCCACCGCCAGGATCAGCGCCCAGGCTAGCCCGTCTATCGGCGCCGTGTGGAACAACCGGTTCATGCTCGAACTGTAGGTCAACAAGAGTTGCAACCCGGTCATCGTGGTGATCCCACGCCAGATCCAGGGATTACTGAACAGACCAACATGAAACACGGTGTGTTCCAGCGACCGACAGTTGAACAGGTAGAACAATTCGACCATCACGAAGACGTTCACCGCCGCCGTGCGGGCGGCCACCACAGAAGCGGTCCGTTCCAATTCCCACAGAAACACACCATAGGCGCCAGCCAGCATGAGCGTTGAGACTAATAGGATTCGTTCGATCAAGACGCCTGTTAGGATCGGCTGATCAGGGTCTCGGGGTGGCCGTTGCATGATGCCGGGCTCCTTCGGCTCAAATGCCAACATCAAACCGAGCGCCACCGCCGTCGTCATGTTGATCCACAGAATTTGCACCGGCAACACCGGAAGAGCCGTCCCCAATGCAATGGCCGTCAGCAGCACGAGGCCCTCGCCTCCATTTGTCGGCAGCGTCCAGACAATAAATTTGGTCAAATTGTCGAACACGCACCGACCCTCTTCGACGGCCGCTTCGATTGACGCAAAATTGTCGTTAGTCAGCACCATGTCGGCAGCCTCTTTGGCCACTTCAGTTCCGCCCTGGCCCATCGCGACCCCAATATTTGCCTGTTTCAACGCCGGGGCGTCGTTGACGCCGTCACCGGTCATAGCCACGATGTGATCGCGTGCTTGCAGAGCTTCCACTAAGCGCAGTTTTTGCTCAGGGGATACCCGTGCGAACACTACGGTGCGGTCGGCGACCTCCGCAAGCGCCATCTGGGGAATGGCCGCTAACTCTTGGCCGGTCAGTGCGCTCAATTCACCGTTTCGGCGATCCTTACGCCCGTTCAGACCGATCTGCTTCGCGATGGCACGCGCCGTCAGCGCGTGGTCCCCGGTGATCATCTTCACCGCGATCCCGGCACTTTGACAAGCGTGCACGGCCGCGACGGCCTCAGGTCGTGGAGGATCCATCATGGCCTGGAGCCCGAGAAACGTCAGGCCTCCGTCGACATCGCGATCGGCGAGCATACTAGTATCGGCCGCCAGCGACTTGCGTGCGAATGCCAGGACACGGAGCCCTCGCTCGGCGAAGGCTTCGACATGAGTCAGAATCTGCTGTGGATCGAATCGCTGCTCGGTTCCGTCCGCCGCCAGGATCCAATCACAGAGCTGAATGACTTTTTCCACAGCTCCCTTCAGATAGATCGTGACGTCACAGGTTGCTCCCGGCCGGTGCAGCGTGGCCATGAATTGCCGCTCAGATTCGAAAGGGATGCTGTCGAGTCGGGAACAGTCACTTGCAAGCTGATCCACATCGATGCGGCCCTTGCGTGCGGCCACCAGCAATGCCCCCTCTGTCGGATCGCCCGTGACAGTCCATCGTCCATCTCTCTCCACAAGCTGGGCCTCGTTGCAGAGCGCGCCGGCCGCCAGGACTTCGCATAAGGCGGGTGAAAGAGGCGAGGGGGGAAGGGTAAGGGGTAAGGCGTCAGGAGAAATCACCTCCCCCCTCACCCCTGACACCTCACTAATTTGTCCGACCGGCTCATAACCGGCGCCTGCTACCTCGAAGACACGGTCTCCTGCCAGAATCGCCTGAACCGTCATTTCGTTCTTGGTGAGCGTGCCAGTCTTATCGGAACAGATCACAGTGGTACCGCCGAGTGTTTCCACTGCGGGCAGCTTGCGAATGATGGCATGCCGCTTTGCCATTCGGCCGACACCGATCGCCAAGGTAATCGTAACCGCTGCGGGCAAACCTTCTGGAATGGCGCTCACGGCCAACGCGACCGCCACCATGAAGATTTCCGTGACTGGTTGTCCTCGCCATAGTCCGAGCACGAAGGTGACTGCCGCCAAGCCAAGGATTGCGACGGTGAGTACCTTACTGAAGGAAGCCAGCTTCTTCGTGAGCGGTGTGGCAAGCTGCGTCGTCTCCCCCATTAATTGGTGAATGCGCCCCAACTCCGTCTCTGTTCCCGTGCCGACGACGACACCGGTGCCTTGGCCATAGGTAACGAACGTGCCGGAGAAGGCCATGTTCTTGCGATCTCCAACCAACGTCTCGGGAGGCAAGACGTGATCGGCCTTCTCGACCGGCACCGATTCCCCGGTCAGTGCTGATTCATCGACGCGCAGCTCGCGAATGGCCGTGAGCCGGAGATCGGCGGGAACCTTATCTCCGGATTCCAGCAGCACCACGTCGCCGGGAACGATATCCGCCGACACAATCCGCCGTTTTTGTCCGTCACGTCGGACCACCGCCTCGGTCTTCATCATCGCTGCCAGCGAATCGAGCGCCGCTTCGGCCCGTGATTCCTGGATGAACCCCACCAGCGCGTTCACCAACACGACGCCGAAGATCACGCCGGCATCCACCCACTCACCCAGCAGGGCGGTCACGATGGTCGCCGCCAGCAGCACGTAGATAAGCGGATGATGAAACTGCAGCAGGAAACGGATCACTGGCCCATGGCGCCGGACTTTTGGTAAGACATTTGGCCCGAACCGTTCTATTCGCCGCGCCGCTTCCTCCGAGGCGAGGCCTTGCGCCATGTCAGTTTCAAGTAAGAGAAGAATTTCATGTATAGGAAGATGGTGATGGTTCGTCACTACACAACCTCAATACCCCGGTCGTCCGGTGGTTCCTTAGGTGAAATCGGATGCCGCCTGTCGAGAATCGAACGTAATCGGAGAAAGGACGGTTGATCAGTGAAGGCCAGCAGGGAATCATGAGCCTGCAGCATCGTCGTCCCGTCCGGAACAAAACATTGGCCGTTTCTGACCATCAAAAGGATAAAGGCGCCTTTTGGAAGACCGAGGTCCAGCAATCGTTGGCCAATTGCTGCGGAATACTCCGGAATTCGTATTTCGAGCAGGCCGCTCTTGAGAATCGTCGGGGCATCCCATACCGGAGAGGATTCCATGCGGGCCGAGACGGGTTCATCGACACCAAGCCACCGGGCCACCAGCGGGATGGAGGTCCCTTGCAGCAACACGGAGGTCAGCACGATAAAAAACACGAGGTTGAAGAGTCAGTGCGGCTTGCGGAACACCAGCAAGCAACGGGAAGGTCGCCAAAATAATAGGCACGGCCCCGCGCAATCCTACCCAGGCCACCATCGTCTTCTTCTTGAACGAGAGACCTGTGAAGGCCAAGGTGGCAAACACGGAGACCGGCCTGGCACAAACCATCAGGAACAATGCCAGCAACAACCCCGGCCCCGCGATCGGCACGAGTTGCGTGGGGAAGACCTGCAGGCCGAGTGTGAGAAACATGGCGATCTGCATCAACCACGCAAGTCCGTCATGAAACCGCATCAGGCTGCGTTTGTGGAGGAATTCACTGTTGCCCATCATGAGCCCAGCTAAATACACCGCGAGAAAGCCGTTGCCCCCTAGCCACGTGCTCCCGCTGTAGGTCAAGAGCACGAGGGACAACGTCAGGACGGGGTAGAGGCCTTCGTACTCCAAGCGCAATCGATTGACGAGCAGCACCATGAGCTTGCCCGTGCCGTACCCGATCGCGGCACCGAGCACCATTTGCCGCACGAACATGGGGATGAGATCGAGAGGCGAGCCGGATGCTCCTGTGATCAATGAGATGAGCCCTAGTGTCAGGAAGACCGCCATTGGATCATTACTGCCGGACTCTAATTCGAGCAACGGTTTTAAGGGCTCACGCAAGCTGACGGATCTCGACCGCATCACAGCAAACACAGCGGCCGCATCGGTGGAGGAGACGATGGCGCCGATGAGGAGTCCGTCGGTCCAGGACATCTCCAAGGCCACGGTCGCAAACCAGCCCACGAGCCCAGCCGTGATCGCGACGCCGAGCGTCGACAGCGCCACGCCGTAGCCGAGCACCGGTCGCACACTCGCCCAGTGGGTGTCCAGCCCACCGGCAAACAGAATGAAGGCAAGCGCGACGACTCCGAGGGATTGAGCAAACCAGGGATCGTCAAAATGAATGCCACCAGGACCATCGGAACCGGCGAGCATGCCGATGAGGAGAAACAACAGCAATGCCGGCACTCCCAATCGCCCCGATGCTTTGCTCGCGATGACACTGAGCAACAGAAGCCCCGACGCCGCGAGGAGAAGATATTCGATCGTCAATGTCATGGTGTGATGAACGGTTCGCGTTTGTGTTGCGCCGTGAGCACAGGACACCCGGCTCGCTTAATGAGCGCTTCCGCCACACTGCCGAGAACCAGCCGGCTGAGCCCTCGCCGTCCACTCGTTCCAACCACGAGGAGATCCGTTTGATACATAGCAGCCTGTCTCAGAATGACCTCGACCGGTGCCCCCTGTACACAATTGCCCTCCGCCTCGATCTCGTCATTCTGGAGCTCTCGGACTTGCCTCGTGATCATTCGTTCCGCCTGCTTGTTGTTCGAGGGAGATTCTGACGCATGGACAACACGAATCGAAGCCCGGAGCTTCGGAGCGAGGCTCCGAACAATCTGAAAAGCCGAATTGGCATCGCGAGAAAAGTCCGTCGCGAGGAGCACACGCCTGAGACGTACTTTGGCTGGATGACGAAAAACATCTCCGGCAAGGCCGCCATGGACCGTCAATACGGGACAAGGCGCCTCACGAACCACCCCTCGCGCGATACTCCCGATCCGTAGCCGATCCCACCCGGTACGTCCTTCTGTACCGATGACGACCATCTTTGCATGAACCTGCCTAGCGGTTTCCACAATACAGCCAATCGGGTCACCATAGAGCAACAGTGGTTGTGCCGACACACCACGTTCTTTTGCCAGCCGAGTCAGGCGTCCGAGCTCCAGCAGTGCCGAGGTCCGCAGCGATCGCAACGCCTGACCATCGGGAGCCCTGCGGGGTAGATCTGTCGGCGTCTTCACGACATGCAGAATGGTCAGCGAGGTTTCTAACGCCGTCGCCAGCTTCATGCCATGGAGCAATGCCCGCCTCGCCGGCTCTTGGAAGTCCGTCGCCAAGAGAAGCGACCAGCGCCCCCGACGCGCACCGGCCTGGATCATAGAGTCCTCATGGGCTTTTCTCCCCATCTCGCGTTCGCCGGAGGCTGTCTCGCAATGCAGAACACAGGGCGAGGAACACAGGTTTCAGAACAAGCGCACATCATGAACCGCTCGTTGAGTGAAACATTCGTTCCCCGAGGCACTGAGTGACTTACTTAAACGTTTGATGGAGGAACCTCCGTCGCCTCCGCTCGCCACATCTCGACCACGGTGATGCCCACCGCCACCACCAATGGCCCTGCCACGATACCGACTAACCCAAACAGTTGAAGGCCTCCTAAGACGGAAAAGAAGACCAGCAGCGTGTGCAGATTCGACCGGCCGCCGACCAGAATATTACGGATGAGATAATCCATAACGGCGATCACGATCCCGAATCCGACCAGGATCATGGCCTTCCCATATGCCCCTTGCCACATCAGATAAGCTGCAGCCGGGATCCAGACCAGGCCGGCCCCGACGAGCGGAAGATACGCCAGTATCGCCATGATCGCCCCCCACAGAACCGGTGCAGGCAATCCGACGAGCCAGAACGCCGTCCCACCCACCAACCCTTCCAGTAGGGAGATGACGGTACTGCCGTACACCGCACCCTTGACGACCTCGTCGAAGCGCCTCGTCAGCACCCGTCGACGCTCCGGCTCGAGCACCGTCGTGGAAGCCAGCCACTCGATCAACGCGTCCCCATCGCGAAAGAAATAGAACGCGCACAGCAGCATCATCGCGAGTTGCACGAGCGCATGGAACGCATGGGTCACGATGCGCGTGACTTGTTCGACGAGCATCTTCCCAAGTTCCGTCAGATTGTCGACGAGACTCGCCCGCAGATCGGTGCCGGTCAGTCGTTCCAGATTCGCCAGCGCCGTGATCGGCGCGGCCAGCAGCGGGGAGTCCCGCCATCCCTCGAACCACGGTGGCTCGCCGTCTCGCAACGTCACCACCAAGGTTCTGTAGGTGGTGGTGACATCTTGGGCGACCACCAACGCCCCGTATGTCAGTGGTGCAATGATTCCCACGGTTAGCATCACGCACATGGCCAGCGCGCTCACGGCGCGACGTCCGCCGCTGACCCGCACCAGCCAGGTATAGACCGGGTTCAGGGCGTAACAGAGTACCGCAGCCCAGAGGAGCGGAGACAGGAACGGACTGAGCAACGCCACACCGAGCAGCAAGAGCCCGATCGTCAGCACCAGACGAACGGTCCTGACTGTGTAGTCCTCGGAATGCGCGTCGAGGTCTCTCATCATCGGTGCCCATCAGTCCAGCAAGATGCCGCTATCTTCGAGAATCGCGTCGGATCATGGAGTCGAAGAAACCCGCGGCCACTGGGACAACCCCGGCGCGGGCAGTTCTCTGATGCCCGGCATATCCAGTTCCAGCTTGAGCGCGAGCACCCGTAACAGATGATCCCGTGTGATCATGCCCAGGAGACGATCTCCTGCCACCACCGGAACTTGATTGATATCGCGACCTTCCAGCAGCTGGAGCACATCCAGGAGCGGCTGTGTGGGCGCCACGATCCGGAGCTACGACACCGGCGTCATGGCCTAGCCGACCGACACCTGGGCCCACCGTTCTTGGGGGACCGCTTTGATCTGATGGAGTGTGACGAGTCCCTCCAGTCGGCTCCCCTCGACCACGATGAAACACCGTTGTCCTGTCTTGAGAATGTGCTCGCGCACGAGTTCCGCCAACGCCATCCTGGCCGGCACGACCGGACAGTCACGGCTCATGACATCTTCCACCGCTAATCCGCTCAACGCAGAGCGCACGCTGACTTGCACGACGCTTTCCTGTGCCGCGTTCATGAGGAACCAGCCGATGAACGCCAGCCAGAGCCCACTGAACCAATTGATGGTGAAGCTGGTCACAATGCCAAAGAAGATGAGGACATACCCGATCCCTTGGCCCGTTCCCGCCGCAATGCGCGTCGCTTTCGTGAGATCGCCGGTCATGTGCCAGAGAGCTGCGCGAAAGATCCGCCCCCCGTCGAGCGGAAAGCCCGGCACGAGATTAAATACCGCGAGCATCAGGTTGATCGAGGCGAGCCAACCTGCAAGCGCCGAGAGCCGTTCGAACTGATCGCCACCGAGATAGGCGATCACGCCGAACCCCACAGCCAGCAGGGCGCTGGCGATGGGGCCGGCAATCGCGATCTGGAATTCCGTCATCGGCCGATCCGGCTCCCGTCCGATCTGCGCGACGCCGCCGAATACAAAAAGCGTGATCGAACGGACCGGCATGCCTTTGGCCAGCGCGACGAAACTGTGCGCCAGCTCATGCACCAGGATCGAGCTGAAGAACAGGAGGCTTGTGGCAATCCCGACCATATAGTGCTCGGCGAGCGTCCACTGGGGATGTTCCGATGCAAACCTCGTGGTCAGCGAAAACGTAATGAGCACAAAGACGATGAACCACGAGTAATGGATCCCGATGTCGATTCCGCGAATCTTCGTGAGTTTGACTGATTGTCCGATCATGTCTCACCTCCGCATACCGTGTGACCCAACCGTTTCCTCACCGGCCGGTCTGGCCCAATCCCTCAGAGACTCGCTCCTGTCGGCGCCGGCTGCACGGCCTTTTCAATAGTGCTCCTCGACAGGCGACCGCGCCACTTTCCCACGGAAGCTCAGATAGACCCATAGCGTATAGGTCATGACCAGGCTGATACCGATGGGGAACCAGACGAGGCCGAGCTGCAATCCGTCGGGCGATGCGGCGCTGTTGTGAATGGTCAGGCTGTACGCCGGGTTTCCCGTCGCCATCAATAAATTCGGAAAGAGACCCCAGGCCACGCTGCCGAAGAGACCCAGGATGAAGAGGCTCCAGCTTAAGAAGACGGCCCCATCCCATCCGTGGCGACGGCAAGCGAGTGTCGTGGCCCCCGCCACCACGGCAATCAGTGGTAGGACAAACCCGACCGGATGCGCGTCGTACCGGTGCCAGAGCGTCGGCTGGACAGATGGCGCCAACGAGATAGCCACCATGGCCAGGAGCATCACAGTCCATACGCCGGTGTGCGCAATCCGGCTTGCTCGATCATGGACCGCCGACTCCGTCTTGATGATGAGAAAATGTGCCCCATGGACGGCAAGTATCGTAACGCTGAGGGCACCCACGAGGACGGTGAACCAGTCCAGGATGCCCGGCGTCGGTCCAGGCGTGAAGGTGGTCCAGAGCGCGGCGAAGAATTGGCCATCGGCAGAGAGAGGCACGCCCCGAATCAGATTGCCCAAGGCCACGCCGAAAATCAGGGCCAGCAGTAGGCTAGACAAGGCGAAGATCGCGTCCCAGAACGTTCGCCATAAGGGATTGTCGAGGTGGGACCGTACGGCAATCGACACCCCACGCAGAATCACACACCAGAGGACAAGGTTGAGGGCCAAGTAGAACCCGCTGAATCCAGACGCGAAGGCTTTAGGAAAGGCGAGGAACAACAAACCTCCGCCAGCCACCAGCCACACTTCATTGCCCTTCCACACCGGACCGATGGCCTTCAAGACCAGTTGCCGCTCCGCGTCGGTTCGCGCGATGAACAGGTAGAGGATGCCAGCCCCGAACACGAATCCATCCAGGACCGCATAGACGGCGAACACCGCGGCGACGATCGCGAACCACAGGGGCTCATTCGACAGCATCTCCTCGCTCACAACGCGCCCTTCCCGTTCGCACTCAACCCGACAGGCACGGCAGGACCACGAGCGACTGTTCGGAACAACACAAACAGAAACAGCAGGCCCAACAACAGATACAGACCGAGGAAGCCGAGTAACGTGAACAGGACATTGCCGGACCCCACCAATCGCGAGTTGCCGTCGGCCGTTCGGAATAAGCCATACACGAGCCACGGCTGCCGTCCCAGTTCGGCGGTCATCCACCCGGCAGTCGTGGCAATGTAGGGAAACGGCGCCATGAGCATGATCGTCCAGAGCATCCATCGGGCCTGAAACAGACGTCCGCGCCAGAGGAGGACCACCGCCGTCAGCATCAGCGGGATGAACAGCGACCCCAGGCCGACCATGATGTGGTAGGTGTAGTAGAGCAGCGGCATGGTGTCCGGCCAGTCTTCACGAGGAAACTCAGTGAGCCCTTTGATCTCGGCGTCGAAGTGCTTATGAATGATGAAACTGAGCATCTTGGGCGCGACGAGCGGATTGTCGATCGTGAGCGTGTCCATATTCGGCTGGCCGAAGATCACCAGATCGGCTCCTGATTCGGTGTAAAAGTGGCCCTCGAATGCCGCCCCTTTGATGGGCTGATGCTCAAAGACCTGCAGTGCCGCATGGTGTCCGGTCGGAAAGAGCATCAGGCAACTGGCCAGCGCCGCAACAACAACCCCGGTTCGGAGAAACGTCTTGGCCTGGTCGAGGTGAATACCAGAGAGCAGATAGTAGGCCCCCACGGCGGCCATCACAAAGGACCCGGTGACAACTGCGGCCGTCATCGTATGCGCGAACTGCCACACCAGCCAGGGGTTGGTCAGCAAGCCCCAGAGACTCGTCACGTGGACCGCGCCGGCCTCATCGGCGGCATAGGCCACCGGATGTTGCATCCACGCATTCGTCGCGAGAATGAACAGCCCCGAGAGCCACGACCCAAAGAAGAGCATCAATGTCGTCATCCATTGGACAAACGGACCGAAGGTCTTTCTTCCGAACAGCAGGACGCCGAGAAACGTGGATTCCAGGAAAAAGGCAAAGACGCCCTCCATGGCCAAGGTCTGGCCGATGACGCCGCCGGCAAACGTCGAAAACCTCGCCCAATTCATGCCGAACTGAAATTCCAAGGGGATCCCGGTGACGACGCCGAACGCGAAGCTCAAGGCGAAGATCTTCGTCCAGAAATGGGCCGCCTCGTCATAGTGCGCATCACGGTTCCAATAGGCGCGGCTCTTCAGATAGAGGAGCAAGGCCGCTAACCCCATGGTCAATTGTGGGAAGAGATAATGAAAGGTTGCCGTGAACGCAAACTGCAACCGATCGTAGAATAATGCACTGGTCATCGCCCCTCGTCACGTTTGGTTGGCACACGCCCGCTCCCTGTCCAGCACCACGACCGGGTTCAGCAAAAGACTGTCGATGCCGTGCGCGACCGGAAGGCGCGCACACTCAGAATGGTCGCTCGGCGCCTGCCCTCAGATCCCGACTTTCTTGCCCGTGGCGTTCCCCGTCTGAATCGCCGTGCCGCCCCTTCTCCATTGTTGGGGTGGCGCTCAGTTCGACGCTCATCCCACCGGCATGTCCAATAGATACAGTTCACCCTCCACCTTGGGATGCAAATCGCAGCGGAACGTCATCTTTCCCAGTCGGTCGGGCGTCAGCCGGATCACCGCCGTCTGACCGGGCGCAATATGCACACCGTCAATCCCTCTTCCGAACACCTCGATGCCTCCTGCCTCGACCGTCAACTGTAATCCGGAAAACATCGGGGAGATGAATCCATGGGGGACTGGGTCTTCGTTACGGACCACCAGCACCATGGGCACCCCGGCGTGGATCGGCATGGTCTTGGTGCGCACGAATGTCGAGTTGCGAATGGTGAGTTCGATGCGCGATTCTTGTGCCGACATTGCTTCTAACGCCAGGCTCCGTTCAGCGTTAAGCCACGACAGACTGATAATTGTCGCGAGACCGAGTACGCGCCAGCACGCACGCCCTGTCCAACACCTTCTGCCTCTTGTCATGTCGTTCCTCCAGTCTCTGTACCGGACCAACCGATCCGGCGTGCGGATTCAGCGCATGTTGTTCTTTCGACTTTTCAGCAGCACGACCAGACCAACGATCCCAATAATCATGGCGAGCACACCCAGTATGGCCAGGGAATCCATCACTATTCTCCTTCGACGAGCAGCATCGCCCCCGATTCATGCACGGAAGCCTCGCTGCCGCTCCGGACGCAATCGCGTTCCTCCCACCTCAGGCTGCGATCCGCAAGGCGACATAGGGCGCCACATTAAAAAGCAGGATGCCGATCTTGTAGATCGCCATGCCCGCATAGTGCAGCGCGTCGAATCGTTCGGTCGGCAACCGGAACCATCGGCCATGCAGCCGCTGTATCCAATCATGAGCCCCTGCGAAGAGCAGAAACCAGAACAGCACCAGCCCGTAATTGATCGCCGCGGACCAGAACAGAACCTCACGAGCAATCTCGATACTCATCGACCGTCCTCCCTGCTCGCCCAGCTCTCACTCGCGTTCTTCCCCGTCCTCGCGACCCAGTCGCCCATCACATTGTGACTCCGTCCGTCCTGGCCGATCCGTCGCGCACTCGGATCGCACCATTCTCCGACAGCCCTTTCGTTCAAGATTTGAGGCCATCGGTCCGAGTCCACCAGGCTGCCCACAGCAAATAGAGAAAGCCCATTACCCCCAGCAGCTTCACGATATGAATGAGATGCCAGTCTTCCATGAATTCGACTTCTAGGAACACGAGCACCAGGGTTGCAATGAGAAACACGACCACATGCCGCCGCGGCATACTGAACAGTTCCCGAAGAAAGGCCCCCATCCATGTCAGTTTCCCCCTGGGCTGCTCAACCATCGATATCTTCTCTCTCGCGTACGCTCTCACTCACGGTCTTGCCGATGCTTGTTGTGGCCACACCACAGGCACCTTTCGCCGATTCTCGCTCCAGCCATCACCCCTATATCTGCGGCAGGAGTCGCAATCCCAGTGCCAGTGGATCTTGGGGTGTGAGAAAGCGCGTCACGCGACAGTTCTTCAACTATCAAAGAGAGTCTCGCTTCAGAATCGCTATATTTTCTTGAGAAAGGCTCTACGCACTGAGGCATTTCAGGCTGGGGTCTCACTGCCCAGCTGTTGCAAATCACCACACATCCATCCGCCACGATGGGCGAGCAAACTTCCCATCGATCCTGACTCGCAGGTCACAAATTCCCGGCGCATACAGTGCCAACTCGCCAGGACCGGCCTCCTCATCTCCCCTTCCTTGCGAACAACACACATATGCCCAGGTTCCACATGTCAGCCTGGATGATGGCCGGCGTTCACGACCTCGGTCGTTTGAGCCGCCCAGACTTATTTTTTCCTTCCTCCACATCGATCACCGCACCGGTTTTGGCGTCGATATGCACTTCCATAACCTTGTTTTCCGGGGTAACAACCTCAACCTCCCAGACGAGGGTGTGATGCTTCTCCTCCAACTCAGCCTCGATGACCTTCCCCGATACTTTTTCTGACGCCGTTTTAATGGCTTCGTCGATCGTGACCGTAGCCGCAGCCGCCATGTCAACCTTGCTGTGTTCTTCGCCAAAGACCAAGTCGGCCACTGTCATGGTTCCGGCGGCCAACACCAGCATGGCGAGTCCCCACATCAACGGAAATCGTAGTCTCATGAGTCCCTCCTTCTTCTGATGATCACAGAACACTTCTTACGAAGCTCTCGGGCTTTGCCTCGGGGCTCAGAACTGCTTGCTCAGCCTCCAGCCAGTCATCGAGATCATGTCCGTCGATAGCCCCCCGTTCCCGATAGAGTTCGTAGGCACGCACGGCGATGCGCTGCAGCAGCTCGCCATCACCTGAAGCGTTGTGAGCGGAATCCCTACCAGCTGAGCGTCCCAACGGTTCCTCTTTCTTGTGGTCACTGTGAGTTTTCATGAGTTCTCCTTAGGCTTTCAGGCCGCGCCTCGTGTGCAACTGATCCCCCCTGACAATCCAGCTCTGTCGATGGCACACGACAGCGCAGCCTCCGATTCGTTCGCGCAAGTTTCACGGGCCTTTCCGGATCAAGGAGTGATGGCGCAAGGCCAAATCACGTACCTCGTGCATGGCCTTCCGATAGTCCTCGGCCATGGCTCGAACATTCTCGATATGCTTGTGCACGTTCTCGCTCCCGCCGGAATATTCGTCCGGGAACTTCTCGTAATATTCGGCGAGCACCTCCCACTTGTCGGCTTTAGCCTTGAGGGCCTTCGCCTCTTCCGCATAGTACATTTCCAACTTGCGATGATCCCCTGACTTGATCAGTGCTTCTAAGTCATCCGAGGCCAAAACCGGCATGACCATCAGCAAGCTGAGCGCCAAGAATATCCCGATCACGGTCCTTATCCTCATGGTCTGTCCTCCTCTGATAGTTCGGGCAATTGCGTGCCCGTTGCGTGAGACGGTTGATCGTCTCACCTGGTTCCCCTACCTCGCTTACACCTCCTCATGTCCTCAATACGCCGGAGGACTCGTGCTTTTCACGATGGAAATCACGGCATAGATCGCGATGCCAAATACCACTGCCATCCCGCCTAAATACACCCATACTCGGTCCATGATGCCCTCCCATAGGTTATGGTTCTCTCATGCTGAGGCAGTCTGTAGAATCCATACCTCTTCATTCCCACATACACGTCTCCAACCTCTGTTGAGGCCACGATCGCCCTATTCACCTTCAGGTATCCGGCTCTTTCCCATGGTCGTGCCATTACTGGTTGGAAGCCCGTCGATTGGTCACGATCAGTGGATCAATCCGCTCGCCGCAGTTGATGCAGCGAAAGCCGAACGACTCGCACGGCCCCAGCAAGATTTCCTCCGAGCCGTCAGGAATCAGCGGCACCATGTATCCATGGCAGCGGGGGCAGGCCCCCTTCTGTTGAGCGATTGCTCCCATCTGCTCGACTCCGTGTTGCATGACATTCAGTTCGGCTCGTTTCCCTCTCGCTGTGGAGTACAAACCTCATCATTTCTGCATTTGCACCGTAACGAATGCGCTGATGCGACTACTACTGGGTGATCGCCCAGAATATCCCGAAGACTTACCTAGCCCTCGTGATACAGTGCGCGTTGAACAGGAGAGAGCGATAGACGTCTCGTGCCGTATCCCGACTCCTCCGTCATGAGTCAACGCCTTGGCCCGCATGACCAGTTGGTGCGATGGAACAATGTGCTGTCGCTCTGCCCTGGTCGGGTACGCAGCACTAGTGATTTACCTAGTTCCGAGGGTGAAACTCTCCTAGGCGACCTGCATGGGACCTCATCAATGCTGCTCGACTATTGCGATGACTGCCTGCAGAAGCCTATGATCCATCCACTTCCTGGTAGAGCTATCGGAAGCAAAGAGGGAAAGCGTCTTATGCCTGCTTCAGGCTCCCTGCGTGCAGCCATGCTCTTGCTCGTTCTCCCTGTCATCACGGTCTTTGTGCTCGACTGGCGTACCCCACTTGGCTTTGCCGTCTTTGTTCTCTATACGCCGATCTGTCTCATGTGCCTGTGGCTCGCGGGGTGGCGTGCCGCGTTCTCGACGGGTGGGATCTGCTCAATCCTCATCATCGTTGGGTGGTTTCTTTCTCCAACTGGGATTCCATTTCTGTGGTCCGTCCTCAACCGTTGTATGGCGCTGCTCGTACTCTGGTCGGTGCTCTTGGGGGGACACTTGTTCATGCAACGCACGCGCGAACTTGAACGTGCACGAGTGGATCTCCAGCACGAAATTACACACCGTGCGAAGGCGGAGCAGGCCTTACGCGTCACAAACGAGCAGCTTGAATCCCGCGTGACACAGCGAACCACACAGCTCCAATCTGCACTGGATCGCTGGGAACTCGTGACCCAGGCCACACACGACGGCGTCTATGATTGGGATTTACAGACTCGTCTGGTCGCCCATTCGTCTCACTGGAAGGAGATGCATGGGTTCGACAGCAATGAGAGCCCCGAGACATTTGAACAGTGGTCGACACGCATCCACCCCGACGACCGTCCCCGCGTCCTCGGCAATCTTGAGGAGTATCTTGCAAAGAAGCGACAGGGATTCCGCGAGGAGTACCGCATCCGTCGCCGAGACGACAGGTGGATCTGGGTCCTGGACCGAGCCTATGCCCTGTGGAACAAGGAAGGTCGAGCCATCCGCCTGGTCGGATCGGAAAAGGACATTACTCAGCGGAAATACGAGGAAGAAGAGTTGCGTCAACACGAAACACAGCTGGTGGATCTGACCACGAAATTGCTGAGGGCGCAGGATCAGGAGCGGCAGCGGATTGCCCGTGAGCTGCACGACGACATGACGCAACGGCTTGCGATTCTGGCGGTAGAGATCGGCTCTCTCGCACGAAACGATTCATCCAATGCTCCGCCTCAAGCCCATATCGAACACCTGCGAAAAACAGCCGCCCAGCTGGCCGAGGACATCCATAACTTCGCCTACCGATTACACCCATCGCTCCTCGAACACCTCGGTTTAGAGGCCGCGATCCGAGATCAGGTCGATGACTTCAGTCGCCGTACCGGCCTGAAGGTCCAGTACACGCAACGAAATATACCCCAGTCCATTTCGATGGACCTGGCGACGTGCCTCTACCGTGTGACGCAGGAAAGTCTCCAAAATATACTCAAGCATGCCGAGGCCTCTGAGGTGCTGGTCCGTCTGCTCGGCACCGCCACAGGCGTGGGAATCTGTGTCCGCGACGACGGAAAGGGATTTATTCAAGAACCGGCAGGATCCACCGCTCGCGGGCTGGGGCTCATCAGCATGGAAGAGCGGGTGCGTCTCTTTCAGGGTACCTTTCGTATTCGAAGTAGTCCCGGCCAGGGAACGGAGGTCCATGCGTGGGTACCGCTCTCTGACTCCCCATTGAATCGGAGGCTTGACAGCCAAAGTCCGATCGCCCAGTCTCTCTCGACATCTTGATGCCGATCGCGTGAATGATAAGGAAAGGAGAGCCGATGCCGAGACCGCGCGCCCTGCTGGCCGACGATCACAGCATGATGCTGGCCGGTCTGCAAAAACTCGTGGAGGAAACCTGCGATGTTATCGGCGCAGTTGGAGACGGCCGTGCCCTCGTAGAAGCGGCCCAGCGCCTCGAGCCCGACTTGATCATCCTGGATATTGCCATGCCGTTGCTTAATGGGATCGACGCCGCTCGGCAGATCAAGCGACTCTGTCCCAGTACGAAGCTGATCTTTCTGACCATGCAGACCAGCCCGACCTATGCGACGGAAGCCCTTGCAGCCGGCGCAAGCGGGTACCTGCTCAAACACTCCGCGCCGGTGGAACTCCCGCTGGCGATCAATGCGGCGCTCCAGGGTCAATGCTATCTGACACCTTCCATCGCCGCACCGGTGATCGATCGTGCGGTGAATCCGGAACGCGAGCCGGTGGTAAAGGACCTCGTCGCCGCTCTCACACCACGCCAACGAGAAATCCTGCAATTGATCGGCGAAGGCAAGGGGACCAAGGAGATCGCCACTCACCTCAGCGTCTCCGTGAAAACCATCGACTTCCACAAAACGCGCCTCATGCAACGATTGAACATCCACACCACTGCCGAATTGATGCGCTATGCCATCACCCAAGGGCTCTCCTGCTCCACACCGTAGCTCTGTATAACCCTTTCCACAAATACCTCCTGGGAACCTCGGCCAGGCCAACTAGGTGCTTCTCCAGTACCGTCTGTGTTGCTTGTGGTGTATGAATCGCACAAGGTACATACCGGCGGACCACGCACTGAACGACGTTGTGTTCCATGGTTTCATCGCAAATCTGCTGCGCACGGGCGATCGGGGATGACCTGACTGACAACTGTTGAGGTGAGCCTGTGAAGAGACCGCAGATCTTATTGGCCGACGACCATCCAGAGATGGTGCTTGTCATAGCCCATCAGCTTGGAGAGACGGTCGCCATTGTCGGGGTTGTACAAGACGGAGTCGAACTGCTCCGCGCGTCGGAAACCCTCAAGCCGGACATCCTTCTGCTCGATATCTCGATGCCGCGCATGAACGGGCTCGAAGCGGCTCGCCGGTTGCTCACCACAATGCCTGAGCTGCGGATCATCTTCCTGACCATGCACGATCGGCCGTTCTATGTGACGGAGGCGTTTCGGCTGGGGGCGCGAGGTTATGTGCTGAAGCGTTCGGCTCACGAACTTCCTACGGCCATTGAGCGCATCATGCAGGGTGGTCGGTTCTTGAGTTCCAGCTTGCGAAATGCTCATCCGGAACTCCTACCGGC
>CABVSA010000052.1 GCA_902500805.1 uncultured Nitrospira sp. | reverse complement strand
ATAAATAGGCCTACACCGATACCACCCTATGAAGAAGCCGTGATGAAATGACCGATCACCCTGCCACTATCGTCATCGTGGGTGCAGGCGCGGCTGGTTTGACCGGCGCGATCGCTGCAGCACAAACGCTCGCACAAGAACAAAGCGACGGTCGCGTCCTCTTGCTGGACGGCGCGAAACACATTGGAGCGAAGATTCTTGTCTCGGGCGGGGGACGATGTAACGTGACTCACGACGTTGTGACACCGAAAGATTTTTTTGGGAATCGCAACATCATCCGGAATGTGCTGGCGGCGTTTCCGGTTGAACGAACGGTCGCCTGGTTCGCTTCCCTCGGCGTTGAGTTGAAGCATGAACCGACGGGTAAGCTCTTTCCCGTCACTGACAAGGCACGCACCGTGCTTCAGGCATTGATCGACAGCGCTCGACGCGCCGGCGTGACGATCTGTCCGGACCACCGTGTCGATGCAATTTCCCGCACCAACACCGGGTTTCTCGTACAACACAGCCATGGCATTACACATGCCTCTCGCGTCATGCTTGCCACCGGCGGCCAATCGTTACCGAGAACTGGGAGCGACGGATTCGGGTTTCAGCTGGCACGCAGGTTTGGGCATCAGATCACTTCGACTGCACCAGCCTTGGTTCCACTGGTACTTGACCGCTCCATGTTCCAGACTACTCTCTCAGGCCTCTCCCATGAGGTGGAACTCACGACACTGGTAGAGAAGCGAGAAGTGGACCGTCGAACGGGAAGCCTTCTCTGGACCCATGTTGGAATTAGTGGACCCGTGGTCCTAGATGCCAGCCGCTTCTGGACCTTGGCCACAAAACAGGGTACCGTTGTCGAAATATACGGCAACTTTGTTCCCGGACAGTCGGCTGATGAACTTCGAGCATGGTTCGTTGCCCAGGCGGCTCAGCATCCCAGACGCTCACTGGCTCGAACGTTGTCATCCCTGGTCCCGGATCGCGTTGCCGAATCCCTCTGTCGTTACCAGGGCTGTGAATCGCAAACAGCGGTGGCCCAGGTCCCACGCCCCACTCGAGATCGGTTATTGAATGCACTCACTCACTTTCGTTTTCCGATTATCGGTGACCGTGGGTGGAACGTGGCAGAAGTTACCGCCGGCGGGGTTCCACTTGAGGAAATCAACTATCGAACGATGGAGTCGAAGCTGATCGCCGGGCTTTACCTTCTTGGGGAAATGCTTGATTGTGACGGCAGAATCGGTGGGTTCAATTTTCAATGGGCCTGGACAACAGGTTGGTTGGCCGGAAAGTCGGTGATCCGGAGCCTTCTCGAGGGGAAGACTTCCACTCACCCACCCTCATCACTCGAATAAGATTTCTACTTTTGTACGCCCTCATCGATCAAGACAACAATCACCACGTACCCGCTTCCGCCTCTGAACACACCTTCGCTCTCGGGAGAGGATGATAGGGGATCTCTCCGTCTTCCCGCGTGGGCTCGCTTGAAGGCAACATCATGACTTGAAGTGTTTCGTCGGAGAAACCGTCATTGCGGCTTCGCAAGACCCCTTCCCGATTCAACATTTTGACCGCATTCGTGCGGGAGACAATCGGAGGATACTCTCTGAATTGCTCTGCCGAGACATATGGGACTTGGATGGTTACAGGACGACGTTTGACATAAACAAAGTCCCGCAAATTGTCGTCGACGGCTGTCTTCAAGGTCACCACCACCGAACTCTCTGCCGGTAAGGTCGCAATTGAGATCACGTACAATGGCTTCACATCGGGAGGTGCTTCCTTGTTCCCGGTCACCACCAAGGTGGGAGCGGCCGTCAACTGCGTCGCCTGATTGATGGCGGGAGACCGTACACCGACACGAAGGTTCGTCAGGTCACGATTGGACACATTTTCAAGCAGGAGCTTGATGAGCACCCAGCTCTCTGGATCGAGCGACTTCGCCCGTCCCTTCGGGATGGACTGCTCCTCCCGTCGGATACTGCAATCTGAAACGAGATTACGGCGTTCAAAGAAATACAGTGTATTCATACCCTGTGGCTGAATCCCCCGTTCATAGGTGTAGAACGACACCCCAACGTGAATCATCGTCGGCCTAAACCAGGCCACGACCGTCGGCAGCACGAAGGGGACAAAGGCAGCAATAAGGCCGAGGATGGCGACTTTACTGAGGACGCTTTGCTGCCAGAACCACACCCAGCCCTTTTTTAAACTCTCCATGCAACACTCACGTGATGACTTCAATCTGACCAGGCGTAAAGATACGCTCTTGGAGGAGCTCCCGACAAGGGTAAGACTTCGCCTTGACCGTCGGCAGTCCCATTCGCCATGCTAGCAGTTTGTAAGCCGAGGAGAGTCTATGCCGGATGGAATACAGGAAGATACGGTCGAGAATAATCAGCGCTTCGCGCTCCGCTGGAAGGTCATGCTGGCCTTGAGTACCGTCTTGATCGCACTCGGCATTAGCATTGACTGGTCACCGTCTCAGGATACCAGTCTGCCGGACACGTCCTCATTCCTGGTCATCCTCGGGGTACTTCTCGGTCTTGCAGGACTGCTGGCCGCAACTCGGCGGTGAAGGATGCGCCCGTATGCGGTGGAGGATGGCCCGATCTATCGCACGTATTCACACGAGCCCTGTTATCGATTTCCTCCCTGGAGTTGGACTGCACTGACGCCATAGGGGCTGAAGAAGGCTAGCACCTTGTCCCCGACCTTAAACTGAGCCCCGAGTTGAGTCTGCTGGGTAAGATTCAGAATGTGAAGCTGCCCTTTGTCATCCCGAATCACCATAGTTCCTGGAATCCCTGTTGTCACAGAAATCACTTCCCCTTGGACCGGGGGAAGAGCCAAAACGGAACGAGGCCAACTCACCACCGTCACAACCAAGAGGACCAGACTGCCCACTATTCCGAATACAAGCCTCTTCATGACCACATCTCCTTTCAACTCATGAACTCGCGATCTATCACGACCATTGATAGGTTCTCTTGCCGCTGGCTATCGTCCGTCATTCTACCAAGATGCGAGGCTGGCAAGCCTACCTCGCCTATTCGTGGAATACACATCGACTCATCGACTAACGGCCTACAATATCGGCTGGGTGCAAGCGTAAAGAACCATTCTAGCTCCCTACACAGCGAGGTCTTCTCCTTCACCAATTCGGATAGCGAACAAGGCTTCTAACATCACATCGGGCTTGCCATCGACCACCCAAACAGTGCACTATCCAGCGTCTCATGCTTGAAGCTGCAGTGAAGCAGAGGGACTTGTAGAGGAGAGCTGTTCACTCAAAACCACACCCCCTCTTTTGAGGTAAATATTTTGAGGAAGATGCTCAGTTACTCTCCCCGCTATCATTGCATTACCAACCTGATAGGCACAGATGACAGGGAGCGTTTATGAGTCATAGAACGGATCCCATACGGCGACATAGTCGATTTCCAGTGAGCTGGCCCGTGTTGTACGGAGATGGTGCATTTGTCGCAGAAGGGACTGTCCTCGATCTGACTACGCGTGGTTGGCGAGTCACCGGCTCAATGCCAGTCATAGCGGGCATGCAACTGACCTTGAAGGTGTCAGTCCCGGGCAGGGCTACCCCATTGTGCATTCATCGTGCAATCGTGCTATGGGTAAAGGATCATGAGTTTGCCATTGAAGCGAATGAGATCGCTCCGGATGATCAAGCGTGGGTTGCGGAGTTCCTTCGACACAAACTCGGACTCATGTGGATGTCGCAAGCCACCGACCAAGTGCCTTCACATCAGATCAGAACGATACAATCCCGTGGTGAATCCCTTCCACCACAATTTGCGCTTCCACCCCTGGAAGATATCCTCCGCCGGGTTGCTGCAGCCGATCTGGCTTCGACCATGATGACAACGAAAGCACGTCGGGATAACAATTCAGACCTTCCCCAGAGTGAGGTCAGCATGCCCATCGACGACGTGCCTGAGAAAATCTGGTGTGAGGCACGCTCCATCGTTCGGCGCATGCTCTCAATCAAGGCCGTTCGTGGTCAAACCGGTCGAAATCCGGTTCCGGAGAATTAGTCATCCTCGCCAAAAAACCTGGGTCTCATGACAGCGCTCTTCCGAAGGGGAAAAACCAAAATACCCCTAAGAGCGAACCGATTCTCCAGGCAGAGATCATCTGACGTCTGTTCTTTCAAAGAAGTCCCAGCCTTGAGGCTCTACCCGGCCATGAGGGTAACTAGAAGTCTTCAAATAGACGAAGCTGATTCGGTCGTCCGATTCCTCGCATCCAAGCTGGTACCCGTGGTGGCTTCTTTGGCTTCAGAGAAGATGGGCCACTTGCCAGCAAGGCCTGCGCCGTGATCCATGCTCCAATGAGCTCGAAGTGGGCCAGATCCTTCTCCCGGAGATTGGAGCTCCATTCTGAACTGCCTCGCTTGCTCACTCCGACCGGTCGACTCAAGTACCGTAACTGAAAGAACCATTCTCCTGACCAACTGGCGCCGACTTGATGCACAACGGCAATAACGCCGAGACGTTCGCCGGTTGTCTGCCTGAGATAGACACCGAGAGCAATGTCGCCACGATTCACCATGGTAACCAATGGTTACACCAACGATGTCCCACAGTCAATCCATGTACTTACCTGCAATAACAATCTTAAGTATTATGTCTTACATTCATCTGACGCACATTACACCCAGAACATCGGTGCATTCACCATCACAACTAAGGCTCTCACAAACGGTTCTGCAGTGAGCGGTGCGTCATCCTGGCAGGGTTTCTGCTACTAGATAGCCCCTCATCATCTGCCTTTCATTGTCCTCTGGGCTATACATATCTGCATCCTAATCCATACACAACTCCACGCAAGAGCACATCAAAACTTGTGACCCTTCCGCCCGTCTCGATGAAGGCTAAGTGATACAACCCTATTGAAATGGTGGCTCTATTGAGACTAGAAACATAAGCGACCCCGAAAATCTGAATTGGAGACACCGTCTTTGCCTATACTCAAGGGTGAGCTATCCGTACTTCACAATTGAAGACTTGGCATCGGTTGGAGATTGCTGCCTGAAACAATAGACGACCTGCAGCAGCATATTTAGGGAAGGGACTATTTGGAAATGAACCATTCTACCCCCATAACATGGGCCACCAACCTCAAGGACCGGCTGCGAGGCACATGGTGCCAGCAACTCTATTATAGTATCAAGAAGGCAAAGCGTAGCCTGCTACGCCAATCCGAAGGGGAGGCCATCCTACTCGCACGATATCATCGAGTGCATGGCAAACCGCTCAACATGAAAATGCCAAAGACATTCACTGAAAAGCTATTCTGGCGAATGATCAGCTGGAATCGAGGCGTCAATCCTGTCTTTTCACAGCTGACCGATAAATACTCAGTAAGAACTCACGTGGCATGTTCCATAGGAGATACGTACTTGATCAGGCTCCTGTGGAATGGCGAAAACCCTCGAACTATCCCATTTGACAGACTTCCGGAACGCTATGTCATGAAGTCGAACCACGCAAGCCACCAGGTAATTATAGTGAATGGACAGGTGGAGCGAGCTGACCTCATCGACAGCGGGTCAGCCTGGTTGGATAGCAATTACTATTGGGAGGACCGAGAGTATCAATACTATGGCATCAGACCACGGATCATGATTGAGGAGCGCCTTGAAAATCCAGACGGAAGCCTTCCCCTTGACTACAAGCTCTGGTGTTTCAACGGAGTACCAGAGATCATTCAAGTCATCAACCATACACGGGACAAGAGCTCATTTTTTGACAGGACTTGGACTCTCTTGGACCTATCCAACACGACTTCTTCCGAGGTGGAGCGTTTGCCACTTCTCATCACCAAACCTACACACCTTGAAGAGATGATCGCTATCGCATCGAAACTCTCGGTTGGTTTTGGGTTTGTACGTGTCGACCTATATGATGTTAACGAGAGAGTCTATTTTGGCGAGCTAACCTTTACCCCTACGGCTGGATATATGAAGCTGCGACCAGATAGCTGGGATGCCTGGCTAGGGGAAAAGTGGGACTTATCACTGGAACATCAACTACCAGCTGAACGGGGATAAGGGGGCAGCCATTATGTAGTCAACACAACTGAGGCTATGAAGCGAAAGGAAACAGCTGAGTGGGGTGGATGACGGGTTTCGAGTATCCAACCCACGGCTTGCAAAAGCCGTTGAACTTCCTAGAGGTGGCTCTTCGCACTTCCGAGAGAACGTAGCCAAAACGTAGCCATAGGATGTAGCAGGGTGTAGCGGGTGAATCAACCCAGAATTCAGCGCAGGAGATCATCACCGGATCGCGTCCGGTTCAACTGAGGGCAATTCAGGCAGGGGTGGGCTGGTTTTGTTGTGGGGAGAACACGCCGGGAACACGTAGGGTTTCTATCACGGACGATCATCTGACCCATCTATTTAGCAAGCAATCGACCGTCACTCCACCGCACCCACCGGCTACCGTGCTTATCGGTGAATGTTACACGGCCCTTCGCAAGCGCTAGAAGTTCATCGTAACCGGCTGCTCCGCCCACCACCGCTTGTGACTCTTTATGCG
Source organism: uncultured Nitrospira sp. (assembly GCA_902500805.1). Taxonomy (GTDB): domain Bacteria; phylum Nitrospirota; class Nitrospiria; order Nitrospirales; family Nitrospiraceae; genus Nitrospira_D. Next base: position 21,604 of record CABVSA010000052.1, on the reverse strand, counting down.
GCCCGAGTCGATCGAGCTTCTCCTGGCCTAAAAGTGTCCACGCCCCATGTTTCACGGTTAGGAGGTCAACAACCACATCTTGGACTTCCGCGTCTCCATCGTTGAACACTTGCACAGTGACAAATCTGTCCTTCAGCAATTCCCGCGCTTCCGGACCTCCCCAGACGAAAGGATCTACATTCGGATCAAAGCGACGAAGCGTGACTGTCACTTGCCGGGCCATAGTCAGTCTTGTCTCCTGCCTCTGATGCTGCAGGACCTCCGAGTTCTGCCACATAGTGAAGATGGAAAGTAGTAGGGCGCTCAGAGATATAAGGACGCTAAGGGTGGTCCCGTTGTTGCGTAACCAGCCCCACAGCACGGCTGGAGCGGGGAATACTCGTAGGCAAGCCTTCAACATGGATAGAGCCTCACGGAGCTTCAGCATAAAGATTTCTCCGTGTCGGATGAATAATGGAGCGCTATTCTATGCATGGTTGCGGGACGGCGCAAGGTTCCCCACACGGTCGTCCACAAGGGGCAAATAATTGGTGACAAAGTATTTCTGCCCATATGTTGAGAGCGGCTACCTGTTACCCCCCCGTACTACCCCCACTTCGTCTATTCGCCACCACATCAACCCTTCATCGATCCCGAGGCCTAATTAGCCGAGGAGACTGCACCCATAGTTTCCAACGTGGTCCGAAGTCCGTGAACTACATCCGATGCGGTATTGGCAAGGTCGACACGACCGGAGTACACCAAAGCTGAAGCCACTGAGAGAGAGAGAGGAGAGAGGAGACACCATGCGCGTGAAACGAGTTCACTTGAAGACAGTACTCGCAGCGCTTGCGCTACTCATCTTACCTGCTATGGCCTCCGCGTGGTTCGCTACGCTCACCGGCCTAGGGGTTTCACCGGCCTCAGCTTGGTATGAGGACGACGGGAAGCCCCGCAATAGCTACGAGCAGCAGAGGCACATCTACGAGAAGACCGGCGTAGACACATACCGACATGGGCCTTTGCCGGAAGCTCATCAACCCAGCAACATGGACCGATACAACGAGTATCAGCGCCAGCAGGCCGAAGAAGATCGGCAACGACAAGAGCGGATGAACCGGCAGAACCAAGACCGCCACGGCTACGGCCAATACCGCTCACCCTACTAAGCACTGTCCTATAAACCCTCCAGAATCACACCTCTGAATTCCCTGTAAATCCGTCAGCTCGATACCCCTCTTCTGAGCGACCTAAATACAGTTGTTTTTAGGACTAAGCAAGGCTACATTCAGGTCAACACGAGGAGGCAGCATCATGAAGGTTGCAGTGTACGCCAGAGTCTCAACAGACGGGCAGACGGTCGAGAACCAGCTACAAGACCTAGAAGCCGTCGCCAAGCGTGAAGGGTGGCAGATCGTCGAGCGCTTCGTCGACAAGGGCATTTCGGGGGCCAAAGGCCGAGATGGTCGCCCCGCGTTCGATAGGCTGTGTAAGGGCGTGGTTCGTGGCGAGTTCGATCTGGTGGCTTCGTGGTCCGTGGATCGATTAGGTCGTAGCCTGCAGGACCTCGTAGCCTTCCTCAACGAGCTTCAGAGCAAGCGGGTCAACTTGTACCTACACAAGCAGGGATTGGACACCAGTACACCGGCAGGCAAGATGCTCTTTCAAATGCTCGGCGTCTTTGCCGAGTTTGAACGGTCCATGATCGTGGAACGAGTGAAGGCAGGCCTGAAGCGAGCCAAGGCACAAGGGAAGGTCCTGGGACGGCCTCGGATTGCCCCAGCTATCGAAGCCCAGATTGTCCACCTCCGAGAGTCTCAGGGGCTAGGGATGCGAGCCATAGCCAGGACGTTGGGTGTTGGCAACTGTACGGTGCAACGAGTCTTAGCCGACAGTAACGGGTAGGCGCATGCCTGGGATAGTCCCACATGTGGAGACGTGATTGACAAGGCATATGAACAGGTATAGACCCTAGGCAGTGAAGGCTAGGCGAATTAAACCAATGAGGAGGAGGTAACATGCGGATCAGCTTCAAGATCGAGATCGGTGCTCTCATGTTCGATTATGGCGTAGGCGGGCCTGGTGTCTTGATCAGGTGGAGAGGTAAAGAGTGTTGGTTAGGGCGAGATGAAACGGGTTGGGTATTGGTTCGGGGTTGAAGGAAGGATACGGCATCATGAGAACCCACGATAGATGGGACGATGAAGGGACGTACGATAGCCCTGATAGCCCTGAAAACCTCGAAGTCTACCGAGACGCCCTACGTATCAAGTTACAGGAAGCCCGTCAGGACGTGGCACGCCTCGAACAGGAAGCCAGAGACGCCCGCGAAGCCCAACGGGCTGACGCCCGCAAGAAACTCACAGCGGTAGAGGCTCAGAGGGCACAGCAACGCAGAATGGCCGGTATCGATCCGCCGTTACCCGTGGGCAAGGCGTGGAGGGAGAAAGCAGACCTTGAGAGGCACTTGCATAAAGTAGAGCACGACATCGCCTATCAAGCCCTCCCTGAAACGGAGAAGCGGAAGCTGGCTGAAGAAGCCAAGGCTCGGGAAGCTAAAGCGGACGCATTTTGGGCCAAGATGAGAAAGAGCATCGACCCACGCACACCCGAGGAGATTCGCCAGTACAAAGCCGATGTTACAAAGTACAACCTCGGCCCAGCCGACTTCGTTCCACGTTCGGAAACAACTTGGGACTTGTGGTATCTCAAGGGCCGGATCAAATGGCTGAAGCAGCAACGGGGGAAGCTCCTAGGCAGTGGCAATGAGGCGCTCATCAAGGAGAATCATAGAAAGCTCTGCAAGTATCAGAAGGAGCTATTCCGGCGATACTCACCAGAAGGCCTGAAAAAGGAAGCCGACGCCTACAACGAGAAGCGGCGGAAGAAGCGAAAAGCGGATAAGATCCACCGACGAGCTCAGCTGTATCGGGATTACAAGGCCAAGAAGAAAGCCGAACGAGAGGCGTATAGCCTGTTGATTCGAAAGGGCAAGTCGTAGCCTTCCAAAATAGGCTAAGGCCTTGATTTCGTATGGGAGTCTCTGTAGGTAGCACTATAGGAAGAAACCGTTTCACTCGCCATTTTTCCCGGTAATCGACAACACCTACCCCATATCCGATCAGTTTAGTCGCCATTAAAGGTTCCCGTGTCTTCGTCAGATCCCATGTATCGATCGAAAACCGATTCGACAACACCGTTTCTCACACACTCCAAGGAGTCGCCTATGCACGTTCCACAAAACAACCCTATGGGCCAGCCCACAACCGGCGGGAAGTCCCGTCGCTACGTTCAACGAACCTCCGTTGTTCGAGCCATGCGCCTCGACCGTAGGACAGACAACGACCTCTTGTTGATTCAGTCGACGCTTTCCAACCCGAACGACCCACAGGACCAGGTCTCCTGTTCGATGATTACCAGAGTTGCTTTGCAGGACTATGCCGCGAAGATTGCCAAGGCGAAGGAACACCCGTTGCCCTACTGGTTGGAGGCCGAGCGGGCAACCGTCAGGGGACAAGGTGCCACTCCCCCGAGGCCGAGGCGGTCCTATATTCGCGGGCCGTATAAGAAGAGACCACGAGCACCCAAGGTGGTCTTCAACTAGGTGCACTCGCTGGCCATGGAACCACTCAACAAGAGGCCTGTGAGGTCAGTGAACTCCGCTTGCCTCGACATCATCAAGGAAAAGCTCGTCGCTCTCCACCCGGGCCAGTTCCAACCTGATGACTACCTTGCTCGATGGTGTCGCGAAGACATCGCTAGACTGTTACTCGATCACGGTCGACTGTTCCAGCCTGAGCCACATCAACGGGTCTCCCTCGCCCGAGCCTACGGGCCTTTCGACTGTCACAAGAACGCACTTCACAAGGCCACCCTCGAACCAGACCTGACCGCGTGGTTTGGCTTTTCGTTGTATTGGGAAGACCCGTTAGGCGACTTCCTGTGGTGGGTGCACAGCTTCTGCCTATCCACGGACGGTGGAACAATCTTAGACCCGGCTGAAAAGCCCTCTACGGGGCCGGTAGGCCTCGAAGGGCCAGCACATCAGCCGCGAGCGAGTAGCGAGCTACCAGCCATCTTCTTTGCCATCCCATGGGGTCTGGAACTGTACCAGTGCTTGGCTCCGGATTTCCCAGCCGACAAGCTGCCGCCGGTCCTTGCCAGGTCCATGTATCCCATCCTGCAGCGCTTCGGTCGGTCTGACGGGAGGTCTTCCGACCTCGACCTCCTCGCTCGCCTGCGTTGAAGCCATTCGTCTTTGTGCCCCTGTGTGTCTCTGGGCGGGTTTCCTTGAGCCGTCTCGCCATGCACGGCCATTCCTTTCCCGCTCAGGCTCTCGGGTCGGCTTATGGGTGCCCTCCTCCTCACCCATGGGTCGGCCCTGCGAGCTTTCAGGAGGTCGTCGCTCCTGCGTCGCTCGTAAGACCGACCCCAAGCGACGCTCAAGGGCTTCGTATTCAGTGATTTGACCGCCGCATCAGGTTCTCTGTAGCACCACCTCACAACCTATTGATATCTAAGGAAGTTATATGCCAGCTCCGGCCAGGTTCAGACCAGTCTGTACGACTCCTCGAAAGCATCGACCGAAACGCGACCTCCCAACCCTTATGGTAACCGTTCGCGACCGGCTTATCCGTGAGGCTTTGAAGTCCCCCGAGTATGACGACCTGACCCTTGACCAGATTGAGCAGATGGTTGATCACTCGCCGATCTACACCACAAGTGGAACCGTGATTCCTCTCGACTATCCGTGGTGGTACGGCGGACTGGCCAAGGATCGACCAACTAGCCCTGTCACTGAGGCACAGCGAGAGGCCTTAGCGAAGGCAAGACAGAAGAAGCAAGCGATCAAGGACGAGATCGAGAAGCCGTATGTGAAGGAACCCGACCCTGTGAGCTTCTGTGAACGGAGTGAACTCCGCTTAGACGAGGCACCCGAGGCGGGAGCGAAGCCTGAACCCGTGAAGGAAGACGAGGGACCTCGATGATCTCAGATATCGAGACGCTCGCTCGCAAGTTCGATCCATCATGGGACCACCGGCCAGAGAGCATCGACCTACGACCGCCCTTCGAACCGACCGGTGACCTTCGCCGGGACATCCTCACTTTGATCCGGACGAAGCGGGAAGACAACCTCAAGGCCATCGGCAACCGGCTCGGGATCTCTAATTGGAAGGTCTCACAGTACGTCCAGGGGTTCGTCCACGATGGAACGATGACGCAAGAGCAGGTGTACGAGTACCTGCCCAAGGTGAAGGAGTGTCACGAAAGAAACGAGCGACGTAGGAGCGAAGCCCAACAACGATAGCTCCCCACAAGGCCCGGGCCTGCGCTGTACGCGACTGTGGTCAACGCAGCGACGGACAACCTGGACAACTTTGACGGGGACCAGAAGGACACGGCTAGGCACCAGGTAACACGGTGTTCGTAAGAACTCACGGTGCCTTAGTCGTGGCTTCTCTTTCAATTACCCAGTCAATCACGAGCCTCCAAGGCGAGCGAAGCGAGTTCGCAGACCTCCCGAGCGCAGCTCTTACGGGAGGTCTTACCGGGAGGTCTTCCGACCTCGACCACGAGCGACACACACACACAACCAAGTAAAGGACTAACAACACATGTCTTCAACATTCGCCTCCGTTGCATTCAACCCCGCCGATGATGAGATTAACCGCAAGCCAACCGCTCAAGAGCTAGCCGAAGTCCCGAGGATGACCAAAGCCGATGTCCGGAAGGTCATGGCCGATCCCTCGTACAAAGCCTCCAAGCTCGCTCAAGCCTTGGTCGCTGCCTCGATCCAGAAAGGTTTCCTGGATGAGGTCACCGATCAAGACGCCGAACCTATGGCCACTGGTGACGAGATCGCCGCCAGGAAAGCCCATGTGAAGAACTTGTTTAGCGATCCTCGTTATCGTGTCGATGCGTCCTACCGTTTGAAGGTCGCTCAGGAGTTGCAGGAGCTGACCAAGGATGACCACGAGGCGTTGTCACCGGATGCCTTGACGACACCAAACCAGATCGTCAGGGTCAATCACTCGAACTCAGCCTATCGAGGCAGTGACCTCACCATCCAAAAGTATCACAAGATTGACCTGGCCCCTCAGCTGACGACCTCGGAAGCTCCGGCCAAGAAGACCCCGACCCGCGAGCATTTCTCAGAGTAAGCCATGAGCATTGAGACGGAACACCATATGCTGATCGTTCAACCCGTCCTGTTCCAATGCCATGAAGGACATACCGCCAGCCGTTGGACCTCCGACGCTGGCACCTGTTCTTGTGGCAAGTGGGAATGTTGGGCCAGTGATCGTCAGGAGGTTGATCAGGCACATAACGCCCACCTTGCCTATGTGGCCAAGCAACAAGAACGAGCGTTCGTACAGCAGCGTTACAGAGACGTGTCACTCCACGAACTCTTCTTTCGTGGTCCGGATACGGCCAGTTGTAAAGGGTGTGGGTGGATGATTCACGGGCTTGACGCGAGCCGGATCAGAGAAGCCTTTTCGAATCATCTTGAATCGGTGAGGAAGGAACTTGAGCGGACATGATTGCACACTGCCCAACCTGTCACGTCAGCCGACTCTCGGACAACCAAGCCGAACTAGACGAGTTCAACGAGAGACATAAGACCAAGTGCCCGGGAGAAGATCGATCAATCTACCCTTTCCGCAGACAGCCGACCCCAGAGCGACAGCGACGCTAGGAGCGACAACTAGCCCTTTCGGGTGTCTCACCACGTCAAGGAGTGTCAGAGGCGGATGAACGCCAGGCCAAGGAAGGCGAACAAGGCCGCCTGAGAGGACTACCGCATAGACAACAAGGCAGGGGCTCCGCATGGCCTTCGCCTAGGAAGGCTTCGGAGCTACGCGAGGCGAAAGCCGAGTTCGCAGAGAGGCTCTCGTACCGTGAGGGGAGAGACGGTATTCCTACCGGGTTAACCTCTCTGCACTCTTTTTTAACCAGAGAAGGATTCAACAACATGCTCTCAACCAAAGACGCTCAAAAGCTCTACGACACGTCGCTCCAGATCCATACCCAGATTCTCACCGACCATGGAAACGTCCTCAACCGGCCCCACGAACTGGCCATACAAGCCATTCACCAGACCTTAGCCGGAATGGTGAACGCGGAATGTCCGACATGGTTTGGCCGGTGGGGAATTGCGGCTCCCGTCGGCTTTGGGAAGTCCTCGGCTATTGCTGCGTTCCTCTCGGCAGCATGGCAGCTGAAGCTATTAGGCAACGGGGTGACCATGACCCTGACCGCGTCCCGAGTCGCCCAACTGTTCGACTTCGAGCAGGCCATCATCAACGCCGGGATACCGAAGGCTGAGATCCGGAAGTATTTATCCGTGGTCTACTTCACCCCGAAGAAGGCTGTTGAAGGTGCCAGTCGTGAATCCGATACCAACTACGACGCCCCTATTCTGTTGGTGACACATAACAAGATCAGACAGGTCTACAACCGGAAGGAACGATGGGGACACCAACCGAAAGACCTGGTGTACTTCCTCAAGGCCCATGACGAACCGAGAGACCTGGTCGTGTGGGATGAACGATGCAGTACCACTGACCCTATTACCCTGAGCATCGAGCAGATCGAACAAGCGCGGGTGTGTCTTGAATCAGTCGACCGGCAAGGGATCATGTTCTCTTGGGTTGATCAGCTCTACCAGCACTTGAAGCAAGCGGCGAAGACAGCCCAAGACACCCAGACACAAGTGATGGTCGAGAAGCTGGCGACCATTGATGACCTCTCTCGACACTATGCCTTATTGAAGCAGCTGCCCCGTAGCCTCTACCCGAACGCCCGAGAAAACCTCTACCTATTGATTGACCTCCTGAAGTTCCCTGTACGGGTGCTTCCCTCAGGGTTGGTGTCCTATCAGCAAGTGGTCCCAGACTGTGTCGAGAATCTCCTCGTCTTGGATGCTTCATTCGATACGGCTTCTTTGAACAAGATGGACACCAGCATTCAGAACCTGGAAGACGCACATCCCATCCTGTTACAGGTACAGGAAATCTATGGGAAGCGATTGAAGCAGCTCAAAGACTGTTCCGATCTCAGCTTCACACACTGGAACCACGGCGGGGGCAAGGATGTCATTGAACGGGATGTCTTGGCCTACCTAGACGGAAACGACGTAGAGGGGAACGTCGTCCATGAGGTCGTGAAGTGGTTACAGCCTCGGGTCGAGCAAGGGAAAGCCGTCCTTGTGGCGACACACAAGACGACACCAGGGATCAAGGACCTTGGTCAAGTCGTTCGCCGGTGTCTCTCCAAAGCCTTTGACCTCTCCAAGACGATCGATGATCCCTATCAGCTTGTGAGAGATGATCAAGGGAACCTCGTGCCACAGCCACGACCACAGATCACGGTGGAGACCTACGGGAAGCTCGATGCCTCCAACGAGTTCTACTACTGTGATGTCACCGTGTCGTTAGGCATTCAAGAGCGGGATGACTTCGACTTGGAGTCACAGGCCATAGCCAAGCGACGAGACCTCCAGGCGTTGGTGACACCTGAGGAAACGAAGCTCGCCAAGTTAACGGAAAAGGCTGTGGTCTTCGAGCAGAGTCATGGTCGAGGCCAGTCTAGGATCATGGTGGACGGCAAGGCCCTTCCTCAAGAGCATTTTGCCATCTACCCTGAGAATGCTAGGACTGGTTCGCTCACCGACGTACTCAAGCCCCTGTACTTTGGGGCAACGTGGATTGAACACAAGCGACCAAAGAAGAAGCGTGACACAAATCCGGATGGGGTCATTGCCCATTGGGTGGCTGTGGTCAAGTCGTACCTCTCAGAACTACAGCGGGATTCAATTTCCAGCCGGGAGTTGAAGCAGGCTGTAGGGGCTGAGGGTGTGGCCAAGGGAACTTGGAAGCATGTAACACGCATCGTTCACGGAGACTCAGACTGTCTGTGGACCATGAGCGGTAGATCGTTTGTGAACCACCTCCGCTTACATGGGATCAAAGCCGCCTAGAATTTAAAGGTCAGGAAGATCATAAGAAAGAAAGGCTTCTTATTGATCATCTTGACCCTTAAGTGAACCACCTCCGCTTACATGGGATCAAAGCCGCTTAGATTTTAACCGTAAGAAGTTCCTATAGAAGAGTCTCCTATAGGGACTTTATACGGTTATCCGGCAGACAGCAGAACCCTTTGGATTTGTTAAGGAAGTAGCCTGAAAATAGGGGAGGTCTAGAAGAGGGAATCACCTGACACGTCGACTTGAGATTTTCTGTTGGACAGATATCCGATATCGGGAGTAGAATCCGTCCGTTCCGGCCACCTGAGACACCTACTGTAAGAGAGTAGGTATCCCAGGGGCTTTCCCGGTCAGCCAGGATTTAGTTACCCGGCCACGCCCTCACGGGGCGCTCAGTGTCTTCTCATCGTCCCCTCCTTGGACGGCCTCAGGTTTCGTCCGCCAAGACATTTGACCTGAGGTCGCCGCGTTTCTGCTGCCATCAATAGCAACTAGGTGGCCACTATACCTCTCGAAGGAGGAGGGCGCAAGCTCCACGCCGTTGACTTGCCGCCGAGGCCGACACATTGTTGGAAATCATAAGGCAGGCTATGGCCCTAGAAAGACCCCGCTGACCTCCTCAGCCTAGCTACCACCACAACCCGACCTATGAACACCCAACCACCCGACCCCTTCGGGAACCTTGGTTGGTAGAAATCCTCCGGCCTTCGGCCTCACAGCTGGTCACATCGCTCTTTCCGAAGCCTTCCGAGGCGAGGGCTAACAGGTTATGGGGCGACTTCCCCGAAGGCAAGGGTACCCATGTCGGGACCACAACCGACTCACAACACCTCCAACTCCTCTTTGTGTCAAACAGGAGCGAAGCGACTCATAGAGTACAGACGACCCTATGCCTGACCCTCGTGAAGACCGGTAGCATAGATCGGCCTCTATGACGACTTGTAGGACGGGTTCACCGCCACGGGAGTACCCTACAGGCAACTCATAGAATACTTGGTGGGGTTGTCGTCTAGCGAAGCCGCAGAACGGGCTCGCCGATTGTCCCGACATGCCCCGACCTAGCCTTCATTCAATCGTTATTCGTTCGTAAGAACTTCGTTCAACACTTCATACACGAAAGGCACCATTGATGACCAATTCCACGTTAGACCTCGCGTTACTCTCGATCACTCTCAAGCCCTACCAAAAACCCTGGTTGATCAAGGTTCGGTCAGAACCTCACAAGCAATCAAGAAAGGATCAGCGCTAATCATGTCGCTCCCCAAAGCGTCGCTGAGTCTACTCAACACCATCAAGAACTATTTCACCGCAACCTCTCCAGAAGGCAAAACAGAAACCTATCTCACCGTCACCAACCTAGACGGCCAACCGGTCACGATCTTAGCCGCCGACGAGCAACGACACTACCAAGACCAGGCTAAGGAAGTCGCCAAACGCAGACAGCGGGCAGACGAAGAACAGGCTAGGAAACAGGCAGAGAACATCATCACGGGGACTATTCGCCATGACCACTAGTCTGTTCGGATTGTTTGTCATGTACCTGACCTGTGTCTATGTCGACCTAACCAACTACTTAAGGAAGAAATAACCATCATGGCCCACATCGGCTACAGAAACATTCCCGTCGGTTCCTCAAGACAGTCCATCTATGTCGAAATGAAAGACAGCGTCACTCCGTTCCAACCTAAAGCAGGCTTAGCGTTCAACACAGCCGGGATCTCCCTAAGCTACGTGAAGAAGCGCGGGGCTCGGGTGGCGATTACCCCGGTAGACTTGGCCTCTCCTACGGCTGCTTGGCTATCAGGTGGCGTCAAGGAAGTCGATGCCGTCAACATGGTTGGCGTCGTTCGCTTTGACTTGCCAGACGTGCTCTTCGTCCCAGGTCCAGAAGATGAAGCGACCATCACGATCCAAGCCACCGGCTACGAGACCATGACAGTGAAGATTCCCCTGGTGAAGCAGACGCTGTCGACCGTCGGGATGGGAGCAAACACCGTGAGGACGAATAACTAAACGAGGACGCACACGGCCTCACAGAGGCCTAGTTCACACACACAAGCGAGGCGGGAAAGGTCGGTTACAATATCAACCAACCCGATTGACATGGCTCCCTATGTTGATATAGTAAAGTCTCCCGAGTTTGGAGGCCAGGCGGGGAGTTGAACCCCTACCATGTGCTAGCATGGTCAACGGTTTGCGATGCCGCCGCCGGAGAGCATCCTCCGGTCACCTGGCCCAAGTTGTAAAGCGAAAGCCCTGCTATTCTTTCCATGGAGTGGCAGGGCTTTCGTGTCTCTGACAGCTCTCTCTCTCTCTACTCCAACCTTCTCTACTCGATCATTAAACGCATCTATTATAAGGGACTGACTTACTAGTCAGTAATCTCAGCCTCTACATATAGCTAGCATGTTTTTTTGTCAACACCAAGTATGGTAGATCTTTGGGAAATAAGGGGACAGGCTGTGAATAGTCGAGACGTGAACGGCAGTGCCTATTTCAGTGACATAGTAGCGAGGTTATCCACAGAGCATCTCATCTAAATAAGACCTCAGCAGATGACCCTTGCCATTTTTTCTTTTAGAAGGCCATTCGGCCAACCTTCAGAGTGGCTTCATCAACGCAGCAACCACCTCAGGATACTGCAGCTTCTCCAACGCATCGGATAGTGTCTTCATCGAGATCCGTTCTTTGTGGACATACTGAGCATGCACGTTTCCCGCAGCATGGCCGGTTAGTGTCTCAACGAGATTGACGGGGACAGCAGCATCATGCATCTTGGTAATTCCGCCATGCCGTAGACTGTGTAACACCAAGGCAGGATTACTGAGACCCAGCCCTGTGACCAGCCGCCCAAACCACTTACCCACCGGGTCAGCATAGCCGTTGTTACCCTTCTTCGTGAGTTGCGGGAACACTCGTACTTTGTTGTCTGCACTCGCGGATCTCGCTGCAACTCCGTCCTTCTTGGCGAGCGCATTGACAACCGCAAGGTAATTGAGAAAGCCGAGCTTGGCTAAGGCCGGGTGAAGGGGAACCTTCCGCCTACTGCCCTCGTTCTTCAAAGTCTGGTCCTTCTCGGTGTCAGTGATGTTTATATAAGTAATGCCCTCCGGTGAGTCTTGAATGTCCTTGATGTAGAGCTGACCCGCTTCCTCACGTCGGCATATCTGGAACAGAAGTAAGAGGACGAGCCAGTACCGCTCGGGCCGTTCTTTCCGTTGTCGTAGAAACTCCGGTGAACCTAAGACCATGAGCAATTCCTCATCGGTGAAGGGTTGCCTCTTGAGGGCCTGCTTCTTCGCCTGTCGCTTACTCGGGACGAGACCTTTCACCGGGCTACTCTTCGGTGTGTAGGCATGGACCTCAGCCCATTTGAAAAGCGCATCCAGCCCAGACAGGTGTTTGATCATCGTCAAGAGCCCCTGCTTCTTCCCTTGTAGGCTTTCCTTGTAGCGAACGACATCGGCCCGGGTGATGCTGGCTATAGGTCGATCCCCACCAACGGCTTCCATGAACCGTAGGAACTCTGCTTTCATCGGGTTGGCCGTCCGTGGTGGACGTGGAGAGGAAGCAAGGTACTTCTCCATGACCTCTGAGAAGGGCGGGCTAGGTGCTGTCTCTGCTTCTGACTGATCGTCTACACGGCCCCGTCCCTTCAAGTGGTCGTCCTTGTACTCCCCGTCCCACCGAGCAGCTTCGGTTTGTGCATACTCGATCTTGGCCCGCAAGAGACGCCGACAAAGGCGGGTAAAGTCCGCGCTGGTATGGTCTAGGGCGGGTAAGCCAGCGGCCCGTAGCAGTTCATCGGCCTCCCTCGTCACCGTTCGGTAGTCACCATCGGCCAAGGCTTCAGTAGCCCCGTCACACAGCACTGAGAGACCGAGGTGTCTATCTTCCCTCAGGGCTTCGGTGATACGTCCCTGCATGGCCCGTTCGTCTTCATCTTCGTCCAAGGCGTCTTCCAGCCAACGGGAGACAAGGGCTTCGATCTGGTGCTTGGTCATTCGATCACCGTGTCTTTGCAGTGTGTGAAAGAGTCGCTTCCCCTGTGCTTGCCATGCCAGAGACCGGCATTCAGCCTCCGCCCTGTCAGTGGTGCTCAGGCTTCGCCAGACTTCCCGCCTACCCTCGAAGTAGGACCGAAGGCGTTTCGGGATGGTCATTCGAGTATAAACAGAACCCCGATTATTGCGAGGGAACGAAAGCTTCTTAACGAATCGCGTAGCCAAACGACACCCCAAGAGCGTAGCCAAAACGTAGCCATGGCCGAACTCTCAGGAAGTGCTGGAATGAATCGCCGCTGTCTATGCGGCCAGGAAGATGCTCTAAGTAGTTTTATGGGGTGGATGACGGGTTTCGAACCCGCGACCTCCGGATCCACAATCCGGCGCTCTAACCAACTGAGCTACACCCACCAGACAGGCTTGAAGAAGGGAGATAATAACAAAGGGTCGACTGCTACCGCAACCCGACTTCTGCTAACCACGTGCATCAAAAGCTGCTTGCATCTCCGCCAGTATAGAGGCGACCGTCGCAGCAGGATCTGCGGCATCACGAATTGGTCGCCCGATCACCAGATAGTCCGCCCCAGCGGCAATGGTTTGGGTCGGCGTCGTCGCGCGAGCATGGTCATCGACCCCTTTGCCGGCCGGCCGGACACCCGGCGTCACGATCGTGAAATGCGGCCCGACCGTCTGGCGGAGTGCCGTGGCTTCTTCACCGGACGCGACGACACCGTCGCAGCCGACTTCTGAGGCCAGCAAGGCTCTGGCCGTCACGAGGTCTTGGACCGTCCGCTGGATTCCCATCTCTCGCAAATCGTTGCCGTCGAAGTTCGTCAACACGGTTACTGCGAGTAGCTTGAGCGATGAACCTTCACGTCCCTGCACAGCGGCAATCAGCGCCTTGCGATTGGCATGAACGGTCAAAAACTCGACCCCCATGGCGGCAACCCGACTCGTCGCACGACGAACCGTTTCTTCGATGTCGAGGAATTTCAGGTCAAGAAATACCCGCATGCCTCGCTCCACGATCCGCTTCACCATCTCTGGTCCCGCCGCCGTATAGAGCTCAAGCCCGACCTTGACGAACGTCAGATGCCCCTGGAGTCGATCCAAGAGCCGATCGGCTTCCACTGCCGAGGGAACATCCAGCGCGAACATCAGCCGATCGCGTGCCACGATCTTCGTCATCTTCCTTGCTCCTTCTTCAAAACTGATCCTTGACGGTCAGCGATACCCTATGATACAAATTTTCTTCTTTACTTACAGGAGTGATCGATGCCCCGAATTCACAAATCGACGATTCGACGAGCACGCCAGGCCGAGCGACGCCATGAGCGGAATCGAGCCACCGTCAACACTGTACGAACGCTCATCAAGAAGGTCCAATCCGCGGTGACCGGGAAAAAGGTTGATGAGGCGAAGACCAGCTTGCTGGAAGCGACCTCGGCAATCGGGAAAGCTGTTTCCAAAGGCATTTTGCATCGTAATACTGCTTCCCGCCGCATTTCACGGTTAGCCCTCCGCGTCAACGCACTGGCCGGTTCCGGCTCTTAATCGTTCGCACGTTTGAGACGGTTCGTGTCGTGCCTCGCTTCGGTGATGCCTGTGAGGGAGGGGTTGCCTCGGTTCGCATACCGACGGATTCCTCACAGAGCGTCAGAAGCACTCGCTCCAAGATCATCTTCGGGCGACTACCGCTTCCCCCCTTGAGCCGTCCATCAGCTTCCAAAAAGAGGCGGATCGCCAGGGCGAGATGCGGCTCAGAAAATTGATTCAGAAATGTCCGGACCTTCCCCGGGTCCATTCGTAAATTTCTTGCGGCCTCCCCTTCACGCCCTCCTTGGGCCAACGATTCTTTGACCTTCCAAATCCGGCGATACTGCCACGCGAGCGATCCGAGGATCCGAAGGGGCGCTTCTCCAGCCTCCAGATTCCGCGCCAAAATCGACAGCGCCCGCCCTCGACGACCTTCGGCAATAGCCAGTGCCAGATCAAAGACCGAAGCACCCGGTTCCATACCACGGAGCTGATAGACATCCACAGCCGTGACGGCGCGATCAGACGGTACATATGAAGCTAATTTTTCCAACTCCCGCCGCACACTATACAGCGAGGCACTGCAGACCTCCTGCAATAATTGAGCGGCGGCTTCCTCCAAGCGAAGACCGGTGCGTTCAGCCTCACGGCTGATCCAGGCCGGTAATTGCGCATCACGAAGCGGGGAGCAATCGACGACAACAGCCGATCGGGCAAGCGCTTGGGAGAATTTCAGTCGTCCGTCCATCTTCGAGCTGACAAAGACCACGGTTGTGGATTCTACAGGGTTGTTCACACACTCGAGCAGAGGCTCGCTTTCTCGCGCATTCAGTTTCTCCGTGGCTTTCACCACGACCAAACGGCGCGCGGCAAAAACCGGGACCGCGGCAATGCTGTTCCGGATATCGGTCCCGCTCGCTTCATCGCCATAGAACTGCTCGCAATTGAAGGCATCCCCGTCTACGCCGAGAACCGCTTGCGTAAGGGCGCTGACGGCAGTATCTCTCAGCAAATCTTCTTCCCCCACCACAAGATACAGACATCCAGGTCCCTGCTGTTTCAGAGACGACTCGAGCTGGATATGATTCAGGGTTGAGGCCATCGGTATCTACCGTTCGAAACTACTGCGGCGAAGAAGCCGGCTTCTTCAATGCGCCAGTCTCTACCTGTAACAGAAACCGTGATGCCAAATCAGCAGCCAGGATGCGACCTGCCTGTTCCACCGCTCGATTCTGGAGTGTACGGTTGAATTGAAGGTCCGACGTAATGAAGAACTCCGACCCGCCCTTGGCGAGTTGCGTCCAGACAACCCTGCCCGAACGGACCTCTTCCACCCGAACCAGCACGACAACCTCGGCCCGGCTTTCCAAGGTCGCCGTTTGTGAAAAACTGAGCGTCGGCACGGACACAGACAGAATTTGTCCGCTCAACACGAGATCCGCCGCCTCAGACTCGGAGACAACGTGTGCCCCACTGCCGTTTGAAAATTCGTCACGAAAGTAGTTGGTATAGCGCGCTTCTAAATTCGGCTCAAAACTATTGTTGATCAATGTCTTAATAGCAAGTCGGGGAGGAGGCTCCGTGGATGTGGCAGGGGGAGCGCCGCCAATGGTTGGACCAGCACCGCCCACCCGGAACTGATAGCCGCACGCCGTCAGCGTCGCCGCAATGAGTGCCGAGACGAGAGTACTGCGAATGATAGAGCATGGCCCTTCCCGCTCTTGAGTCCTACCCTCTTTTCCCTCAGCACTCAGCACTCAGCACTCCCCCTAGACAACGAAGTTGAGCAGCTTCTTCTCAACGTAGATCACCTTCTTCGGCTCTTTGCCTTGGAGCCATTCCGCTGCTTCCACACGGGCCAGTCGCTCAACCTCTTCGCGCGAGACCTCAAGTGCCACTTCGAGCTTCGCCCTGAGCTTCCCGTTAATCTGAATCGGAATCGTCACGCGTTCACTGACCGTCATGGCCGGATCAAACGTCGGCCAAGTTTGCTGCGAAATGCTGGGCTGGTGACCGAGTATGCCCCAGAGCTCCTCCGCTACATGCGGGGCGAACGGCGCAAGCAGTAACACAAACGGCTCGATGACGGATCGAGGCCGCTGCGAAGCTTTCGTCATCTCATTGGTCAAGATCATCATCTGCGAGATCGCCGTATTGAACCGGAGCGCCTCGATGTCCTCCGTCACCTTCTTGATCGTCTGATGGAGGAGTCGCTGATGGTCAAGGCTCGCAGCGGTCGACACTACGGTGCCGGACAAGCAGCCTTGGTCATCGACGATGAGACGCCAGACCCGTTCCAAGAAACGGGTCACGCCTTCGACGCCTCTGGTACTCCAGGGCTTCATCGCCTCCAGCGGTCCCATGAACATTTCATAGAGCCGTACCGCATCCGCGCCGAACTGGTCGATCATCTCATCGGGATTGACCACGTTGCCCCTCGATTTGGACATCTTCTGATTGTCTTCGCCCAGGACGATGCCCTGATGCACGAGTTTCAGGAATGGCTCCGGCGTGCTCACCACACCAATATCAAACAATACCTTGTGCCAAAACCGAGCATAGAGGAGATGCAGCACAGCATGCTCGCTGCCGCCGATATAGAGATCCACCGGCATCCAATAACGTTCTTTTGCCTGATCGACGAGCTGGATTGAGTTCTTCGGATCGATGAACCGCAAGTAGTACCAACAGGAACCCGCCCACTGAGGCATGGTATTCGTTTCGCGCCGCGCCGGCTTGCCGGTGGCAAGATCGGTTGTTGCCAACCAGGTGTCTAAGTTCGCGAGTGGGCTTTCGCCGGTGCCTGAGGGTTTGAAGTTGCTTGTCTCCGGCAATATCAGAGGAAGATGCTCTTCAGGAAGCGGACAGGCCTCTCCGTCGACCCATACAATAGGAAAGGGCTCGCCCCAATAGCGTTGTCGAGCAAAGAGCCAATCCCGCAGTTTGTAATTAACCGCCTTGGTTCCCTTCCCTTGCTTCGCAAGCCACTCAGTAACTGTTGGAATCGCCTCGGAGGGAATAAGCCCGTTGATCGAAAAGCTGCCGTCACTGGTCGCTGAATTGACGACTGTCCCACGGCTCGTGTCGGTAAAGGCCGCTTCCTGCACATTCCCCCCGGCAATGACTTCGCGAATTGGGAGCTGATATTGACAGGCGAACGCCCAGTCACGCTCATCATGCGCCGGGACTGCCATGATGGCACCGGTCCCATAACCCATCAGCACGTAGTCTGCAATCCAGATCGGCAATCGCTCCTGGTTCACAGGATTCACAGCATAGCCCCCGGTGAAGACTCCCGTCTTCTCCTTGTCAAGCTCTTGCCGTTGCAGATCACTCTTCCGCGCCGCATTCTCGCGGTAGGCCTGGACAGCGGATTGTTGTGCCTCGCTCGTGATGACATCGACAAGGGGATGTTCCGGCGCAAGCACCATATAGGTCGCCCCGAACAGGGTATCAGGCCTGGTCGTGAACACTCGGATGGCGCCCGCCCGATCGGCGAGGGCGAAGTCCACCTCCGCACCGATTGAACGTCCGATCCAATTCTTTTGCATTTCCAACGTGCTGGCAGGCCACTCCACAAGCTTTAAGTCCTCCAGCAAGCGATCGGCATAGGCGGTAATCTTGAGCACCCATTGCCGCATCGGCTTGCGAATCACATCGAACCCGCCGACCTCGCTCTTGCCGTCGATGATTTCTTCGTTCGCCAATACCGTCCCCAGCTGTGGGCACCAATTCACCGGTACTTCCGCCACGTAGGCCAATCCCCGCTCGAAGAGCTTGAGGAAAATCCACTGCGTCCAGCGATAGTACCCGGGATCCGTTGTACTGAGCTCACGCTCCCAGTCGTACGAAAGGCCCACGCGCTTCATCTGGCGTTTGAACGTGGCAATGTTGTCCGCCGTCGTCTTGGCCGGGTGGATGCCGGTTTTCACCGCATACTGTTCTGCGGGAAGACCAAAGGCGTCCCAGCCCATCGGATGG
Organism: uncultured Nitrospira sp.; assembly: GCA_902500805.1. Taxonomy (GTDB): domain Bacteria; phylum Nitrospirota; class Nitrospiria; order Nitrospirales; family Nitrospiraceae; genus Nitrospira_D. The sequence goes on along the minus strand of CABVSA010000052.1, from coordinate 3,118 downwards.
AGGACATTAAATCCCTTCATCCGTTTATACCGAGAGACAATGTCCGTCGCGGTATACCCTTCTAGATGACCGACATGGAGCCCAGACCCTGAAGGATAGGGAAACATATCGAGGCAGTAGAATTTTGGCTTGCTGGAATCGTCCGCCACGCGGAACGTCGCATGCTGATCCCAATATTGCTGCCACTTCGTCTCGATCGCGCGGTGATCGTATCCTTTGCTCATTGATCGCTCATCACTCCCTCTGTCAAAAAAGACGACGGACTCTAACATAGCGCCTCGGGGGTCACAAGATTTCTACCCGGCGAGGAGCCTCTCCGAGATTGCCTTCGTAGCAAGACGAAGGAGGTGCGGCAAGCGGCAAGGCTGCAGGCCCAGAAAAACCGGAGGTGTATTCGCCGAAGTACAGCGAGGATGTTTGGGGGCCGGGAACGACACAGCTGGCCCTCGATCGCTTGTCGCAATAGAAACGGTCACTGTCGGACAGGCCCCTACGATTTGCTATACTGCACCGCTGATGGGACTCTATTGCAAACACGTCTTCCCTCGCCTAATGGACTACGTCATGTGCGGAGACGAGTTCCAGCGATTACGCACGGAGCTGCTCCAATCAGTGGCCGGTGAGGTGCTGGAAATCGGGATTGGGACTGGGCTGAATCTTCGTCACTATGGCCCCAACGTATCGCGGGTGCGGGCCGTCGATCCCAACCCCATGCTCCCTGCGCGCGTGGTAGAACGGCGTGGAGGGGTGTCCTTTCCGGTTGAGATTTCCCATCAAAGTGCTGAGCGGCTACCCTATGAAGACCGGACATTCGATTGCGTGGTCAGCACATGGACACTCTGTACGATCTCCGAGCCGCTACCTGCGCTTACAGAAGTACGGCGTGTTCTAAGACCAGAAGGCATGTTTCTCTTTTTGGAACATGGTCGGAGCGACGACCAGAAGATTGCCCGCTGGCAGGACAGCCTCAATCCTGTTCAGAACATCATCGGCTGCGGCTGCAATCTGAATCGCCGGATTGACGATCTGATCGCTCAAGCCGGACTGACCATCACTCGGCTCGATCGATTTGCTATGCAGGGTGTGCCGAGAATAGGTGGAGAAATGTATCGCGGTACGGCCACCAGGCTGTCTTAGCTTCACAACCGGCCATTGAGAAGCGGTGCGAACCCCGTGACCGAGAAAAACTGTGGAAGCGGAGCAGGCGGCAATTGTGAACTGGACTTGGCACTATGCACCAGATGGGCCACCCCAAATGCTCTCGCAGCCGTCAGACAGCCCTCATCGTCATCCATAAACAGGGATCGCGACGGCTCGAAGCCCAGTAACTGTTGACAATTCGGCCAATATTCCGGCCGCATCTTCAGATAGCCGACCTCAAACGCATCGACAATCCGATCCACATAGCCATCGAGTCCCGTCTTGGCCATTTTGACGGAAACTCCCGTCGAATGGGCGTTCGTCACGATCGTTATCCGCTTTCCAAGTTGCCGAAGATGGCACAAGAATGCCTCCGCGCCAGGCAAAAAGCCGATCATGTGATCCAGTTCCTTATGCATCGCCACCACATTGATCCCAACCCGCCTTGTCCAATAGTCCAGGTCAGTCCACTCGAGCTCTCCTTCGACTGATCGGTACATCGCCATGAGACGAGCACGTGCTTCTTCGAACGGGATGGCATGAAGTGCCGCATACCGACGCGGCAACTCCTCCTCAAAAAAAAAGTTGTCGAAATGGCGGTCCAGCAACGTGCCATCCATATCAAGGAGCACGTCATCGATCTGAGACCAATCGAGGACGTGCTGAGTGCTGGGTGCCGAGTGTTGAGTCATGAGAAGGAGTATAGCGGAACAACTCACGAGAAGACGAGGCAGGTTGTGTTTATGAAAAACCATGTGTTACGGTCCAGCATCATTTTTGGATCTTAACTGCCTCTCATGTCTGCACCCTCAGCCCTCAACCCTCAGTCCTCAGCACTGCCTCCCCTCGTTGCCATTATCGGCAGGCCCAATGTGGGGAAGTCGACGTTGTTCAACAAGATTCTCGGCGCGAAGGTCGCGATTGTCGATGACGTGCCTGGCGTGACTCGCGACCGCAACTATGCCGATGCCATCTACCGCACTCGAAAGTTCAGACTGGTCGACACGGGGGGATTGGATCTTTCGTCGTCGGACGGCATGTTGACCTTAATCCGCCGTCAATCGGAACTGGCGATCGCCGAAGCGGATATCCTCATCATGCTGCTGGACGGCCGGTCAGGATTGACCCCGCCGGACCATGAGGTCGTGAAGCTCTTACGCGGCGTGACGAAACCGCTGTTCTACGCCATCAATAAGATCGATACGCCGAAATCCGAACCCTTACTTGCCGACTTCTACAAGTTGGGCGCCGACGAGCTGTATCCCATCTCCGCCGAACATGGTCTCGGAGTGGCTGAACTCTTGGACGCCCTCTATCCACTGCTTCCCGCGACCGAGGAATCAGACGAGCTACAGCAACTCCCCCGTGTGGCCATCGTAGGCCGTCCGAACGTCGGCAAATCCACACTCGTAAACGCGTTGCTCGGAGAAGAGCGCGTCGTCGTCAGCAACGTGCCGGGAACCACACGCGATCCGGTCGATTCACTAGTCACTCATCAGGATCAATCCTACGTCTTCACTGACACTGCAGGGATCAGGCGTCGTGGCAAGATCGACCGAGGCATAGAAGGCTACAGCGTCCTCCGATCGCTCCGTGCCATCGGACGATCCGACATTGCCGTTCTGCTCTTGGACGGAGTGGAAGGCGTCACCGAACAAGATACCAAGATCGCCGGGGCGATTCTCAAACAGGGCCGTGCCTGTATTCTCTTGATCAACAAGTGGGATCTACGGGCCGGAGACCAAAGCGCGCGACAAGCGTACGAACTCGAGTTCCACCGCCGCTTTCCCTTTCTGGCCTGGGCTCCCGTTTTCTATGGTTCAGCCCTCAAACCGGAGTCCATCCAACGCCTGTTTCCTCTGCTCAAGGACGTGCACGGGATGTTTACCAAGCGCGTCTCCACCGGAGCCTTGAATACCTGGCTGCAGAAGATTCTGGAGATCCATCCATTGCCGGCTCGGAAGCACAAACCCACAGC
>CABVSA010000051.1 GCA_902500805.1 uncultured Nitrospira sp. | reverse complement strand
CACGGACCATACCGGTCTTGTTCAGGTAGTCGATTGCCAAATAGACTTGATTCCAAGTCAGGTCAGGGCAGAGTCCCACGACCTCTTCCATCGAGCAGTCCTTGCCGTACTCCTCTAATGCAAGATGCACTCGCTCTATGATGGCTGATACCAGCATGACGCCTCCTAAACACACGGGGGTGGGTACGCTAGACCCCTTGCGTAATTTCCAATAACCCCTTGATCAGCACCACACCGCATGGAAACAGTTGCAGACTGTTTACCATGTGGTATCACCCTAGAGTATATACTTGGCCATTGGTGGAACTGTGAACTAGGGAAGTCACTAGTAGAACAGGGAGTTCTTACTAGCCGGCCCTGGATTGTTTCGGAATGCGCAGTACATGAACAATCGACGTTGACACGGTTTTGACATCGAAAGAGCAGAACCGAGTATCCGCACCAAGGAACGGCGAGCTCATCTGCATGGCGCTTGGATCGTTCATCGGCTCACCCCTTCGCCTACTGACGGAACAACATCCTCGCACTATCTGGGTAAACCAATTCCGTTCTTTGAGGGATCGAGTGTAGACCGGTCGAACCGAGTAGAGAGAATGCAACAATCGCTTTGAGAGCGTGGGCTAGGAGGAGACGCTGACGAGACCTTCGGCGATCGCGTACTTGATTAACTCGGCAGTGGAATGCAGATTGAGTTCGCCCATCATCCTGAATTTGTGAAACTCCACGGTCTTTACTGAGATATTCAGGATGGAGGCAATCGTCTTTGTCCCCTTCCCCTCAGCAACAAGCTGCAAGACCTCGCGTTGCCGTTGAGTCAGCGCGCCGACCAACGGTTTCGTTGATGGACCATCCGCCGATTGGAGCGTAGCAGCCAACACATCCTTGGTAATGAGCGGGGTCATATAGTGCTGGCCTCGCATGACGGCCTGGATGGCTTGCTTGAGTTCCACGGCTGCGGACCGCTTTATGAGATACCCTGCGGCACCTGCTTTAAAGGCTTCCGTGGCATACGTAGGAGTTGCGTGCATGGTGAGAAAGATCAACTTGCTCTCCGGTACCAGCTTGGTCAACTGACGAGCCGCATCCAATCCGTTCAGGAGCGGCATAGAGATATCAAGCAACACGATATCAGGTCGCAGCTCCTGAGCAGCCTCGACCAGCGAGCGCCCATCTTCCACCATCCCCACCACCTCACCCTCGGCTTCGACCAGCTTCCGAAGCCCAGCCAGAACAATCGCATGATCATCCGCCATCAAGATACGCGGCCGTTTCATGAGCTCGCCGCCTCACAGGGTACCCAGGCACAGACCTTGGTCCCTCCGTCCGGTTGAGACTGAATCTGAAAATGCCCGTGCAGCTGTCGTAACCGTTCCTCCATACTGCTCAACCCCAATCCCCGCTGAAGGGCTTCATGATCACGGAGATCAAATCCCTTGCCGTTATCCGTTATGGACAATCCGACCCCTTTCGACGACCCTCGGAGCTGCACCGTCACAACCGTCGCCTGGGCATGCTTGACGACATTTTGCACGCTTTCCTGCATGACACGGAAGAGACAGGTCGCATGATCAAGCGAAATCGCGGTCGGCACCCCGGCGATCTTGAGGGCAATGGGTAGACCTGTGCGACGGGATACTTGCTGAACATGATCCTCAACCGCCGGACAAAGCCCGGCATGCTCTAGGAGCGAGGGGTGGAGCCGATACGCGAGACTGTGCACGTCATCGGACAATTGCTCCAGCTGCTCTCGGAGTGGTGCAAGCGCTTGAGCATCTTCGCCTAGTATGGAAGCTTGATTGTGTTCCAACGAGGCGACTTCCAAGACCAAGGCAGCCAATCGCTGACTCACATCATCGTGCAGGTCTCGAGCGATACGTTGACGCTCTTGTTCTTGGGCGTTCAACAATTTAGAGGTCAGCTCCTCCAATTGCATCTGCTGCTGGTGCAAATCCACCTGGTTTCGATGCAAAGTCTCGTCCGCGCTCTTGCGTTCCGTCACATCACGATTGGATTCCAATGCGTAGTCCGTTCCGCCGTACGTGACTTGCACCAGCCGACTCTCTACAATTACCTGCCTTCCATCCTTGGTGACATGGGACAGTTCACCGGACCACCGACCGTCTCGAGCTAAACAGGCTTCCATCTCTGTCACTATCCTCAATGGATTCGTGGTGAGCAGTTCATGGCTCCCGCGCCCGATCACCTCATGGGATCGCCAGCCGTAGAGCTCTTCCGCCCCACGATTCCAATACACGATCCCACCCCCGATCTTCCACGCCAAGATCGCATCGCTGGAGTGATTCAATAGGTCGGCCTGCTGTTTGAGCAACTCTTCCGTCTGCTGACGCTCGGTAATGTCAACGGCCACCCCACCGAACAAGACTGTCTCGCCCTGGTGATCAACAATGGGAAACTTACTGACAAGGGCATGTCGAATCTCTCCCTGTTGGATGAATGATTCGACGGTGTGCAGCGGAACGCCGGTTTCCTGTACCGTCCGATCGTTGCGCTCATACGGTTCGGCCACATGAGTCGGCCACAACTGCAGAGCAGTCTTTTCCTTCCAATCCCGTCCTTCCAGAAGGGTTTCTTGGAAGAGTCGATTCACATACAGATAGCGACCCTGAGCATCTTTGATCCACGCAAAGCCGTGCAAGTTATCCATAAAAGAAGCGAACCGGCGCTCGCTGATTTTCAGCGCCTCCTCGGCCTGTTTGCGTTTCGTAATGTCGATCATCGCGCCCAGCGTCCTTGCTGGTCGGCGTTCCGATCCGTCTACGTCGAACAAGGTCCAAGCTCGAAAACTGATCCACCGCACCTGGCCATTCGGCAGCAGCAGACGATGTTCGATCGAATGAAGATCGTCACCCACAGTACTAGAGGACCGTACGATCGCCCCGACCACCATGGCACGGTCTTCTGGATGGACCAGCTGAATGAACCCCTCAAGCGAAGCAGGGGCATCAGCTTCGACGCCGTAGATTTCTCGCATCAGTGGAGACCAATAAACACTCCCCGTGCGATGGTCCTGATCCAGAATCCCAAAGTTGGCGAGTCGAACGACCTGATCAGACCGTTCCTCCCGTTCATGCAGCACCCTTTTGGCTTCGACCCGAGCCGTCACATCTTCCGTGGCAATGATGATTCCGCCCACCTGATCACCGCGATACCACGGGCGAACATCCCACGTAATCCATTGACTGGAGCCGTCGCTCCGACAGAACTGATCTTCATCGGCACTGAGCACCTCCCCGGTCAGGCCTCGCTGATGGACGTCTCTCCAGCGCAGGGGACCGTGCGGGAAGACATCGTAGTGCGATCGACCGAGGACCTCATCAGTCAAGCGGTAGTCTTCAATCCATCGTCGGCTGGCCGCCAGATACCGCATATCTCGATCAAACATCGCAATGGCAGCAGGTGCATGTTCCACAAATAAGCGAAACCGCTCCTCACTCTCCCGCATCGCGGCATTGGTTCGCTTGAGGTCCGTCGTTCGCTCACGAACACGTTGCTCCAATTCCTCAGAGGTTCGATGCAACGCCTCCTCTGCCTTTTTTCGATCGGTAATGTCATTGCCGATCGTCAGGATGCAGGGCTTCCCTCGGAGCGTCATTAAGTTGGCGGAGATCAGAAACTGTCGCAGTGCACCGTGCCTGGTCCGCATCGACACTTCGAGATTTGTGAGGGCCCCTTGAGACCGAAGATGATCGACCAGTCTGGCCCGATCTTGCGCATCGGGCCAAATACCCAACATCAAAGTGGTCCGACCGATGACTTCCTCACGACGAAAACCGAAGGTGTTGAGGCAGGCGTCGTTGATCTCCAGGCAAAGCCCGGTTTCAAGTTCCGTAATACCGATCGGATGGGGACTGAGGCGGAAGGCTTCGGCGAAGAACTCATCTCTTGCTGGTTCGACCGCATTCCCTTGGCGATCGCCGGTTTGATGTACCGGTGCACGCAGACGCGCCCTGACCCAACGCTTTTTCTTCGTCGCTTTTGGTGTCATAGTCAGAAATTGATTCTAGTCCACTTACGTACCTCCCGCAAGGTCCAATTCCTGAGCACAGACGGGTCCTGAACACACTGCCATGACTCCGTTCCCATGAGAGGCGAGGATCCCGTCGTGAGGGTCCACATACGAAAGGTTCATCGGTCACCACACATCCGTACATTGGAGAGTCAGTTCCGGTGCAGGCACCCTTATGTGATATCCAACCACTCACTCCTGGAAGGTTATGGGAAAGTGGGTTCACCGGTGTTTCGTCACGAGTCGCCGAAACAGCTCGAGATGTTCTGGGCCGCTGAGCCGATGATCACCAGGAATCAGGATCAGGTCGAGTGGAAAGCCAGGATGCCGTCGTACGAGTTCGTTGGCGAACCGTCGACTTCCGTCCGGAGCAATGACTTGATCGTCCTGACCATGGAGAATCGTGGTCTTCACATGGCGAACGACATCACATGTCTTTGTCCAATACTGTTCGCTTTCTTCGATCCACTTCCAGGACAACGGCCAGTCTCGATGCAACGGGTCCTCGTCCCACGGCATCCATCCGGCAGTGTGCCAGTCATGCAGCCGTTCACTCGAGATACTTTTGGCGCGCTCGCCCATCATGTTAAACGCCGGTGCGATCAAGATGAGCTCCTCGACAATCGTGAATTCCTGCGCGACAAGCCAGCCGATCCAACTGCCGAGCGAATTTCCGACGATCGTGACCGGCGGACCGGCCTTCATGGAATCCAAGACAGCGCGCGCATCGGCGATCCAATCAGAGAGCGTGTAGTCCGTGAACTGTCCCTCGGATTCGCCAAAGCCACGCACGTCGTAACAGCAGAATCCCCATCCCTTCTCCTGGCACCATTGCGCCAGTGCCTTACTCTTGTTACCCCAGCGTTTCGAGAGAAACCCCGTGATGAAGAGAATCTGCCGAACGGTTCCGTCGATTCGATCACCTTTGATCCGTTTGCCGTCCGCGCCAATGAGATCAAACGTCGTCATAGTCTTATCCCAGTCGTTTCGTGACAAAAAGCCCCAGTCGCCGCAATACCTCTCCTGGAATTTCGTGCCCGCCGCGGAAGCTGTGCCACTCTACGGCAAGACCAGCTTGGTGTAGGACATCTCGCAGACGTTCGGCTCCAATAGTGGGGAGAATGTCGTCTTGCACGCCGTGGCTTTGAAAAACCGGTAGGCCTCGGCGATTCAGCATCAGCGGACGCCAGACGTCCTTGGCCAACAGATTGCCTGACAGCTGCACCAACCCCGCGAAGGGATAGTCCGTGTGGAGCACAGCATCACAGGTGAGCATCGCCCCTTGTGAAAATCCACCAATGACCGTGTTCTTGTAGTCGACAGAAAACTGTCGGGGAAGTTCCTGAAGAAAGGTCAGGACACGCTCCCGTGCCAAGGCCAGTCCCTGCGGAACCTCCACGGACAGATCACGAATACGACCTGCCTCTCGATCAGCTTGGATACGTGCAAAATCGATGATCCACCAAGCGCGCGAATCACCGAAGCCCATCGTGAGTGAGAGCGGAGCTTCTGGAAAGAGCCAGCGGGTCCCACGAGGGGCTTGAATGACATCGGCAAGTGGAACCAGGTCGTCGCCCGGCGCACCAAATCCATGAAGCAGAATGACGACCGGGCCATCACCTCCGCCCCTTCCATCCGATCCGCCGACAAATCTGACCTTCAGTCCACCGAGTGAGGCTTCGCGCATATCATCCCCTAGCTAAGATACAGATATTGCAGTAATGCAACCAAACCGTACAGCGACGATTCGACGACCGGCTGTTGATAGAGCGGTACAAAGGCACCCTGTTCATGGTCTTCCACTTCACTGATGACGTGTTGGATCTGCTTCACCCGAATATCGTGATCCTTTCCGTTCCCCAAGGTCTGAACGATTTGCCGGTTGAGCCCGGCCAGCATGGCAGCTTTCGCCTGACTGGCCGATTGATAGAGGAGAAGTGCTCCGAGAAGCGCGACCACGGCATTGACCGACCAGGACAGCAGCAATAAGAGCGGATAGTTCCAAATGTCGAAATACTCGTTGCGCGCGGCGATCATGATCAAGAGTGCAATAAAGGGATAGCGGATCAGTCGATTGATCACCTCGGTCCGCTGCGCAATAAGATCCACCACGGCGAGGTACGTCAACTTCTCAAATTCGGTTTTCTGCGCCTCTCCCAATCCATAATTGCGAAGATACTCGTCCTGGACTTGCTGGGACCACCCTCCCCTTGAACTCACCATCCACCCGACCCATCGACGGCAGAGCATCACCGCATCGAACACCGCCAAGTTCAGCAACACCACAATGGCGACACTGGCAAGCGTCATGAATGAATCGACTTGGCAACTCAGGTATCCGCGGCAGGGATGAATATATTCCTCGTCCAACACGAAATGCCCGATGGCCCACATCGCCCCCATGTACAGGATGAACAAGAGGAGCGTCCGGGCCATTCCCTGGCTCAGCTGACTCGCTTCTCGATAGCGCTCCCATGCCTGGTCGACTTTCATCGGGCCAACTGTGGCGAGGGGGTGATAGACCCGCCGGAGATTCGTCCAAAAGGTTTTGGGTGAAAGCCGCTGACGCCTCGACGTGTCCTCGAACTGAAACTTCTCGTCGATCTGTTCGCTATTCTTCTTAAGGTCGCGAGCACCCTTGATAAACAAGAGCACGGACAGCACGACAACCAGGAATCGCAATAACTCACTCGGCCAGATACTGACACCGGCCGTCCACGAAAACGGCTCTCCTTCGTCATGCCCAGCCAACAATGCATCGGCGCCACCGGCCACGATAAAGACTGCAAATAGCGCGACAAGCACGACCGCCGTGATACTCAGCAGACGCGGATGGCGCACAATGGCAGACCAGAGGCGGTGGTTACTCCAGGCCACCACGATGAACAGCGCAAACCCCACCACTGCTCCTGCCGCCACAGCGGTATTATCGAATCCGACGCCTTGTCGTAGCTGACCATATTCCTCCGTATAATCCAGATCGGATCGCAACGGATGAATCGTACGGACCCCTTCTTTGGTGACGAGGCTCAAGTCGACCGCACCGCTCCGTCCCACTTCAAACAATCTGGGATGTAGTCCGGCATCGTACACGCGATCCTCCGGCGTCAGTGCGGCATGGTAGGTCGTCCCGCAGGGGCCGCTCATCCCATCAGACGGCTCACGGTGACAGCCGACATGGCCGACCGCTTGCAAGGTCGCGAAATAGGTGGAGGTTTGATAGCTGCTCCGGAAGGGTGGAACATCGCGCTGCAAACCGCCGTCCAACTGCAGCCCAAACGGCGAGGTGATGACCATGTTGCGGGTCCATTTGTACTCGCTCGGATGCAGATGTCGGGCATCGAGACCGACGGTAAAGAAAATGGCATGCGGAAACGCAGGGCGAAGGGCTTTGATGATCAGGAGCGAATCATACGGATCGGTGCCGAAGATCCCGATGGCTCGAGCTCCTTCACCCTCATCCTGGATTCGATTCACCAACGCTCGCACATAGTCCACCTGACTGGTCCCCTCCGGACGTTCACGCTGGCTGTCTTTCCCGCTATCGATACGTACGGCTTTGGTTTTGTCTTCTCCCGGCACTTCGCCGTCAAGCCCGCTCAGGTAACTGTACCGCTGAACGTTCAGGCGCAACGATTCATAGTCGGCTTGCCGACGAATCTGGAGATCAACGGCATGCGGAATATCGGAGCACCACTGCTTGATCGTCACCGGAACCTCAATCGTCTCCAAGTCCTGCTCGGGAAAGGTTGCGATTTTCTTGCACGCAGCGGCCCGAAACTCGATCGGAAGCGTCCGTCCATAGAACGAATCCCATTCCCCGATCAGGATCACCGCATCCCACCCGAGGCGAACCTGCCGGCGCTCCAATTCCGCCACCAATGATTCGAACAACCGGTCATCAGAACCGATCTCGTATGCCAGCCGAATATTCGCGCTCGTCAGCCGACGGGCGAACTCTTGCTCGCAAGACGTGTAAGAATCGCAGGCGACCCCTTTTCCGCCGGTCGACTTGAGTCCGTAGGCGAGGAGCCCTTTCATCGCACTGCTCCACGGGGAATACAGATCGATCCAGCCGTCCGCATTCGGCCAAACGCCGATTCCCACATGCGGCTCGCCGTAGGATTCTCCCGCCTCGGCTAAGAGCGACCGAAATGCTGAGGAGCTACGAGGGCCGAGAATTTTAAATGTGACCGCCCCCTGGAGCTGTGAATTCAAGCGAACGAGCTTGCGCCGATCGTCGGTGAGGAGACACTCGCTCCTTTTCTCGGCTTCTCGACAGACGAGCGCCTGAGAGAAGGATGTCAGACCGGCGAAAAACCCACGACTGAGCGCTTCATCCGGAAACCAGACGACCAGCACACTATGGGAGCGCGGCGATTCCTCGTCACACAGCCTGGTTCGTCTGAGCCGGTACCACTCATAGGGCAGGGCCGGAAGAGAGCTCGAGGTATCCCATTCCACAAACGAGAGCTGCCCCTCCTGTTCCGGCACATAACAGGACACTCCAAGGGCTGTTCCGACCGCATACCGATCTCGGATCCGCGACTCAGTGCTTTCCACATACGGACCTCCACTGGTCGTCACCAGAAGGACCGTGACACGCTGGCCCTCCTTGACACGTTCAGTAATAGCCTGCCGAAGGGATCGAAGTCGTTGCGTAAGCGGCGGGACCGGAGTCGTAGCGAGTCGGTTCGACTTGATTTCCCGCAGGCCCCGTTGTACGGCTGCGACAGGATCTTCCCACAAACGTGCGCGTACCACTTGCTCTTCAATCGTGGCCTTCATGTCCAGTCCCGTGCCGACCGGACGCGAACTGCGCAGTGGTTCCTTGACCAGCATGGCTCCCGCCAGCGCCAGCACCAGGGTCAGGGCGCCTGCCACGGCGATTTTGGAGTCGCTCTGTTTCTTGGCCATTTGCTTCTTAGGAGGTGAGGGACATCACTCTGACACTCGCGCAGTATCCGCGCGTGACACTCTACAACAGACGTCCGAGACTGTGAAGTGGAGAGACATGGTCATGGACGGCAGACATGCAGTGGCCTACGGTTCTTATGATGAGCAGCTGACGGCCAGATGCTTGCCCCAGTTCGGCGGCGGCAACGCGTACGACTCCATCCCCGGCTGCTCGGCGAAGGGAGTCTGGAGTACGGTAAAAAGACGGTCTATTTCTGAGAAGTCCTTGTTCTGCGCTTTTTCAATGGCAGTCTGCGCGAGATAGTTCCTCAGCACGTACTTAGGGTTCACACGATTCATTCGATCACGCCGTTCGTCGTCGCGGTCGCCTTCACCCCGCAATCGATCACGATAACGCAGGGCCCAGTCATCAAACCGCTCGCGGTTGAGAAAATGCTCCCGCAACTTCTCATTCACCGCGCCATTCTGCGAAGAAAACGCTCCTAACTCTCGAAACACGATCGTGTAGTCCGCATGGCTGCCTTGAAGCAACCCGAGGAAATCTCGAATCAGGTCCTCGTCCCCGGCCTGCTCGCCCACCAATCCAAATTTCCCCTTCATCTGTTTGTGGTATTCCCGATCAAACACAGACTGATAGGTCCCAAGGCCTGCTTTCAGCGTCTCTTTTTCCGCCAAGGGAAGGAGCGCCTGAGCCAAGCAACTCAGATTCCAGAGTCCGATGTAGGGCTGTTGATTGAAGGCATAGCGACCGTTGTGATCGGAGTGGTTGCAGATAAACCCTGCATCGTAGTCATCCATAAACCCATAGGGGCCATAATCCATCGTCAGACCGAGAATGGACATATTGTCGGTGTTCATCACCCCATGGGCCCAACCGACCGCTTGCCATTGCGCGATCAGCCGCGCGGTGTGCTCGACGACTTCATTGAAGAACCGCGAGTATTTTTCGTCGACATCGCGGAGATGGGGAAAGTGTCGGTCGATCACATAATCGGCTAACGTTCTCAGGTGCTCATGCTGCTTTCGGTAGTAGAACACTTCGAACATTCCGAAACGCACATGAGACGGCGCCATACGGACCAGCATCGCCCCGGTTTCCACCTGCTCACGGTACACCTTGTCGTCGCTCCCGACGAGACAGAGCGCCTGCGTGGTGGGAATTCCAAGTCCCTGCATCGCCACGCAACAGAGATACTCACGGATTGTCGACCGCAGCACCGCCCGTCCGTCTCCGTCTCGAGAGAACGGCGTCATCCCCGCTCCCTTGAGATGAAGATCCCATCGCTGGCCCTGTTCGCTTTTCGCCTCTCCGAGAAGGATTGCGCGTCCATCGCCGAGTTGCGGGACATACACCCCGAATTGATGACCTGAATACAGCATCGCGAGCGGCTCCATGCCTGATGCGAGCGCACTCCCACCGAAAACTTCCGCGAACTCCGGCCTGGTGAATTGCGCAGGATCAAGATCGATCAACTCGGCAGCTGACTGATTGGCATGGATCAAACGAGGAGGCTCACTGAACGGTGTGGGATTCAATCGGGCGTAAAAGGCCTGAGGAAGCCGAGCATAGGTATTGTCGAAGGAAAGCGTTTCAAGAGTTCGTTGAGACATATCTCTGTGTATCACGACATTCTTGCTCTCTGCCACTCTCCATAGATCTCGGGGCGTATATTCTCACGGTCACATTGCAAATTTGCGGTGCGATCGATGATGAAACCTGGGAGCCAGACCGTTTATGAAGCTCGACCAGGCTTCGTCCGCGCGCCGTGCTTGACTCACGAATAAGGTTCGGGATTAGAATAACTTTTCCATCATTCTCTTGCCGAGGAAACTCCCTATGACCCAACTCACTCAAAAATCCCGTTGCGACGAGGCCGTGCTTCTCGATTGTATCGGTGACGGTGTCGTCACGATCGGTTTAGATATGAAGATACGTTACATGAACAGGGCGATGCGCGAGTTACTGGGCTATGAAGAAGGAGAACTTGTCGGTCAGCCACTGAGCTGCCACCTATTGGTTCAAGGAACCATTTGCTCAACGCAAGACTGTATTCTGGAGCGCGCTGTTCGCAATCGGGAAAAAGTGAGAAATTTTGAAACGGTCATTCAGAACAAAGACGGACGGAAGGTGCCTGTCAGCCTGAATACCGACCTCCTCCGTGACGAGCACGGCAATCTAGTCGGCATTGTTGAAACCTATCGAGACCTGAGCCAGATCAATGAACTCAAGGCGAAGCTCGAGCGACAGCGCGGGAACGAAACTCGAGGCCCGCTTGTGGCCCGCAGCAAAGCACTACAGAGCATACTCGACCTCCTGCCGCAGGTCGCCAATTCAAAAGCTACGGTACTCATCGAAGGAGAAAGCGGCACCGGGAAAGAGCTGATCGCGAGAGAAATCCACCGACTGAGTCCCAGACGGGACCAGCCGTTCGTGGCCGTCAATTGCGCGGCGCTGGCCGAAGGGGTGCTCGAAAGTGAACTGTTTGGCCACGTCAAAGGGGCGTTCACCGGGGCGATCGCCGATCGTCAGGGAAGATTTGAAATTGCGAACAAGGGCACCATCTTCCTGGACGAGATCGCCGAGATCTCGCCGATGGCTCAGGCCAAACTGCTTCGCGTGCTGCAAGAGGAGGAGTTTGAGCGAGTCGGTGGGAATAAGACCGTCAAAGTCGACGTTCGAGTCATTGCGGCCACGAACAAACACCTCGCGACCGTGGTGGAGGAGGGACGGTTTCGTGAGGACCTGTACTATCGGTTGCAGGTATTCCCGATTCGGATCCCACCCCTTCGTGATCGGAGAGAAGACCTGCTGCCCCTCATCGAACACTCGATCGCGCGGCTCAATCGAACCATGGGAAAGAATGTCCGTGATCTCGATGGTCCAGTACTCAAACTCCTCGAAGCTCACCGTTATCCAGGAAATGTCCGCGAGCTGGAGAATATTCTGGAACATGCCTGTATTCGTTGTCCGGACAACACGATCCGCGCTGAACACCTACCTGACTATTTTGTGGCGAACGCGCCTCACAAGGATTCGGCGCTTCATCATCAAGCGGTAGGAAAACAAGCCACGCTTGCCGCGCTCGAACAGGAAGCTATCGTGCAAGCCCTTGAACAAACCGGATGGAATTACCGGTTAGCCTGCAAATCACTAGGGGTCAGTCGCTCCACACTCCTGAGGCGCCTGAAGGCCTATAACGTGACCCGTAAGACTGAGTCAAAATGATCTTGTGAGTTTCAATATGACACTCATAAGTAATTGATTTGTAAATTACTTACACTATTGGTGTCATTGTGAAACTCTTCAGCCTTTTCCCATATTGCCAACCTTCTGTTTAGCTCCAATAAATCAATTAGTTCAGTATTCAACACCATCCGACCATTCTGGCATCTCAACTGCACTATTAGACAGATAGAACAACGTGTCATGCGAAAAGCAGGATGCCGACCGCCGGCAAGGATGATCATGCTCCACGAAGATCAGCTCGACAGAGATATGTCAGAAACCCAGCAAGAACGGGAACGAACCGATCATGAAACTATGAATCTCGACCGACTCGTGGCACTCGCAGATACTGACGGACTCGTCCGCATGGGACTGGAGGTTATGGAAGCCTTTGCCAAGGTCGAAGGACGAGTCTTATGGCATTGAGCAGAATATGTGTCCTTGCCGCCGATTATCAGCAAGGGAAGCGAGTGCCTTACGAACCGAGTTTTAAGTGAATGCATGAAGGAGGGCTGATCCATGGCTTACAGCGAGAAAGTCGTCGACCATTTTACAAACCCGCGCAACATGGGGAGCTTCAAGAAGGACGAGGACGGCATCGGGACCGGAATGGTTGGAGCTCCTGAATGTGGGGACGTCATGAAGCTCCAGATCAAGGTCCAGAACGACAGGATTGTGGATGCGAAGTTTAAGACGTTCGGCTGTGGCTCGGCAATCGCGAGCTCCAGCCTGGCGACCGAATGGCTCAAAGGAAAAACGATCGACGAGGCCCAGAAGATTAAGAATACGGACATCGTGCAAGAACTCAACCTGCCACCGGTCAAGATTCATTGCTCGGTTTTGGCGGAAGATGCCATTAAAGCGGCATTGGCGGATTTTCACGAAAAACAGGCAACCGGCACCCGACCTCTTGCAGGAGAGCAGACATGAACTGCCCCCGATGTCGCGGCCTGATGCTTAGAGATGAGTTTCTCGACCTGGCAGACGAAGCCGGACAATGCCGATTCACGGCTTGGCGTTGTCTGATTTGTGGTGAAGTGCTCGATCCACTCATTGCGAAACATAGAAGGTCGCCCCCAGAACCGATGGTCGATCGAGCCAGGCTCCCCCACAAAGTCCATTATCTATCCGGCGTTCGTAAAGGGGGAAAGGTTGTTCATCACGCATAGGAGTTGAGGAGGTTGCTGTATGGCACTTTTGATCACGGACGAATGCATTTCTTGCGGGGCCTGCTTGCCGGAGTGCCCTAACGAAGCCATTTTCGAAACGCGCAGCGACGCCGAAGCCAAGGGCAACCACGTGGGCGACGGACAAGGTGTCGGCGACAGCATCTATGTCATCACACACGAACGCTGTACGGAGTGTGTCGGCCATTTCGATGAGCCGCAATGCGCCGCAGTCTGTCCGGTCGACAACTGCTGTATTTCCGATCCAGCCTATCCTGAATCAAAAGAGGTGCTGTTGGAACGGGCTCAGCAGCTCAATCCCGGCAAAGACATTCATCCTGAGAAGGTGTGGAGCGGCGTCCGGAACTGATCAGCTCAGGAGATGTTCGGCTGAGAACATATAGGGAGCACCTGATGATCACCCTCAACAAGCGGTTCATCCAGCTGACCTCGACAGCGATACTCCTTGTCATGGTCTTTGGCCTTTTATCGCTGATCTGGCCCATCATCATTGCTCTCTTTCTCGGAGTCTTTCTGTTACTCCGAGCGTGCAACGCCGAACAGGAGACTGCGGCCTTGTGGCTGCCCGAGGTCGGCAATGTGCCGATCGTCTTCGCCTTATGATTCAGACAACGGAAGGAGCCGTCGATGCTTACCATCTCATCGGATGCCGAACACAAAATTCGTGAATTCACTCAACAAGAACCCGCGGCGGTCGGACTGCGGGTCTATGTGCGCGGTGGAGGTTGTCACGGTTATCAATACGGCATGGCGCTCGAATCCAAAATTGCTGAAGACGATACCGTGATCGAGCAAGGGGATATCAAGATCATCATGGATTCCCAAAGTGCTCCTTTGCTCCAAGGAGCTGAGGTTGAGTATTTGGACAGCGTGCAAGGATCAGGATTCTCGATCAAGAACCCACAAGCTAAGACGACATGCGGCTGTGGAAGTTCCTTTAGCGCCTAAGAAATCAGCCGCAAGTCGGCTCATGACGACAACTAGACCGAATGGCGTGTGACCACGAAACAATCGCGCACAGCTTATGATTCGTGGAATGGCTGAAACCCATCATGCTCTACGAGATCATAGTCGGGATGAAAGCGACCCTGATGCACCTCCTTCGTTTTCGTTCGATCACCATCCTGTATCCTCACGAGAAAAAGGCGCTTCTGGATAACTACCTGAGCATGCTCGGGGTATTTCGGTACGATCATGGAAAAGATTAAGGTCTTGATTGCAGATGATCATGGGGTAGTTCGAGAAGGACTCATGGCTATGCTCCAAGCCATCGACGTCGTCGATGTCGTTGGGGAGGCAAAGAATGGACAAGACGCCGTCGAACAAACCAGGAAATTACTCCCGGATGTGATCCTCATGGACCTCCGCATGCCATGCATGGATGGGGTAGAGGCGACGCGCCTCATCAAAAGGGAGTTTCCCCACATTGGCATCATCGCGCTTACAATGAATGAGGAGCAGCAGCACGTCTTCGACCTTGTTCGAGCTGGTGCCACAGGCTATCTACTCAAAGATTCTGACTCCTCGCAAATCGTCGATGCCATTCGGGCCATTGCTCGGGGAGATTCGCTTATTCATCCGTCTGTCGCCGGCAAGATCCTGGCTGAGTTTTCGTTGCTTGCCGAAGACAAGGCCCAAACGCGTTCATTGGTTGATCATGATCTGACGGAACGAGAAATTACCGTGTTACGGCTCGTGGCGAGCGGCCAGACAAACAAGGAGGTAGCCAACAGTTTAGAATCGAGCGAGAAAACCATAAAGAATCATTTGGGAAACATCTTCCATAAACTGCACGTTTACGATCGCACGCAGGCCGCCGTCCTAGCAATCCGTCGAGGTATTATCCCCCTCGGGTAACTCCGGCTTATTTCACTTTAGATCCATGCTTTGACAAGAAACCGGTCTACACGCTCTGTGACCAACCGCTTACAAAGGAGAGATTTGGCCATATGGGAAGTCTTACGTCCTGACATACATAGATACCTACGACTTTACAAGGGTGGTCCTCAATTGATTTTGAGCAGGGCTCTTCCTGATTCGCAGAACCTTGCTCCTAGCCTCTTCTCGCGGACGGGGCCCTCCCGCTTTATCAGACGCTACTGATCCGCTTCATTATCTCGACTCCGCCCGTCTATTTTTACCAGCCGTCATTCGCCCAGCGTCAGTGCGCTCTTGAGTCAGATAACCATATCGACCACCAACAACTGACACCTCTTCCTTTCCGACCAACAGCTCCTAGCCGTTGATTATCGCAACATTCTAGCTGAAGAGCATTGTCTAGAGTTTAAGCATCCCAATTTGGCCCATTTGATTTATAGATGAATGCTGCTTCTATTATCTATTTGTCTATGTGATTAGCGATCCCATATAACGTGAGCAGGCAGCAGCATGGTTCATACAATAACCAGAAGGAGGTCTCCATGAGAGTTCTACATGAGGCGAAAGCAGGGATTCTCTCCGTCATCGCTGGTGCACTACTGCTCGCAGCACCGAACGTGGTCGCAGCCGAAAAACAGTCGGTGAGTGGCGGCAGCATGGAACTCAAGGCCAAATCGGCAATGCCAATGAATCTGAACGTGAAGGACCTGGACGAGGAGGTGTCGCACCTGGAAGTGGTGGATTCCAAGGGCAATGCATATCTTCTCATTCCACTTAGGACAACAGGAGGGAACAAACCGGTCACGGCTGAGGATGGAAAGATCATCGTCGAGTATGTACACCCCTATTCGGGCCGACTCGGGAACTAGATGAATCAACAGGGAGGGGCAACGCATGCCCCTCCTTGAATCTCCTGGTACCGGACGACTACGGCAGTGACCAAGGTGTCGTTAAGGGAGGGACCCATGAAACGAGAGAATCCGAAAGAGACCAAATCAAAAGTCAACGGAGGGGTACCAGAAAGCGATGATCTGTCGGTTCAGAGAAGGATTGCCATGCGCGCATACGAGTTGTACCTCCACCGCGGCGGAGTGGATGGCTATGCCGAGGAGGATTGGCTGCAGGCAGAGCGAGAGGTTTTCCAGGAAGAACGCCACTAGGTGGCGGCGGTACACCTGAGTCTGAACAGGTCTGCCGCCGTGGCTTTAGCTCAGTGAGGGAAGACCTGAAGCACATACTGAGGTGAACGATTAATGCAGTTGGATCATGCCAGGCAACAAAAAGGAGGCATGACTATGGCTAAGGCAACCGCGTTTTTTAGCTTTGTCGTCATCCTGAAGTCCCTGTTCCTGGATGTCTCGTGGGCAGATAAACATATCCCTGCTCTCCCGGACGGTGACGAGCGATCGTTCGTGCTTACCGAGCGCAGTGAAATGATCGGGCCGGGACCGAGAAGCGAGGACTTGTCGCAGCATACAGAACAGCCGTCAATGAAGTGGCTGAACCTGATCCATACCGATCCGCATCACCTCCCCGGCATTGCGCCACACCACTCCGCTCCTTACCGGAATTTCCAAGCGCCAGACGGCGCAGCGTTGATGTTCAACTGGACATTCGACAAGCGATGATCGCTTCGCGGTTGGTTAAGAGGATGCCGTACGATGTAATCACCGAGATGCATCGACCTGCGGATGACCTCCGACTATCCTGTCAGCCGTCGAAGTGTGAAAGGAGGAGATACGCCGATGACGTTCTCTGTTCAGAAGAAGAATGGAATGGCACACATCTTCCACCCAACCGATTTCTCACCTCCCAGTATGGCGGCCTTTGGTCATGCGCTGAGACTGGCGGTCGATCTGGGGACGGACCTTACGATCATGCATATAGATCCCGACCACGCGGATACGGATTTTGAGGAGTTTCCTCGGGTGCGGAAGACGCTCACCCGCTGGGGAGTGCTGCCACGAGAGGGAACCAAAGGGCAATTGATACAGTTGGGGCTGGGCGTCAGAAAAATTAAAGCGGCGAGCAAGGATCCGATGTTGTCCGTGGTTCAGTGTTTGCAGCACAGCCCGGCTGATATAGTGGTCGTGGCCTCTCATGAACGGGATCCGTTGAGTGACTGGCTCAAGAATCCGGTGGCGGCTGATATTTCAAGGAATTCTCGGATTACGACCCTGTTCGTCCCAGAACTCAGCAAAGGCTTCGTGTCATTAGAAGACGGTGCTTGCCGGTTGCAGCGCATCCTGATCCCGATCGATCACCAGCCTTCCCCTCAATCTGCGGTCGAGGCTGTCTGCATGTTGGCGGCAGGTTTGAAAGCTCGCGAGGTTTCTTTTCATCTCTTGTATGTAGGCGATCCCTTGCACGCCCCGCCTCTGCGACTCCCGGGGATTCCCGGTTGGCAGTGGCAATGGATCTTTTCCTCCGGGGTGGTCGTTGACGAAATTCTTGCCGTGATGGAAAAGAATGATTACCACCTCGTCGCCATGTCTACCCAGTGGCACCATGGGTTTCTCGACGCACTGCGCGGCAGCACCACGGAACGGGTCGTGCGCCGAGCCCATACACCGGTGCTGGCAGTTCCGGTGCATGACTCACCGGAACCGCTGGACTAACGGGCTGAGATCGGGAACATGCTGCTAGTACAGGACGGAACCTAGCGCAATATCGGTGAAGCAACCGCATAAGAGAAACTCAGGCTTTTTTCTGGGTGAACTTTTACAGAAGGTGACATTTCGAACGAGAGAAATGAAGAGCGCATAGCGCTCATGAAGGAATCGAGAGATATGTTTGATTACGACCTGCTTTGCATAGGAAGCGGCCCGGCGGGGCAGCGTGCTGCTGTCCAAGCTGCCAAACTCGGCAAGCGCACGGCCATCGTGGAACGAGGCCATCTCATCGGAGGCGTCTGCGTCGATACAGGGACCATTCCCAGCAAGACGTTTCGGGAAGCTGTTCTCCTGACTATGGGCAGAACGTTTCCCAATGAGAAGTTGAAAGGTTCGGCATCCAACCATCAGCTTAGTGGACAGACCCTCTTGGCCAGAGTTGCCGAGGTTGAACAGGCCCAGGCCGATATTATCCACGGTCAACTGCACCGTAACGACGTTGCCATTCTCACGGGTGAAGCGTGTTTCCACAATCCACATACCGTCATGGTGGCCCGAGATGGTCAAACCAGTGCCGTGACTGCCGCCAACATCGTCATCGCCGTCGGAACGGTTCCCGCTAGACCTCCCGGGTCGTTGACGGACTCGAATCTGGTCGTAACAAGCGACGAGTTACTGAATATCACCACGTGGCCTCGTCGATTTACGGTGGTTGGAGCCGGCGTCATCGGAGTCGAATATGCCTCGATGTTTGCCGCATTGGGTATCGAGGTGACTGTTGTCGATAAACGGGACAGACCGTTGGAATTTCTTGATCGGGAGCTGGTCGACGAGTTGCTGCACCAAATGCGGAACGCGGGTGTGACGTTTCGACTCGGAGAAACGGTGGAGCGACTAGAAGTGGTCGAGAAACCATCCCGCCACGTCGTGGTATCTCTGGAATCGGGGAAGCGTCTCGTGTCGGACCTGGTGCTCTTCAGTGCCGGTCGGATAGGAGCAACCGACCACTTGAACCTGTCGGCAGCGGGACTCAAGACGGATGATCGGGGACGGTTGGCGGTCGACCATGAGTACCGTACGAGCGTCCCCCATATTTTTGCTGCCGGGGATGTCATCGGATTTCCCAGCTTGGCAACCACGTCAGCCGAGCAGGGTCGCCTGGCGGCCTGCGCCGCGTTTGGCATCGACACAGAGCCCATGGCATCCCATTTTCCTATCGGCATCTATGCGATCCCCGAAGTGTCTGCTGTTGGAGAGCCGGAGCATCTGTTGACGGCGCGGAAGGTTCCCTATGAGAGCGGGGTTGCCCGCTATCGCGAGATTGCGCGCGGTCATATCATGGGGGATGAGAGCGGATTCCTTAAGATGTTGTTTCATCGGGAAGACCGGCACCTATTAGGAGTCCACGTGGTGGGCACCGGTGCGACCGAATTGATCCATATCGGCCAAGCGGTATTGGGGTTAGGTGGTGGCCTTGATTATTTCCTGACGACGGCTTTCAACTACCCGACATTAGCGGAATGCTACAAAGTCGCGGCCTTGGATGCCTTCAATAAGCTTTCGGCCTAAAGGGACCTAGTGAACTTGATAGCTATCGCAACAGCGAGCATTCTGGCATAATGACCCACCATTCTTTGACTGCCTCCGGGCCCGTGCTGCCCGAATGGAAACAACATCATCCGCCGCTCCGCTCGTCCATCTGGACTTCCTTGACTTGAAAGGAGCGTTCCAATGAAAGTCCTGTCGGCTATGTTAGGTTGGCTGTTTATACTGCCCGTCATGACTTCTGCGGGGCAGGCAGGAGAAGTCTCTCCAACCAAATCGCTTCCACTCATTCCATTCGGCCTAGACGAGTTGCATGCGCGGATTGACCGGACCCACCCCCTTCTGCGGGGGGCCGGGGCAGAAAAAACAATCGCCCGCGGGCAGATGTTGAAGGCGCTCGGGGCCTTTGAACCCGCTCTTGTCAACGATTTGGAACTTGAACGGTTTATTTCGAGTACCGATCCGAGTAAGGGCACGCAAACGGTGGGATTTAATGACACGCTGGTGGAAGCGCTCCACCCGTTGGGGTTTCGAGCTAGCGCCGGATTTCGTCAAGCGATCGGTACCGCGAGAATTCCCGACTTGTCGTTCGGGGACGGCAATCAACAAGTCATCCTGGGTGGCTTCTTTCCCCTGCTCAGGGGTCTGATGATCAACCCTGAACGTGCTGAACTACAGAAGTCTGAATTGGCGGCTCCTCGCGCAGAAATCACGGTGGCTCAGACGAGACAAGATCTCTTCTTGGCCGCCGCCCACCAATTCTGGGAATGGGTGGCCGCGGCGAAGTTGCTCGACGTTCAAAAGCGGGCGTTGGCAGTTGCTGAAGAGCGCTACAAGCAAGTGGAAGAACGTGCAAAGGCCGGTGCGATTGCCCCAATCGACGTCACGGAAGCCGGCCAAGAGGTTCACCGCCGTCGGGAAGTCGCCATCACTGCACGTCGAGTGCTTGAGCAGGAACAGTTCAAGCTATCCATGTTCTTGTGGGAGCATGGCTCTCCGACCATCCCGCCGATCGATCGCGTCCCGGACTTCCCCGCTGAAAAGCGGGTGCCGACTGAGGACGACGTCATGGCTCACAAGCTGGAGGCAAGGAAGGAACGGCCGGAAGTGAAGGCGCTCGAGGTAGAAGCGAGAATGAACAATATCGACCTCGGATTGGCAAAGAATAACTTGCTCCCAAGCCTGAACTTAGAAGCAGCACCGGCCCGCACCCCGGAGAAATTTGTTCTTGGGTTGGGGTATCGATTCGGTGTTGAATTGAGAGTTCCCCTTCTGCAGCGTCGCGGTCGGGGTGAAGTCCTTCAGGCTCAAGGCCAGGCGGAACGGCTTGTGGTCGCGCAACAGTACCGAGAAAACCAGGTGCTTGTCGATATCGATAACGCGCGATCCGCTATTGATCGGGCACAGGAGCGGATCGAGGAAGCCTCACAAGCACTCCGTTTGGTAGAAATCGTCGAGGAAGGAGAACGTTATCGGTTCAGCATTGGTACGAGCAGCGTGCTGTTCGTCAATCTTCGCGAACGCAATACCGTCGATTCACAAAGTCAGGTCATTCGGGCAAAAGCCGAATATCATAAAGCCTTGGCTCTGTATCAGTGGGCCATTGGGGCCTGGGCAAAAACTCCGCACGAGGCCGTGTGGAACAGGTATCGCTGAGACGACCCGACAGTGTGGGCAGTGACGTGCATGAGGAGCGAAACCGCCCTCCATCTGTGAGCCGGAAATTCCTGTATCTTGCCTATACAGGTTCTCGTAACCAATAGTTCATATGGCTACATCCCCATCAGACATCCATCCGAACTTGTATCAAGTCCTGAAACATTTTGGTGTTTTCTTCCTACTCGAACGTAGAATTCTGGCTCTCGTCGTCTCCTATGCCCTTGGAATCGGGCTTTTTTCGCTGATCATCCCTTTGACCGTTCAAGAATTAGTCAATACGTTTTCCTTTGCGATTCAGCCGATCATGATCGCCACGCTGGCCATTATCATGGTCGTCGTACTGGCGTTCGTCGGGGCGTTCCGAGCGCTGCAATACTATGCGGTTGAAGTTCTCCAACGTCGACTGTTTGTCCGGACCGCCTTCGCGATGGCCCAGAGGCTTCCCCAAGTGCGACTCCAAGGATTCCGACCCGGAGTATCAAATTACTTTATGGAGACGGTGTTCATGCAGCGTGCGTTGTCGGCTCTTCTCGTGGACCTGATCCATGTATTGGTCGGCGGTATGATCGGCATGACCATATTGGTGTTCTACCATCCATACTTTATCCTCTTTGACCTCATGTTGCTGTTCGGATCCGCCCTTATCTTCTTCGTACTGTCTCGCGGCGGGCTACGGACCACCATTGAAATGTCTCATGCCAAGTATGATGTGTTGCACTGGATACAGGAAATCTCCAAAAACGTCCTTCACATGAAGGCGACCGACAGCCACGCATTACTGATGGAGAAGACCGACCAACTGGCAAAGAAATATATGGAATGTCGTCGAGCACGCTTCGCGGTCCTCTTACGACAATTCATCGCCTCAGTCGGGGGACAGGCCCTCGCCCACAGCGGCGCTCTGGCTCTCGCCGGCTGGCTCTTGTCCACCGATCAATTAACCCTTGGTCAGCTGGTGGCGGTGGAGGTGGTCGTCGGCAGCCTACTCATCAACTTCGACTCCGTGGTCAAAAGCATGGGACAGGTCTATTTCTTTTTTACCGGTTTGGAAGAATTGAATACGTTCTTCTCGCTTCCCAAAGACCAGCTCCATCTCTCTCCCACCTCGTCGGTGACTCTGCCTGATCCCAAAGTTCACGGCATCCGCATCTCCTGCAAAGGGTTGGGCATGGTCAAGGATGGCACGCCCCTGTTCAGCAATCTTGATCTAGATGTGGCTCCCGGTGGAAAAGTTGGAATCTACACCAGAACAACGATGGCTCGAATGTCCTTGGCCAAAGTGTTGGCTGGCCTCGAATTGCCGACCAGCGGCCTGGTCACTTATAACAACGTCGATCTACGACATCTCGACCTGCGCGTCGTGAATCACTGCCGTGGCTTTATGATTGATTCGCAGCTATCACTCATAGACGGGACTATCGCCGACAATATCGTGTGGAGACGTCCGTACGTCTCCTATGAGGATATTGGCTGGGCGCTCGGATTGACCCAGCTTCAAGACGAGGTAAGGACCCTGCCACAAGGGATCAATTCACACGTCAGTACCCTTGGAGAAATCCTGGCGCCAACCCATGTATTGCGCATTCTCCTCGCACGCGCCATTCTAGGCCGACCTCAACTCCTTGTGTTCGACGGCATGATTCATGACATGGAGCCTCGGCTGCGAGACGGTATCCTCCAACGCATTTGCTCGAAAGATGAGTCCTGGACCGTGATTTTCGTCTCGAACGACCCCACGCTCACTTCCTATGTCGATTGCCGCATCGCACTGGATGATTTCGGCCGACAATCGCCCCTGTTGCCTTCTTGAAAAGCTCTCGCCGGCCTTGCATCCTGCAAAATCCAGCATGAGACCTACGCGTCGTGGGGGAATTTTATTTTGAGCCCCGCCCCGCTTTGGGCAGAAGGGTATCGATGAGCGTATGCGAGCGTTCTAAATAATCTGGGGGAAATAGGTTGAACCGCCGCCACAATTCATACCAGAGCGGCACGCGGTTTAATATGACCCATCCCATTACCTTCGTGCCCTGCCGCACATGGGATTGTTCGGGCCAGGAACGGTCGTCGGGGTCAGGAACGACCCAGAAACGATAGTTCCCTTTGCCATCGTCGACTTGGTCGACAACTTTAATGACGCCGGAATAGGTACCGGCCATCAGTTCAGGCCAAGCCGGTAAGGGAATGGCCGGAATTCCATAAAAGAGAATCTTTACTTTTCGGCCAACGTTCAATAAGGGCGCGTCAAGGCCGTCCGCTGTCATCTCAACTGCCTTGTCGGTACTAGTCGGGGACAGGCGAACCAGCGTATCGCCTTGGCGCACAGTCTCACCGGCACCGACTTTGGTCATCTTGACGACCGTGCCGTCAATCGGAGCTAAAATCTTACTGACCAGACGGCGCTGTTCGGCGTTTGAAAGGCGGAGTGACACGTCGGCAAGCTGGTCGGCGGCTCTCGCCGCTTCAACCACCGAGGCGTCGCGGCTCGCCTCCGCATCGAGCAACCGTTGTAACATCTCGGCATTGACTTGGTCGCGGCCGAAACTGAGCGACTTCATTGCCTCTTCAGCTGCCCGTAGATTTGCTCTCGTGCCTTCGAGGTCGGCTTGACTAGCCGTATCAGCCTGGATGGCCAGTTCCAATTCTCGCTGAGAAACTAACCCTCTCTTTGAGAGTTGTTTGTGCCGTTCGACGTTCAGCGTCGCTGTGGTTGCCGCGATCTTGGCAGCCTCGACCTTCTGATGCGCTTCTCGCACTTTATTTGCGGCCTCGACAACACGAGCTTCTGCCGACGGGACGGCAGCTTTCACAAGGTTCCGCATTTCGACGATCCGTTTGTCGAGCTGATCGACTCTTGCCAACGCCGCATGCTGTGTTTTCTCCAGTGCTTTCTTGCGTTGATCAAGAAATGCCAGCAAGTGCGGAGACATGAAATTGGGGTCATTATCTTCCAGCTCAAGGATAAGATCCCCTTCCTTCACCTGATCGCCTTCCAGCACATGCCATTTCTTGATGCGTCCTGTGATTTGGGCTTCGATGTCCTGTGGCCGCTCGTAAGGAGTATAGGCCGACATCTGACCCGTCACAGTGATCGTCTGAGTCCATGGTATGACGGTGATGACTACGACAAAGACGAGGAAGAGCGTGATAGGCAGGCGGGAAGAGAATCGCCACCGCATAGGTAGTTGAGCCTGCTCCCACGATTGAAGTTTAGCGGAAGCAAGAAGTTCGTCGCCGGCAATGTCGTCTAAGCCGGATTCACGTGGCATCAAGGAGCGTACTCTATTTTCGACACCAGGATTTACACGAGCCACAAACTACTCTGCCTCCCCAACGCTATTTCGGCTTCTCCCGGCCATCAGTCCTATCAAGCATACATATTACCAAGAAGACTCTGCATCCCAAGGCAATTCGGTCATAGATTTTCAGAATGTTGAGCGATCCATTAATCTATTTGTACCTGCCTGAACCCGAAGGTACATGTAACTCACGAACACAGTGTCCAGACAATTTTATGTAGCCCGTGATGTAGGACCTCTGACACCGCTTGGACTCATACGGTCATGACTGCCCTAAAAAACAAACCATCAATACTTCCAAGCCGTTCTGACCTCTTCTATTTCTTAGTCGGCATGATCTGTACGGCCGGAGTCTGGGCTACCGCGCCTGTAGACGTGATATGGGGGCAGACCCAACCTGATCAAAAATCACCGACACTGGTAGAAGGAGATGTCCGAGGGGGTAAGGTACTCTTTACCCGACACTGTGTGACATGCCATGGCCCAAAAGGCCAAGGAGACGGCCTTCAGATCGCCGGGGCTACCGTTGCGGATCTCTCTTCGCCCGCGACCCAACGAAAACTGAACGTTGATTTACTGACCACTATTCACGAAGGACGTCCGGGCAGGGTAATGCCGTCATGGGAATATCGGCTCTCCAAAGAGCAGACTCGAGATGTGCTGGCGTACATTCGTACCTTGAGGCGGAAATGATATTTCCAAGAATTACAGCATCCCTCTACGCGAGAATCTCCCGACGAGCCGTGTCAAAGAGGGTCATGACCACCGGATGTTTCAGCCGTCGCTCGACGGTAATGGCATAGAACTTTTGTTTGATAGCGTCGACCCGATGTACCACCTGTACCTGATATTGCCGACAGATTTCTTTTTCCATGACGGTAGACCCAGGAAATAATCCATGGCCGGTTTGTCCAAATGCTTTTAAGGTGGCACTATCTTGGAACTCCCCGATCACAGTCGGTCTTAGATCGTGGTTCGTCAGCCAGTCATCCAGCAACCTGCGAAGCATCGTATTAGAGGTGGGTAACAACATCGGGGCACCATTGAGGGATTGAGGAAATTTGCGTCGGTAGCGCGCTGCCAACTTTGCACTCGCAAAGAATGTGACCCCCGATTCACCCATAAGGTGATTGTGGGCCTGTACTTTAATTGTTGGCGGCGTCGGTGTGTCGGCGATCACCAAATCCAATCCATGAATCGCCAGGTCGGCCAAGAGCCGGTCAAGTTTGTCCTCCCAGCAGACCAAGCGCACTGTGGGAAACTGTCGAAACGTCGCTTCTAAGAGTCGAGTCGCCAGCAGTTTGGGCACGACGTCAACAATGCCCACTGTGAGACGAAGAGCTCGGCCGCTGCCGCGGCCCTTCACTGTATTCATCAGATCTTGTCCGATGGAGAAGATATCCTCGGCGTGCCTGAAAACAACCTGGCCTATTTCAGTTAAGACAAGGTGCCGACCTTTTCGCAGAAACAGCTTCTCTCCTAGCCGGTCCTCAAAAACCCGAAGTTGTGCGCTGATCGTCGGTTGAGCCAACTGAAGCTCTTCGCAAGCTTTGGCAATGGTCCCATGCTTGGCAATAGACCAAAAATAGAGAAGATGGTGATAATTAAGCCATTCCATCGGAATCGCACTATACACTGAATTTGCTGGTGGCTCTAGGCATCACACTGGCAGCTAGCGGATGCGCCGTTATCTTCGACAGCTTTCCTACTGGCAGAGGTACATACTTACAGTCTCTTGATAGACCAGCCATTTCGAGATGAGACGGTGTGAAATTTCAAAGACACCTCGTTGTCGTGAATCCTTACTGACCCATTCGAGTGGAATGGTTCACGTTCACCACCATCCTTTCCGTAGAGAGGGAGGATGTCTTTGTCCCAATCGTTGCTGAGCCTACATATAAAAAGGCTCACTCGACGATATCTGCGTCACCTCGGTATACTATCCGTTCCCGACGTGGCGTGTTGACACAACAGAGGCTCTGCGTGAAACGCCGTACGCCCCCTGCAGCTCAGTCCAAAGATGCCGCCCGTGCCAAACCCGAAGTCGCCGCGGCGGAGGTGTTGGCCTGGGTGAGCGACTGTCTCGAAGGTGGGCTTTGCTTCATCGCCAAGGGAATTCTCATATTTGAAAATTCCCAATTTGCGGAGCTGGTGGAAACACCGACTTCGGAGCCAGCTGACTCTCACGCTCAGGACCTGACGCTCCGATCGCAACTCTTTGCCGATGCCATGGCCTGGAACAAGGACACTCTGGGAGCGAGAGGCAGCAAAACCTATCGTCTCCTCGGTCGCCAAGGCCAGGCAGTCGTCTACGAATGCCGATATCACGTAGTCCCCTACCATGGGGAGACCGGTGTGCTGTTGGTTCTGCAGGACATCACCGAACATACGGAGTTGGTTCAGGAAGCCTCACAGATCGCTCGGTTTCAGTCGGTACTCGCCCGTATCGGGACGCTGGCAGTCAGCGATGCACCGGCACAGGAGTTGATGAATGAAGCCGTCACCCATACGGCTGAAGCACTCCAGGTAGAGCTCTGTAAGATCCTCGTTCAACGAGAATCAGATGATCATCTCGCCGTCGTCGCGGGAATCGGTCTCGCCCCTGATTTGGTCGGGAAGTTGACCATTGAAGGCGGCACCCATTCGCAGGCCGGTTACGCCATTCGCGAACGACTCCCCGTCGTCGTCCGAGATCTGCGGCAGGAAACGCGGTTCACACCTTCCAAATTATTAACCGAGCATGGCGGCATTGCAGGCATGTGCGTTCCGATGTTGGTCGAGGACCGCGTCTATGGCGCCATGACCGCCCATTCCAAATCAGTTCGAGATTACACGGTCACGGAACTCGAATTTCTTTGCACCGTCGCCAATACCGTGGCGACGGTGCTGGAGCGACGGCGGCGAGCCGATACGCAACGGGACCTCTATCATCGGTTATTCACGGCAGCGCAAGACGGGATCATGTTGACCGACACAGACGGGTGCATTCTGGAGTGGAACCCCGCACTCGAACGCATGACCGGCTGGACGAGCCAGGAGGCATTGGGACAACGTCCGTCCATCTTAAAGTCCGGAAAACATGACCAACCATTTTACGACCGACTCTGGCAGGCACTGCGAGCAGGCCACGCCTTTGTCGATCGATTTGTGAATCGACGGAAGGATGGTTCGGAATTCCTTGTCTGGGAAAGCGTGAGTCCGGTGAAGGATCGTGACGGCACCACACAGTACTATATGGCCATCCTCACAGACTTGACCGAACGAGAGCAGATGCTGGAAGCCTTACGACATGCGGAGCAAATCAAACTGGTCGGGCAATTGACCGGCGGTATTCTCCATGAAGTCCGTAATCCGTTGATTGGGCTCGGTAGCCTCGCCACACATTTAGCCGATCAGGAACACTTGCCGCAGACGGCCAGAGATCGCTGTCGGCTCATCGCGCGGGAAGCCACTCGTATCGACGAGCTGTTGGAATCTCACTTAAGCCAACTTCGGCCACGTCCGTTCGATCTGCACCCCTGCGATCTTCCCTCGCTCATCGACGACACCATGACCTTGCTCAAACCAAATTTGACGAAACAGAACGTCCATGTGCGGAAGGCGATGACTCCGGATATCCCGTTGGTGGAAGCCTCTCGTGCGCACCTTCAACAGGTCTGCCTCAACATTACGATGAATGCGATCGACGCCATGCCGAACGGTGGAGAGCTCACAATCGCGATACGGATGGAACCTCGGCGAGGTCCTGGTGTGCTTCTTGCTTTCTCCGATACGGGAAAAGGGATTGACCCGGACAATCTCAAACGGATTTTCGAACCGTTCTTCACCAGCGGGAAAGCCAAGGGCGTTGGGCTTGGACTCACCATCACGCACGACATTGTCGAACGGCATGGCGGGCAACTGGTGATCACCAGCCCACCCGGCAACGGAGCCATCGTGGAAGTGTGGCTTCCCCTGAAACCCGAGCGATGACATGAGCTGGCAACTACTTCTGGTCGAAGATGAAGCGTCTGTTCGCGAAGCCTTCGCGCTGCGCCTCAGCGATCACGGCTATATGGTCCA
>CABVSA010000050.1 GCA_902500805.1 uncultured Nitrospira sp. | reverse complement strand
AAGCGCGGAGGATGTGGCACATGGCAAACCCCATCCGGAACCGTTTCTTCAGGCCTTGGCTGGTTTGAACCGTCATCAATCGACGTCCGCAATACCAGCCCAAGCATGCTTAGTCATTGAAGATTCTCGTCCAGGCATTCGAGCCGCAAAAGCCGCTGGGATGCGCGTGTTAGCCGTCGCCAACACCCACACCGCGCAGGATCTCCATGAAGCCGATGCCATCAGTCTGAGCTTGAGCGATACGCACTTGGACGAGCTGCGCGCACGCCTGTGGCCAGACTAGCGAACAATTGGAAGGGATGATGCGAGGTGTACGCTGTTCAGTACGTCGAGTTTCTGAGCGAGGCAAAGCAACGCTGGCAAGATTTTTGAGTATCCGGCCGAGGCTCAAGTAACCTATGAGAATCTGCTCACTCATCCCTGGTGCGACAGAGGTGGTCGCAGCGCTCGGTTTGGAGCACCAGCTCGTCGGCATCAGCCATGAATGCGACTTTCCTCATTCTATTCGCCGAGTTCCTGTCATGATTGAGCCACTGGTCGAAGCAGCACACACTACAAGCAGCGGGATCGACCAACGAGTCAAAGACCTAGTCGCTGCCGGACACCAGCTCTATCGATTAAAGGAAGAAGCCTTTCATCTCGCTGACCCCGAGCTCGTCCTGGCGCAAGACCTCTGTCACGTCTGCGCAGTGACTCCAGACCAACTCACCAGGGCCATGCGCTCGCTTCAACACCAACCCGAGCTGCTGATCCTCAGTCCAACGACCTTACAGGATGTGATTCATGACATCGAGCGGATTGCCAACGCCGTTGGTGCTGTTTCAAAGGGAGAAGCCCTTGCGGCCAATCTCCGCGACCGACTGGAAAGCGTCCGCCTCCGGACGGAGAAAGTGGCCGTCCGCCCACGGGTGGTATGCCTCGAATGGCTCGATCCTCTGTACGTCGCCGGCCATTGGGTTCCTGAAATGGTGGACTTAGCGGGAGGCCATAACGTACTCGGATCCAAGGACCGGCCATCCTATCAGACGACATGGGACGATGTGGCCGCAGCGAAACCAGATGTGGTCATAGTGATGCCCTGTGGGTACTCGGTTGATCAAACACTCAACGAACTTCGGCAGGTCGGACCTGCTCAAGCATCCTGGCAAGGGGCACAGACGTCCTGGTCGGACATGTATCTCGTCGATGCCGGTTCCTATTTCAGCCGGCCCGGCCCCCGACTGATCGACGGAGTGGAGCTCCTGGCCGCTATTCTCCATCCAGACCGAGACCACCCGCTCGATCGCTCTCAGGCGATCAAATGTGAACCATCCGTACTAGCTGGAGACAGTGCGCCATGAAGGCCTCGGACGCTCAAGCCTATTGCACGGTCTACACCAAGAAAAGCGGCAGCAACTTCTATTATTCGTTCCTCTTTCTTCCAAAAGCCAAACGCGAGGCCATGTACACTGTCTATGCCTTCTGCAAAGCGGTAGACAGCGCCGTCGATGAACCGACCGCCGGCAGCAATCCCAAGGACGAGCTGAAGCACTGGCGTGAAGAACTGGACGCTGTGTATTCCGGAACCCCGACGACTCCCATCATGGTGAGTCTCGCACACCATGTGAAAGCATTGAGTATTCCGAAGGCCTACTTCGAGGAGCTGATCAAGGGCGTCGAGATGGATCTCTTCAATAACCGCTATGTCACGTTCGATGAGCTCTCGCTCTATTGTTACCGCGTCGCATCCGTCGTCGGGCTCATCTGTCTCCACATCTTCGGTGTCACGTCCGCACGGGCACAAGACTATGCGGTCGCCCTCGGCATGGCCTTTCAGCTGACGAACATCCTGCGTGATGTGGGAGTTGATGCCGCGCAGGGACGCATCTATCTCCCGTTGGACGACCTGCGAAAATGGAACTATGCAGAGAAGTCGATGCTCAACCGAAGCTATTCTCCTGAATTCCGGGTCTTGATGGAATATGAGGCATCCCAAGCCCATCACTACTATAAGCGAGCCGAAGCGGCCCTCGCAGGGCTCTCCTCCAGTGAGCGGCGTGCCCTGACGGTGGCAGAAATCATGCGTGGAATCTATAGCCGGATTCTGGAACGGATTGAACGGTCGAACTATCAGGTGTTCGGGCCACGGATCAGCCTCACCACCACTCAACGGGTGATGATCGCCCTCGGGGTGTGGCTCCGCTCACGATTCTCGTGACCCCCCCGTCCTCCCAAACCGTGTTGATTGTGGGTGCCGGCCTGGCCGGCCTCGCCACTGCCTATCAGCTCCACCAACAAGGCTACCAGGTCACCCTGCTCGAGTACGCGGACTGGCTTGATGGATTTCGAACCGACGCGTCCGATCCCACACCAATCACCCTTGGGTGCCATCATGAGATCAAGCGAGTGCTCCAAGAACTTGCCCAAGGGACAGACTCACGCTCCGACCAAACCATTCCGCTCGAATTTCGACTCCCTACTGGACAGACTGTGCCCTATCAGTCCGCCCGCCTTCCCGGCGCCTTGCAGTGGATGATGAGCGTCTTCAATTTCCATGGCCTCTCCTGGCAAGACCGCTGGAGACTGTTCTCCCATGTCGAGCAGATTTGGGAACAGGCCGAAACCCTTCCGGCTGATTTAGAGAATCGCACAGCAGATGATTGGCTCACTGCCATCGGCCAGAGCGCGGAAGCCAGGGAACGGATTTGGTCCCCACTCGCTCAGTGGTTGACCGGCAACGCACTGCCCCGTCTGTCTGCGGCAACCTTCGTGCACATCCTGTCAACCGTGTTCCTCCGTGATGCGTCCGACGCCAGACTCACATACCGGTCAGGAACCATTGACCAGCGATTTCTTATCCCACTGAAAGAGATCCTGCATCGAAATCATGTCCGGTTCATCCCCTTGGCACAGCCACCGCACATCCGATTTGGACAAGATGGCATACAGGACATTCGGCTCCCCAACGGGACAACGTTGCAGGCCGGCTGGTACATCAGCGCGCTTTCATATCGATACCTCCTCCGCTTGCTTCCCGAACGGTTTCTCACCCGCTATGCCTACTTTGCCCATCTCACGGAACTCCAAAGCCTCAGTGAGATCGTGGTTCAGCTGACCATTCACACCACCAGCCAGCCGCCCCGACTGCTCCTGTTCGACGGCAAGCCGTTCCATCACCTCACAAGATCTCCCGTTGGCGCACAGGAAGTCGTCGTTCGACTGACAGGAACCGAGATCTCACTTATGGGATTAGACGAGGATCAGGTGATCAGCGCCGCGCAAGTCAAGACAGCCACAGTGCCTTGTGACGTTTCTATGAGCGACATCACATCCCGCCAGGTCTTTCGAGATGACCACGCCACGCTGTTGCTTGCGCCGGGAGCTGCTCGACTCCGGCCGCTTCAACAGAGCCCCGTCCGGAATCTGCTGGTCGCCGGAGCCTGGACCGACACGAACTGGCCTCCGAACGTTGAGAGCGCCCTTGTCAGCGCACGCCGCTGCACCGAGATCATCACAGGCCGACCGTCTTGACCTGTGAATGCCTGGATGGTACGAGTATCGAATGACAGGGTGGGGTACGCTGTGGGGACTGGTCCTGTTAAGCACCACGTACGGATGTGCGCAGAGTCCCTATGTGCACGGAGGTCACCCAACGGGATTGAGTCGGTATGATGTGGAACGGGACTATGCGGAGTGCGAGTATAAGGCCAGATTGGCCAATGAGCAGCACTTCTACAGCTCCAGTTCACCCTTTCCGTTTGGTTCAGGACCTCAGAATCCTGCCGACCATGCCCGTGCGTTGCATGGCCTGACCACCATTAACGCCATGCGAGACACCTGCCTGGCGGCAAAAGGCTACCGGCTGAATTAGCGCCTGTCTCATCCGTTTTTCAGCGTTGACTTCACCCCAGTCCCCTCCTATAAGATGCCTTTCAACTTTTCATATTTTACGTTTCACTTTTTACATCTTTAGTCGATGCCATGACACTCACCCCTCTCGAAGAACTCGCCAAGTCGCTCGTGAACTGTGAGCGATGCAAGCTGGCCAAACTCGGACGCAGCCAAGTCGTCTTTGGCGTCGGAAATCCTCACGCGAGCATCATGTTTGTCGGAGAAGCGCCAGGGTCCAACGAAGATCTGAAGGGCGAGCCGTTCGTGGGAGCCGCCGGGAAGCTCTTAAATGATTTGCTGGCTTCTGCTGGTCTGTCGCGTGATCAGATCTACATTGCCAATGTCATCAAATGCCGGCCACCGAATAATCGAGATCCAGAACAAGATGAAGTGGAGACTTGCAAGCCGTTCCTGCTCCAACAGATCCAGTTGATCCAACCCAAACTAGTTTGCACGCTGGGCAACTGGGCCACCCAGACCCTCTTGGAGCGCAAGGTCGGCATTACCAAAGTAAAGGCGCAGGCCTTCTACATGAAGGACTTTGTGCTCTTCCCGCTGCTCCATCCCGCTGCCGCCCTGCACCAAGGCAATCTGCTTCCCACCTTAAAGGAAGATTTTAAGAAGCTGAAAGAATTCCTCGACAAGAATACCAAACCAGCCGAGCCAGCCAGCGCCGCATCTACCCCAACCGAACCGGTCCTGACCATTGAATCGCCGCAGCCGGCACAGATGGATTTATTCGGGTAGTTGGGACGCGTGCTCCCTTAGGCAGCATGGCCTGCCCGGCGCCTGGCTGTGCAACTTGTTCCGCTCTAGATTTCATCCAAACGGAACTTCGGGCAGCGATCGCCCCGGGCTAGACGGCAAGCGAACGACGTCACCTCGTGAAGTTCACGAGGCTTTTGAGTTGATGGGCGATGAGGGTTCTAAACTGGTAGGCTGACTGTCTTCCGTCTCTTCCGCAGGCGTTTCTTCTTCCGGCACATCGAACCACTGCACGAGCATCTCTTCCCACCAGGCTTCCGTCACGTCCTCCCCTGGGTCTGTTCCCAGAAAGGCCACATCTTCTTGCTTGAGGGATACCCCGACGAGCTGAGGCTGGAACTTCGCACGGTTAATGACTTCTTTCGTGGCATAGCCACCGATGATCCAAGAGTCAGGATCGGCCCGGCGGGACTTGTAGGCCTTCAGGCCGAGCTTGAGATACATGAAGATCTGCAGCTGAACCGGATCCGTCACACCGGACTGCGGCAAGCTCAGGGTCTTCTCGATACGTTTTCGCCAATGCCGATCGTCGTAGCGCGACGTGATCAGCTGCAACATCTTCTTTCCCAACTCGGCATCCAGTGGCATGGCGTGTATTCCGACTTCGAGTTACTTGCGGCTATAGAGGCCGGTAAATGATGCTCTAGCCAGGGTATTTTGGTTCAGATAAAACCCGACCATCGCGGCGGGGGTCGCTGGCTTCAAAGATAAGTGTTCCACCTTTAACGCATAGATCGTAAAAATATATCGATGCGGTTTGTGGCCAGCAGGCGGACAGGGTCCCCCGTACCCGGGTTCACCAAAATCCGTCATGCTTTGCACACTGCCTTGAGGAGCACCGGGACTACCGAGCCTTCCGGCATCCGCAGCCAGTGCCGAAATATCCTCAGGAATATTGAAGATGACCCAATGCCACCAGCCGCTGCCGGTCGGTGCATCCGGGTCATAGACCGTCACCGCAAAACTCTTGGTCCCCTTCGGGGCGTTTGCCCAGCGCAAGGCAGGGGATACATTGTCCCCCGTGCATCCGAATCCGTCAAAGACGTGGGCTTTACTCATCGTGCTGGCGGGCTTGATCGTCGGACTGGTGAGCTGAAATTCCGCTGCCGCACTGATTCCTGGCATCAGTGCAATGGCCACCAGTACGCGACTCCATATTGATAATGCTTGTATCACCTGTCCCTCTCTGACAGAGTAAATTGCCCTCGGCACATCATCCCGCCATCCATCCTCAAGAAGGAGTTAGCCGAGATGTTGCTTGAAGAAGGCCTTGGTTCTCTCCCATGCGTCTTTAGCCGCGTCCAGCCGAAACACTGATGGATCCGTGTCT
Source organism: uncultured Nitrospira sp. (assembly GCA_902500805.1). GTDB lineage: Bacteria > Nitrospirota > Nitrospiria > Nitrospirales > Nitrospiraceae > Nitrospira_D. The sequence continues at coordinate 22,553 of CABVSA010000050.1, read as the reverse complement.
CGGAAAAACGCATGTGGGGCGCCGGGGTATGTCTTGATCTCGCCGGCCTTGTTGTATTTTTTCAAGGCCGCTGCCAACCGCTGAACGTCCGCCTTTGTAATCCAACCGTCGTCCTCACCATACAGATACAGCACTGGGCAGGCCAGCTTCTGAATCGGCATATCAGGGTTCGGCACCTGACCATAGAACGGGACCGCTGCTTTAACCTCTGAATTCACACAAGGCAGCATGAGGGCATAGGAACCACCCATGCAAAACCCCGTCACGCCAATCTTCGTTGCGTTGACCTCTGGAACTGATTCAAATAGGCCACCGTGGCATTCAGATCAGCGAGACCATCTTCCTGTTTCAGGGTGTTCATAAGCTTTCCGGCCTCACCCGCATCCGTGGTCAATGCATGCCCAAGACGGGAATAGAGGTCCGGAGCAATCGCCACATAGCCTTCCGCCGCATAGCGTCTCGCGATATCTTTTATGTGATCAGTGAGCCCCCACCACTCCTGTACGACGATAACAGCCGGTAGCTTCTCTCTGGTTTGCGGGGCCGCCACGAAGGCCTTCATGCCAATCGTTCCACTCGGATACTGAACGGTTATTGCTCGAATTGGTGCAGCCATGAGTCACTTCACAGGGAAAGAGCCTATGGCAGATAGCTGATAGCGAATGGCAGGAAGAACAATATCAGTGCCCTCTGGCATCTGGCCATCAGCAATTGGCTATAAGCCATTAACTCTCAACTCCCCGCTACCATCATCTCGGCAATCTTGACTGTCGGGCTGGCGATACGTCCACGGAACACGAGGTCTTTCCCGATCACATCGATGTCTTTCAGCATCTGCTTCAAATTTCCCGCGATAGTAATTTCTTCAACCGGGTAGGCCAGCTCTCCGTTCTCAATCCAGAAGCCGCAGGCTCCTCGCGAGTAATCCCCCGTCACCATATTAATGCCGAACCCGATCAACTCCGTCACAAAGAGGCCTTCTTTGACGGACCCAATAATCTCTTGCTGACTCTTCGCTCCAGGGACCAGGTAAAAGTTGGTGGGGCCCACGGAGGGACTCTCTCCCACACTCCGTGAGGCGTTGCCCGTCGACGGCAAGCCCAACTTTTTCCCCGAATAGGTATCGAGCAAATAGCTCTTTAACACCCCTCGCTCCACGATGGTATTTTTGCGTGTCGCCAGCCCTTCACCATCAAACGGACGTGACCCAAGGCCGCCGACCATGCGACCGTCATCATAGATGGTCATCAAATTGGAGGCGATCGTCTGTCCCAGTTGATCGAGGAGAAATGATGCACGTTTATAGAGTCCGTAGCCGGAGACAGCGCTGCACACGTTCGCCAGAAGGCTCCCAGCCGTCTCTTGATCGAACACCACCGGCACACGTCTGGTCGCCACCTTGCGCGCGCCCAATCGGCGAATCGCACGACGCGCAGCTTCCTGTCCGATTGATTCTGCAGACGCCAGTCGAGCAAACTTTCGCTGGACCTGATACCAGGCATCCCGCTGCATGCCACCGGTCGCAGGCTCGGTCGCGATCGGAGACACAGACAGAGAAAAGTTCGAGCTTTTATACGACCCCACAAATCCATGACTATTGGCCAGGACCACTCGCCCAGATGAGGAGTCGAATTCCGCACCTTCGGAATTGGTCACCCGTGGATCGGTCGCGAATGCAGCAGCTTCTCCGCGCTTGGCCCAATCGATCTGTGTATCCGTATCGAGCACCGTATCATCATAGAGGTCAAGATCGGGCTGCTCTGCGGCCATGTGATCAGCACCCGGCAGGCCTGAGACATCATCCTCGACAACGGCACCGGCCAAGGTGCAGGTGTCGGCCACAAGCTGATTAAGAGAGGCCCGTGAGAAATCGGATGTGGATGTTGTGGCAGACCGCTTTCCGATAAAGACCCGCAAGCCGAGACGCTTCTCTCTCGCCTTGGTCAGTCGGTCAACCGTCCCGACTCGCACCTGAACTGAAAAGGTCTCCCCGTCGGCCACGACAATATCCGCTTCAGTCGCCCCACAGGCCTTCGCCTGAGCCAATACATCTGCCGCCAACTGGGCATAACCGTTCGCGGTCAGGGTCGGTTCTGTTTTTTGTTGCGCTTGAAGCACGTGCTCTCTTTCTCAGTCAATTGGTTATCGGTCAGGGAACATTGGGGAGACAGACTCCCCTTTTGTTGAATACGACTATTGACCAACGACTGATGACTATTGACTCTCTTAACGTTGTGTCCCGCCGACTGTAATTTCGTCCACCTTGATGGTCGGTAAGCCGACCCCGACCGGTACCGATTGGCCGTCCTTCCCGCACGTACCAATGCCGTTATCGAGCTTGAGATCGTGCCCGACCATCGAGACCTTCGTCAGAATCTCCGGCCCGTTCCCGATCAAGGTGGCGCCCTTCACTGGTTTGGTAATCTGTCCGTCCTCGATGAGATAGGCTTCGCTGGCTGAAAATACGAATTTTCCGTTCGTGATATCGACCTGTCCACCGCCAAACGAGACGGCGTAGAGGCCTTTTTTAACGGATCGAACGATGTCGTGCGGGTCAGACTCACCGGCCAACATGAACGTGTTCGTCATGCGCGGAAGCACCACGCTTTGATAATTTTCGCGTCGGCCATTCCCTGTCAAGGGGATCCCCATGAGACGTGCGTTCAGCTTATCCGTAATATAGCCGCGGAGGATACCTTTTTCGATGAGCGTCGTACAGCCGGTCGGCGTGCCTTCATCATCCATATTCAGGGAGCCACGCCGAAAAGGAAGGGTGCCGTCATCTACGATCGTACAGACGTCCGATGCGACCCGTTTGCCGATCAAGCTGGAAAACGCGGAAGTCTTCTTGCGATTGAAGTCGGCTTCCAGCCCATGTCCGATCGCTTCATGGAGCAAGATCCCAGGCCACCCGCCGGCCAACACCACAGGCATCACTCCGGCCGGCGCATCAACGGCGGATAAATTGAGAATCGCTTCCCGCGCGGCTTCCCTGGCATAACTTAAATGGCGACTATCTTCGCGATAATACGCAAAGGCAACCCGTCCACCGCCGCCAAAACTTCCTACCTGACGATTGTCTCCATCTTCAGCGATACAGGTAATCTGGAGACGGGACAACGGCTGGATATCACCGACGAGTGTCCCCTCCGAGGTCGCCACCACCACGACCTTGTATTCCGTATTAAATGAAGCCATCACGTTCTTGATGCGGGGATCATACCGCCGGGCTTCAGCATCGATTTCGTTCAAAAGCGCGACACGCTCGGGCGTCGCCACCTCAGCCTTCGCCCTCTCGATCGGATAGAGATCACGGGTCGGTCGTCCCTGCGTCGGCACCGGAACCGTGGAATGCCCCTTAGGAGAATTGGCGATATACCGAGCGGTGTCAGCGGCAACTTCGAGATCCCGCTTGGTCAACTCGTCCGAATAGGCAAAGCCCGTCTTTTCTCCTGCGGTGGCCCGAACCCCGACCCCTTGCGACACACTCTTGGCCGCCCGTTTGACGATGCCTTCCTCCATCGAGACTGATTCGGACGTGCGGGATTCGAAATAGAGATCCGCGTACTCAACGTCTCGGACCTTCACCCGATCGAGTGCCTGCTGCGCCTCGATCTCCGTGACACCGAACGTCGTCAGTTGAACCGGCTCCGGCATACAGACCTCTTTGCTCCTTTGTCAGGACCGACTGGATCGTGAGTATAGCCCATTCGTTTCTGACCACGCAATGCAACAATCAGTGAAACCTCGTATTTCTTAGTATTTCCCAGGAGATCGTTTGACATTCCAACTTCCCGCCAGTAGACTCTGCACACGATTCTGCCTACGCAAGACGACTACCATAGGCTCGCTCAGGACAATTATGACTCGCAGTCCCACCGGAGATCTCGACCACCTCTCTGAAAGCGAATTGAGTGCCAAGTTGGAAGCGGACCTGTTGCCCAAACATGTGGCCGTCATCATGGACGGCAATGGGCGCTGGGCGGAACTGCGCGGACTGCCTCGCATCGCCGGCCATCGTGAAGGCATCAACTCCGTCCGAGAGATGATCACACTCTGCTTGGAGCTCGGCATCCATGCCCTGACTATCTACGCTTTTTCCCAGGAGAATTGGAATCGTCCGACCCAAGAAATCAGCGCCTTGATGGGACTCTTGGAACATTACCTCTCCACGGAGCGCGCAAGTCTCATTGAGCAAGGCGTCCGCTTTCGCGCCGTCGGGCGCCACGAGCTGCTTCCGCCGTCCGCTCAACACTGGGTCCGCACGACCGAGAAAGAAACGGCCCATCTTGGGAAATTGGTCCTGACCGTCGCACTCAGCTATGGAGGGCGCGCAGAAATCGTCGATGCAGTGAAGGCGGTGGTGAGAGATGTGCAAGCTGGGACCGTTCAGGCCGAGCTGATCGATGAACCCACGGTCCAACGGCACCTCTCGACCTATCCTCTCCCCGACCCGGATCTCCTGATCCGGACCAGCGGGGAAGCCAGGATCAGCAATTTTCTTTTATGGCAGCTGGCATACACCGAGCTCTGTTTCACCCCGACTCTATGGCCTGATTTTCGGCGACGAGAGTTTCTCCTCGCGCTGATCGAATATCAACGCAGGGAACGTCGATTCGGCAGAGTGCTCAGTACCGTGCCATCATAAATACATCCTTGTGGAATATCCGCTCGCTCCAGACGCTATTCTCCATCATTCGAGATCTGTGACCACTTCACCTGCACCGACGCGACAATTTGATCTCCGGCGGCTCTACACCGCCGCAGCGCTGATTCCTACCGTCTACCTCATCATCGTCCACCTTCCGCCATGGGCTCTCACGCTCCTCCTGATCGCCGTGGGGTCGATCGCCCTGCTCGAACTGTATCGCCTGAGCTTCCAATCACGATTGAATAATATTCTCGTCGGCGTCGGGTTGGCTGTCTTTGTTCTGACCATCGCCCGTTCACACGTGTCACTTTCTCTTCCAGAACTACTGCTCGGGGGTGCGTTCGCGTTGGTCATGACCGCTCTGGCTGTTGGGACATCATCGGCGTACCGATGGAAGGACCCGCTCCTTGCCCTACTCGGTGTTTTGTACGTGGGCATCCCGTTGAGTACCGTCGTATCGGCTCGCGCCCTACCCGCAGGAGCATTCCTGGTCTTGTTCCTGGCGGTCGTCACCTGGGCATCAGACGCTGCGGCCTACTATGCCGGCACCTTGTGGGGCAAACACCCACTCATGCCTTCCATCAGTCCTAAGAAAACCTATGAAGGACTACTCGGTGGACTTATGGGAGCCATTGCAGCTGCGGTCTTGGCACAAATGTGGTTTGCCTCAGAGCTCTCATGGACTGACGCCGTCGTACTCGGTATTCTCCTGACCCTCACAGGCCTAGTTGGAGATCTCTTTGAATCGGCGATTAAACGCCGAGCGGGCGTCAAAGACTCGGGAGGAATTCTACCGGGGCATGGCGGGATGCTCGACCGGATCGATAGTCTCTTGTTCACAGCTCCTACTTTTTACTACTATGTCGCGTACGTTCGAGGCTTGTTGCCGCCTCTATAGCCCTCTACTCAGAAATGGAGAGGAGATGACATGAAGTCAATTATCATCCTGGGATCCACCGGATCGATCGGCACCAACACCTTGGATATCGTGCAACGGTTTCCCGATGAATTCCGAGTGGTCGGATTGACAGCCGGCAACAATATCGAGAGGTTAGAAGAGCAGATTCACCGGTTCAGACCCAAGGCTGTGGCCGTCTCAACCGAATCCTCCGCCGCACGCCTTCGGGCTCGATGCGCCTCTCTTCCCGTGGAGATTTTGTCCAGCGAAGAAGGAATTGCTTCCGTCGCCTCCGGACTCGATGCCGAATTGGTGATTTCCGCCATCGTCGGCGCCGCCGGCCTCCTCCCGACCCTCTCCGCCATCCGCAGTGGAAAACACATTGCCCTGGCAAATAAAGAGCCGATGGTTATGGCCGGGAAGTTGATGCAGGACGAGGCTCGAAAATACGGAGTCAGGATTTTTCCCGTCGACAGCGAACACAGCGCCATTTTCCAGTCGCTGGAAGGACACCGGATTGAAGACGTCCGGCGATTGATTCTGACAGCCTCGGGGGGCGCGCTCTGGACCGTCTCTCAAGAGGACCTTCAGCACGTCACACCGGAACGAGCCCTCCAGCATCCGAACTGGAAGATGGGTGCCAAGATCACCATCGATTCCGCAACCCTCATGAATAAGGGCTTGGAGGTCGTCGAGGCCCGCTGGCTATTCGATATTCCTGAGTCCCGCATCGATGTCATGGTGCATCGAGAAAGCATTATTCACTCTCTGGTCGAATATCAGGACCGTTCGGTGATCGCGCAGTTGGGGCTCCCGGACATGCGGACCCCTATTTCGTATGCCATGCGATATCCCGGTCGGATGGCTCTCGACCTGCCTTCTTTGGACCTGACGGAGATCGGACGGCTCTCCTTCTGTAAGCCTGATCATGACCGCTTTCCTTGTCTCAATCTTGGATACGAGTCTCTTCGAATCGGGGGGAGCATGCCTGCCGTGATGAATGCAGCCAACGAAATCGCCGTTGACGCTTTCCTGCACCACGGCCTGCGGTTTATCGAAATTGCATCGGTGATCCGCAGCACAATGGATGCGCATACCCACCAGGCGATTACGTCCCTCGATGACGCCTTGGAAGCAGATCGCTGGGCCCGCGAAAAGGCCGAATCGTTGGTGCACGCGTTGCCTCACTCATGATCGTTTGCATTTCATGCTGCGAATGTTAGAGTAGAAGACTGAACCGAGACAGGGAGTTTCCATGACGTCTGTACTTTCCTGGTCGCCCGATACCTTGTGGTTGCTGCTCCAGAAAGCCTGGTGGTTTCTCGTGGTCTTGGGCGTCCTGGTCGCCTTCCATGAACTCGGCCATTTTCTTGCCGCACGCTGGGTAGGAGTCAAAGTCCTCAAGTTTTCCATCGGCTTCGGTCCGAAACTCTTCGGCAGACAGGTGGGCGAAACCGAGTACCTCGTTTCTGCGGTCCCGCTCGGCGGTTATGTCAAACTATTTGGAGAGGACGAAACAGAGGCCACGACTTCTGACGATCGTCGCCGATCATTCGCTCATCAGGGGCTCTGGGGCAAGGTGCTGATCGTGGCAGCCGGTCCTGGGTTTAATTTCATTCTCGCGTACCTGATCTTTGCTGGGTGGCTGTCCACCGGTACTCCTCTGTTTGTCCCGACCTTCCGTGACCTCAGTGCCGACATCGAAGCGTTGGTCCCCGATTCTCCCGTGGCAAAGGCAGGAATGGAAATTGGCGACCGAGTCGTCAAAGTCAACGGGAAAGATATTTCGACTAGGACGGAACTCTTGGATCTCGTTGCGAAAAGCAAGGGACAACCCATTGCACTCGAAGTTCGACGAGAGGGACAACTGAAAACCATCACCGCGACGCCTGTCACAATCACCGGAGACGGCACCCACACCGACGAGCCGCTCTACACCATCGGTGTAGAAGAAACACCGCCCCTGGTCACCTCGGTCATGCATGGATCACCTGCCGCATCGGCCGGAGTGCAACCAGGCGATCGCGTCGTCACAATCGAAGGGCAGACCATCTACACCTGGGGACAAATGACGACGCAGGTCAGAGAACACCCGCTCAAGCCGCTCACATTTGAGGTCCTTCGGGAAGGGGCCAGGACGACGTTGACCGTCACGCCGACCAGTGAAAAGGTCACGGTCAACGGGCAAACACTCGAAGTTGGAAAGATTGGCATTTCAGGTCCTGGCCGTTCGCTGATGCACTCCAATAACCCCGCAGAAGCCGTCTACCACGGACTGGAAGCCACCTGGGGATGGACCGAACTGACCGCAGTTGGCCTCTACAAAATGGTGGTCGGCGACATCTCGAGCAAGAACATCGGCGGACCGCTGACGATCGCCAATATTTCCGGGGAAGCCGCGTCTCAAGGCGCCTCCAGCGTCGTCTTCTTGATCGCCATCCTCAGCATCAATCTCGGAGTGCTCAACCTGCTCCCCATTCCCATCCTCGACGGCGGGCACTTGCTCTTTTTCTTGATCGAAGGCATCCTGCGCAAGCCGCTCGGCGAACGGCAACGAGAAGTCGCTCAGCAGGTCGGATTGGTACTCCTGGTCGGAGTCATGATCTTCGCCTTCTGGAATGATCTGGAACGGATCTTCGCCCGCTAGACGGAATACTCAAACCTTCCACGAGCCAATTCACACACACATAGCGACAACACCATGAAGACATCTCAACTACTCATCCCCACCTTGCGGGACGATCCCGGCGAAGCGGAAACCGTCAGCCATCGGCTCATGTTGCGCGCCGGCATGATTCGGAAGGTGGCGGCAGGCATCTATACCTATCTTCCACTCGGTCTGCGCGTGATTCGAAAAATTGAACAGATTATCCGTGAGGAAATGAACCGCGCTGGCGCACAGGAACTCCTGATGCCGATCGCATCTCCCGCCGAGCTCTGGAAAGAGACGGCTCGTTGGGACTACTACGGCAAGGAACTTCTCCGTTTCAAAGACCGTCATGAACGAGACTTTTGCCTGGGCCCGACGCACGAAGAGGTCATCACTGATCTCTTTAGACGCGAAGTCCGTTCCTATCGCCAACTTCCGCTCAACTTGTATCAAATTCAAACCAAATTCCGAGATGAAATCCGTCCCCGCTTTGGGCTGATGCGAGGTCGTGAATTCATCATGAAGGATGCCTACAGCTTTGACCTCGATGAAAACGGCGCCAAGGCCAGCTACCAAAACATGTATGACGCTTATACCCGGATCTTCACGCGATGCGGACTGACCTTCCGAGCGGTCGAAGCCGACACAGGGCTTATCGGCGGGGACGTCTCACACGAATTCATGGTATTGGCGGAAACCGGCGAAGCCACGGTGGCGTACAGCGACCAAGGCTCATACGCAGCCAACCTTGAGCGAGCAGAGGTGCTCCCTCCTACCGAGGTCGATACGTCTCCCCTTCGCCCCATGGCGCCCATTGCGACACCGCAGTGTCGGACGGTAGACGAAGTCACGACCTTTCTCAAGATTACCCCTCGGCAACTGGTCAAAACTCTTCTCTATCGGGCTGGGACCGACACGATTGCCGTGTTGATCAGAGGAGACCACGAGGTGAACGAGGTGAAGTTGGCGCGGCTCCTCCAAGTCACCGATGTGATGCTGGCCGATCCGGAGACGCTCCAACGGGTGACGGGAGCCCCCCCAGGGTTTGCAGGACCGGTTGGGCTGCAGCAGGTCCGAATCTTGGCTGATCACGCCATCAAGGGGATGCGAAACGTCGTCATTGGAGCGAACAAAGCCGATACCCACTATCAGGACGCCAATCTCGATCGAGACTTTACGGTCGAACAATTTACCGATCTTCGCAACGCCCAATCTGGAGATCCTTCTCCTCGGGGAACCGGTATGTTGACGCTGGCAAAAGGGATCGAGGTCGGACAGGTCTTTCTGCTTGGCACGAAGTACAGCCGTAAGATGACTGCCACCATCCTTGATGACCAGGGAAAAGAACGTCTCGCCATCATGGGTTGCTACGGCATTGGCGTCGGACGAACCGCTGCGGCTGCGATCGAGCAAAATCATGATGAGAAAGGCATCATCTGGCCCTATCCCATCGCACCAGTCCATGTCCATCTCTTGACCGTCAGCCAATCAGAGAAGACGATCGACATAGCCTCTCGCCTCTATACTGACCTGATGGCAGCCGGATTCGAAGTCTTATGGGACGATCGAGCGGATCGAGCCGGGGTGAAATTCAACGATGCGGACCTGATCGGAGCACCGTTTCAACTCATCATAGGGGACAAGGGACTTGCCGATGGCATCGTTGAAATGAAGGTACGAAGAACTAGGGCTAAGTCTCGTATCGTACCAAGTGAACTCCTTGCCCATCTCAAAACGCTTTCCCTCGACATGAGTTCCTCCGCAGGGTAAACGGTCCCTCGTTCCGCAACTCACCTTGTGGGCACTGACCGCACCTCACCGACAGAAATTGTCTTTTCCTTGCCTTCTCATCTTGTTCGTCTAGACTGAGCCTGTACAAACAACAGCAGGGAAAGAAGCGAGGGAGCGCCTTGCCATCGCTTTCCGTACGTTGAATTTCCGAGCGACATAAGAACGGAGCTGGTGGATCTGTTGGGCGTCTTGTGACCGCCGAACTCTGTGACCACGTCATGACTATGTCCCACTTCATCCAGCGTGAAGCCCGATTCTTTCACGTCCGGTTCTCGACCAACTCGGTCGGATACACACGACATCGATGATGCCGAATGTCCAAGACCTCCAACACAAGGTCGATCACGCGGAACATCTGAAGCGCATTACCGCACAGATTCACGCGGCCAGTCATCTCGACCACATTCTTCTTGATCTTCATAAGGACATCCTGGGCGTTTTTGATGCTCAAGATCTGACGCTCTTCGCCTTCGATTCAGAGAAGAAGGAAATCTTCTCAAAAGTTCCTCACATTGACGGGGCAGAGGAGGTCCGGATTCCCATTACCGAGCAGAGCTTAGCCGGCTTCTGTGCGAAATACCTTCGACCCGTCAATATCACCGATGCGTATAACCTTGCCGAACTGCGAGCCATCCACCCAGCATTACTCCACGACACGTCCTACGACAAACGCACCGGATTCAAGACCAAACAAGTCCTGACTTACCCGGTTGTCGCAGACAATAAGTACCTCATGGGCGTGCTTCAACTGCTCAACAAGAAGAGTGGGAGTCGGTTTACCCGAAAGGACGAAGAGGCCGTCGACGAAATCGCCAAGGCGCTGGGCATTGCCTTTTTCAACCTCAAGAAGACATCGAAAAAAACTCCCACAAAGTTCGACCTCCTGGTCGGCAGCAACCGTATCACGCAGAACGAGTTGGAACAGGCGATCGCCGATTCCCGCAAGGGCATGAACGATCTCGAAAGCATCTTGCTCGAAAAGCACAAAGTTCCAAAGCTTGATCTCGGCAAATCCCTCGCCCAGTTCTATAAGTGCCCCTACATTGAGTACAGCGAGCGAACGATCGTTGATGCCGAACTATTGAAAAACCTCAATGTCGACTATCTCAAAAAGAACCACTGGATGCCGCTGAAGCGGGACCGCAGCGCCATTGAGATCTTGACGGATGACCCAGGAGATCTGGACCGCGTCCAAGATATCAAGCGTACCTTCCCGGGCCTCAACATTCGGTTCGCCGTCAGCCTTCGCCGCGATATCGCCCAGTTTCTGGCTTCGGTAACCGGGCAACCTGACAGTGGAGGGCGGAAACTCGATGAAAACGTATCAGATATCCTCGGCGAGCTGGTCACCGAATCCCAAGCTGAGGCCATGGAGGAATCTTCGAGCGCCGGAGGTCTTGACGAAAATGACAGCGCCATCGTCCGGCTGGCCAACCAGATCATTGCTGATGCTTACCGCCAAAATGCTTCGGATATTCACATCGAACCCTATGGGGAGAAGCGAGAGACTCTGGTCAGATTCCGTGTCGACGGGGACTGTTTTGAATACATGAAGATTCCGCAGAGTTACCGCCGTGCCATCGTCTCCAGACTTAAAATTATGGCCAGTCTGGATATCGCTGAGCGCCGAAAACCTCAAGACGGCAAGATTAAATTCAAGCTGTCTGAAACGAAAGAAATCGAACTCCGCGTCGCCACACTGCCCACTGCGGGATATAACGAAGATGTGGTCATGCGTATTCTTGCAGCAAGCGAGCCGCTGCCGCTCGACAAGATGGGGTTCTCAGAGCGCAATCTCCAAGTCCTGAAAGAAATTTCAGAGAAACCCTACGGCATCATTTTGTGTGTCGGGCCGACCGGCTCCGGGAAAACGACCACATTGCACTCGGTCCTGGGCAACATCAACACCCCCGACATCAAAATATGGACTGCGGAAGATCCCGTAGAAATTACTCAATATGGTCTTCGTCAAGTGCAGGTCCAGCCGAAGATCGGTTTCACCTTCGCGACTGCCATGCGGGCATTTCTCCGCGCCGACCCCGACGTCATCATGGTGGGAGAAATGCGAGACAAAGAAACAGCCGATACCGGTATCGAAGCATCTCTCACTGGCCATCTCGTGCTGAGCACCCTGCATACCAACAGTGCGGTGGAAACCGTCACCCGCTTGCTCGATATGGGCTGTGACCCTTTCAGCTTTGCCGATGCCATGTTGGGCGTGTTGGCTCAGCGGTTGGCTCGTCGAATCTGTAAGGACTGCAAGGAACAGTATGTCGGAACTAAAGAGGAGTACGAAGAACTCCGACAGGGGTATGGACCGGACTATTGGGATCAGCTCGGCGTCAAGCAAGATAATACATTCCGGCTGAGTCGCGGGAAGGGCTGTGAAACATGTAACCGAACCGGCGTCAAAGGACGCGTGGCTCTACACGAACTACTCCTCGGTACAGACCGAATGAAACGTATGGTGCAACAAAAGGCTCGCACCGAGGACATGTTGAAGGCCGCGATCGAAGATGGAATGACCACGCTCGTCCAAGACGGGATCCAAAAAGTCTTGCAAGGCCACACCACGTACAAGGAAGTGAAAGCCGTCGCCATCAAGTAAACGTTCATTCGACCGACACCCGCCTTGCCCACTCCAGCCCTTCAGTTCCTACTCATAACCAGATAGAATAGGCCATTCTTACGGAGGGACCCCTACCATGCGAGCATCGATATTCCTGCTTGCCTCACTCCTGTTGCTCGTCGGATGCGAATCTGCAGACCGAGTGTTGACCAACACGGAACGAGTGCTGGGCAGTCGTACCGGACGGACCGTTCTTGATATTGCGGCAGGGAAAGACCCTAAACAGATACTCAAAGAGCGCGTTGATGCCTACCAGCGCGACCCCGAGGCCGTGCTCAGAGATTTCCGAACGATTCAACGGGACTTCAACACACTGATGACCGCACTCACAGGCAATGTTCGGAAAACATGGGGCGAGAAAGAAGTGAAGGTTCCGGAACAGAAGAAATACGTCAAATATACCCAGAACTATATGAGCCGGACCATCGTGGACTTCGATAATGGGACAATCCTGGTAGAAACCCTGGACGACAAGGCCCCGAAGGAGAGCTTGAAGAACGCGATCGTGACGACCTTGCTCACCCCGGACGATCCGCGCTCCGTCGATCTATTTTCCGACAAGCCGGTGACCCTGACCAGTGACCGTTCTCCCTATTTACTTGGACTGGTACTGGATCAGGAGGGACAGCCGATCCGCACCCCAGCTCAGGCGGAAGCGCTTGCGGCATTCAGTCTCGAAAGCGCCAAGGCAAGGCCCGTGGACCAGAACGGCGTCGCAAAACAAGCGCTGATCGCCGAACTCAAGATGGTGGCAAACTTCTCGAACAAACAAGCGGACAAATATCGGGCAACCGTCACCAGATTTGCCGAGCAATTCAAAATTAGCCCAAGCCTCATTTTTGCCGTCATTCGGACTGAGAGTAACTTCAACCCGTTTGCCGTGAGTTCCGCCCCTGCCTTTGGTCTGATGCAACTGGTTCCAACGAGCGGAGGCCGAGATGCGTACCGAAAAGCAAAGGGGAAAGATACGATTCCATCGCGCGAGTATCTGTTCGACCCGGAAAACAACATCGAGCTGGGCAGCGCCTATCTGAACGTCCTGTCATACAACCTGCTTGAGCAGGTCGATAACGAGGTCTCACGGGAGTATTGTGTGATCTCCGCATACAACACCGGAACGGGAAATGTCTTCAAGGCGTTCGCGGGGAACTCCACATCCGCCATCAATCAAATCAACGGCCTCGAACCGCCGGCCGTCTACGACCGGTTGCGTACCAATCTTCCGTATCAAGAGACAAGAGATTATCTGGTGAAAGTCGTGGGCTTTCGCAAGCAGTTTGTCTCACTGGCAGATGGCCCCGGGCGTTGACCGCCTGGCAGCCGTCAACGCGCTCACTCAGCAAATTTGAACGTTGGAGAATCAGGCGGTGAGTCTGACCCCAGGCTTCGACTGATGGGTCATGAAGGCCTGAAGGTGTTGATTGTCATGAGGGGACAACCCCTCAAATTCTACTCCATAAATCTGTTCCTTCCCCCATCGCACGGTTGCGGTTTCAATGACCATCAATGCTGGCTGATTCGGTAACCGCAACTGCATGGCAATGCGATCACCGGGCGTAATGACCGCTTCCGTCATGACCCGTACCCCTTTTTCCGACACATCATAGACGATTCCTAACCCCTGTTCGACCACACCCTTTCTTAGGCGCCCCACACGCGCAAACGAGCAGGGAAAAGGAGCCGACACGCGGACGCGAGGATATCGACGCAACTGAGGCACACTGCGACCATTGGTTGAATTGAAGTCTGAATCATCCATGATCCTTTACTCCTCTCCTCTGGCATTCATGTACTCAGCCAACTGCCGTGATACCGACTCGGACACCCTGGTGAACGCAAGCCCATAAAATTGCTGATACCGCCAACACACAGTGGCCACGGCCACTTCTGCCGGAGGAGCGCTCTTGGTTAATCGAAGCGTGAGGAATACCTGATCACCCGGCTCAATTGGGGCATCCGTACTCAGACAAACCCCGCGGGTCGACAGATCATGGACCAGACCCACATCATGCACAGACTTTCGAAACCACCAACCTGTGCCTACGGAAGAAAGGGAACAGCTGAAGGGTGTAAGAATCCGAACCCGAGGATATTGCCGAGGTGTACTGCGTGTCAGACCGGCCGATTGAATCGTTTGCATCATCCACCTCGTGAGAAATACTTTATCTCACGAGGTGGATTCTGCGAACTATTTTTCAACTTTACGGACGTGGAGCTGTCGTCGTCCCATGCGCTGAAGATCTGGGATGGGGCCGTCTCCGGCTGCGGAAGGAACGTGGTTGATCCGGTCGTTCCTGGCTCACAGCGAAACGACTGGTCCGATGCATGTCTTGATGCTCGTGCGGAGTCGCCTGTGCAACAGACCCAACTCCCGGGACGACCGGAACGGTTTGTCCCAACAGACGCTCGATCGCACGGAGTTGTTGCGCATCCTCACTGGTCACAAAACTGGTGGCACGACCGGTCGTTTTCATCCGAGCTGTACGGCCAATCCTATGCACGTAGTCTTCAGGAACATTCGGCAAATCAAAATTGATCACATGACCGATATTGGCCACATCAATCCCACGAGCTGCAATATCCGTCGCCACCAACACCCGGAAAGCTCCCCGTCGAAAACCTTCCAGAGCAGCACGTCTCTGTGACAAACTCCGGTCGCCATGCAACACCGCGACTCGATGGCCCGCACGATCTAGCATACGCCCGACCCGATCGGCCCGGTGCTTCGTTCTGGTAAAGACGAGCGCCGTATCTTTATCGGCCCCCAAGAGAGACAAGAGAAGATCAGACTTGTCGGCATGCGACGTATGATGCACGGCCTGAGTCACTCCGTCAGCGGTCGTCGCCGACGGTGCCACCATGACGCGGACAGGGTTGTTGACGCTGGCTTGAACTAACCGAGCGAGGTCAGCCGGTAACGTGGCCGAAAAAAGCAGGGTCTGCCGCTCCTCCGGCAAGGCATCAAGGATCTGATTGATTTGAGGCGCAAAGCCCATATCCAACATCCGGTCCGCCTCATCCAACACCAGCATCGTGATGGACGACAACAAAATCGTACCGTTCCACATATGATCAAGCAGTCGACCCGGTGTCGCCACCAGGATGTCCGGCCGCTGCCGCAAACCTCGCACTTGGGCTTGCATGTCTGCGCCTCCCACGATGACGGTCGCAGAGATACGACGACTCCGCCCAAGTTTCTCAATCGTGGTGAGGGTCTGCAAGGCCAGCTCGCGCGTCGGGGCGAGAATCAACGCTTTCGGCTGCCCTTTCGGTAAGGCGGAGAGCCGTTCAACCATCGGAATGACAAACGCGGCCGTTTTTCCCGTACCGGTCTGGGCGCATCCGATCACATCTCGTCCCGCCAGAGCAGGAGGGATGGCTTGCTCTTGAATTGGAGTTGGTGAAACAAACTTGGCATCAGCCAAGTCTCGTAAAATGGCCTCGGATAAACCGAGGGCGTGAAAATTGCGTGAAGCAGACGTATCCACTAAACTATCCTTTCAGTTTGATCGCATTATGACGGGATCAGAGAACCGAGGGGAGAAACAACCGGGCGGGTGCCGCTCCAAACTGGACCTGGTCGCGATGCGATCGCGAAGTCCGTTATGGTTGAAGCATTTCTCTCGCCGGACTAGCACGAGAGAAACGTGGTGTTACCATACAGCATGCCGCTCACCACGTCAACCGGATCCTCGGTTGATACAGGTCTGAGCGATAGTCTGCAATATTACTATCTAACGCTTGCCTGTCTGAATGAAGCTCCCCCCAGCAAGCTGCGGGGCATCACAGAACTAAAACATGCGGAACTGTCGGAGCTCCTCGCGCGGTTGCCCTTGTCGCTGGACGTACCGTTCTACCATTTGCCAGTTCGCACGTTCGCCCACAGTCGCCACATCGTACCCATCTGTCCAAAACTCCCCACCCCACAGCACCCGCTTGACCACGGGCTTTCGCCAGACTACTTCCGACGAACGGCTCCGCAACCTCCTGTGGGCCTATGGCGCCGTGTCACATGTCCATGTCGTGAGACTTAAACATCCTCGAGAGTCGGCCGGCTATGGATATGAATAATGGAAGAGAACTCTGATGATCTTGAGGTTGACCGCTGCATCCGAGAACTCACACTTAGTGCATTTTTCTACAAACCTCGACGGTCGCTTCGACTTGACCATCTCTTGGACTGACCATCAACAGCATCCCCTCATGTTCTACAGCTCTCTTAAATCGAGTCGCATAACCCTCATCGTATGGGTGTGCCTCGATCGCGGTCTCGCCGCTTTTGCGATCGTATACACTTTCGAGAACGAATGCCTCCACAGTTTGTGTGCCATTCAACCGTGGTTTGCTCAGGACGCGCCAAAACCGATTCTCTGGATCAAACATCCCGTTCGTGACACCTATGGAGGCATTGGAACACAGCTTCACACCTTTCAAGACCTCTACATATTCACCCTTATCCACAAATTGAGCAAAGCCTGACATGGGAAACCCAACGATCGTAACAAGAACAAGTAGGTACCTAGACATGCGACCCTCCATCGTCGAGATCGTGGAAATCCATTTGTGCGTGGCCGACTTGATTCACTGAAACTACATACCGGACGCACTCCAAATATCGATCATTAGAAAGTTGCTCCCTCTTTCTATCCAGACCATGTTCACACACTGGCCTGACCTGGAAACCATCACCCTCCCCTGCTCACCCATCAGTGTCTGAACTCTGGCGCGAGCTGCGTTACGACGTCTTGCCTGGAATCGGCCTCCTCCGAGCCACCTTCTCTTCGGACATCAACACCGACCCGGAAACAGCATCGACAGAGACCGCGATAATCGCTTCCTCAGTGGTCAAGATTGCCACATTCCATGCAGTCTTCTCCCCCCGTTTCTCCAATTCGGCCCCAATGACCTGCCCTACGATGCTTTCCAAAGCTTTCTCTACCGCCCCCTCAATCGTGATCTTGGTGGAAGTCGCCATGGCGATGACTTCTACCCGCTTGGGTTTTTCATTACCAGCGCTCCAAACCATTTCGCCGACAATGCCCGCCAAGCCAATCACCATTCCTGCGACCAAGATTGCTCGCCATATCGTAAAAATCTTGTTCGTCATGGCTGTCTCCTTCTGCATGGCCGAAGATCTAGAAACATGACCGCAAGTCGCTCATGCGATCGAGCTCACTCTACCAATCACTCATCACGCGAAATATGATCCAGAGTCTCCATCACCAGCCCAACTCCACCCTCTCCGGCACTCAGTCCTTCACCGGCCACAATGTACAATCCGTGACCACCGAGGCGTGACATCGCCTAGATGTCCATACCAACCTCGCCACTGATCCTCTTCGCTTTTTTTCACTCACAACGTCAGCAACCCGGGCAGGACGAGGGAACTGCTTTTTCTCCCATCCCCTCACTATTTCTTCGTCGGCACCCGGCTGGTTTCCTTCGCCGGCAATTCACTCTTATTGATCGTCCCTTCAACGATCGGCAATCGACCGACATCTTGATACTCCAGCAAACTGGCATTATTGGGATCCACCGGCGCCGGAGCCGTATTAGTATCCCCAGATTTCGAAGCCTCCTGAATGGACTGCTTATAGGTCAAGTTTGGCTGACCCGCATCATTTGCAAACTCTCCTCTTGATGGATACCCCGGATGCTTGGGCAGCATCGCTGGATTCGCCGTCGCAAGCGCGGTCATTCCGATGAACGCAAGTCCCGTCCACGCAATCACATAGAGTCTCATGATGAAGACCTCCCTCGTTAAACGGTCCGCTATCGCCTCGATAGAAAACGATCCCAATCCGTGATCAGGAAGTCGTCTCTGTCAGAGAGGGTGACAGACGGAAGTTCTCACGATCAGTCGGTGAGGGCACCCTCACCAGACCGTTGAGCATCGTCGGCACTCTGGCATTGAAGCGGCGGAGACTGGGGAATCGATCGCGCCGGGAAGGGTGCGGGAAGCGCAAAGGATGGGACAGTCAGCGAAACCAGAACGTCAGAGTGTAGGCAAACTCGCCAACATTACGTTCCGAACTTTCATCTCGTCCGAGAAACACCGAGCCCTTCAATGAGAAGGGCCCATCCACTCATTGAATATTCTATAGCAGTTTACTATATATAGTCAATTTCTATTACCACATATCCGCCATTTCTTTTAACAATTAACTATTTTTAGTTAATTTCACTAGCCGCACGCCACTCCTGCCAGCTCGTAGCCAGCCAAGCTGTGTGCGTCGTGAACGGAGCGCGCTAACAGAGCTGCAAAACACTATTCCAGGGAGACACAATCACACAACAACCGATGGTCTGGAGCACACTCGCCAAAGACATCAGGATGCTCACAATGGCCATCCAGTAATGCCGTAGTAAGCTCAGAAGCGATGTGTACGCCGCACTTGTATTAAGTGGGCCCTTAGCAGATTGTTCCTATGGACGTCCTCATCGTTTCAAGGCCATTGAGTTCTGGCGATAGGATCCGACTGCACGCATACACTCGCCTTCTCAGTGAACCCACCGGCGGAGGGGAGGGACGCCTCAGAGATTTCGCTGACACCTTTACCAGCAGGCTCGGTGCGCTGCACATATCCCTACTCTGACTCCGCTGAGATGACTGTGTCGACAGGTGCGATTGTAGGACGTCTTAATATTCTCATCGGTCTCAATCGTGACGATCTCTCTGGGCCGGCATAGGTGTTTTGAAATCCACTCATCCATCACGCTGCTTTAAAATGATTCGGCCCCTGTATTATCCCGACAGTTGCCACTCCGACTCATGCTGAGTTCCAGGTGACGCATCCGACAAAAACGCCACCACACATCGCGACCAGATTAGTACCCTTGATTGGATTGAATCAGGATGTGCTGGGGATTGCGGCGTCACATAGCCATGAGAAGGGCGTCCAGCACAAGGTTATGGGGTCGCATGGGATCGATGGACCAGCCGATAATACTGCAGGAGTACAGAGCGATACACGACGCCAGAGAGAACCAGCCTTCCCATGTGCGCACGTATGGGATATTCGTAACCTAAGTTCGGTTCGGGTGTGGAACGGTAAAGCCGCATTGCAGGATATCGAAGAGTGAGAAGTGCAGGGACAGCTCTGTCGTACCGAAGCGCGCAGTGACCGCAGAACGCTTTGAAGTGACAGACTCGCATAATCCGAGCGACCCGACGCTCAGCTCACTACAGGTTTCGCCTGCTTCGCGCAAATCCAGAAAGATTCGCTGGGCGCCATCGACGCCGACCCGTGCAGTGTAGGCGGCAATGATTAGACCGAGTAAGCGCTGGTCTTCCCTCGCTCGATCAGAAAGCGGCTTCCGCAACCAGGCATAGAATCCGCCGCGTGACATCTACTTTTGGCGATGGGCTTTGATGAAGGTGTACTTCCGTCAGATATGTTGCGGTCTTTGGTGATTCTTCGTAGGCCCTCCCATATCCTAGCGACCACCTAACGGTGGTTCGTCAAGTCCTGGGAAGCCCTTTTCACACAGTTAAGAATCGTCACAATTCTGAGGGTCACTCATCGTTCCATCGAATGAGTCACCCCTATCGGTTCAGGCTTGGTCTCGACGCCAACGGGATGGGGCAGCATTCCAGTTTCTAGAGCCGGTGCATGAGGGAGCCCCGTCACTTCGAGAATCTCCTGTTCGTTGAGCGTTTCGCGGGCCAGCAGGGCTTCGGCCAGCACATCAAGTTGCGTACGATGCGCATTGAGAAACCGCCTGGCCTCGTCGTAGCTCTCCCCGATAATCTTGAGCACCTCGGCGTCGATGGCTTTTGCCGTCTCTTCGCTGAACGGCCTCGCATCCCCATAACCGGTTAAGCCGCTCAAGTAGGGGTTCTCTCTTGGGGCAAGCTGCACGAGGCCCAGCCGCTCGCTCATCCCCCAACGTGTGACCATCCGGCGGGCGAGACCCGTGGCTTGCTCGATGTCGTTCTCAGCCCCGGTGGTCTTGGTCCCGTAAACAAGTTCTTCTGCGGCACGCCCGCCCAGCATTCCAATGATCTTCGCGCGCAGATAGGCTTCCGGATAGTTATAGCGGTCACTGTCTGGGCGCTGATAGGTCACGCCGAGGGCCTGCCCGCGGGGCACAATCGTCACCCGGTTTACTGGGTCAGCGCCAGGCACGACGAGACCGAGGATGGCGTGTCCCCCTTCATGATAAGCAATGCGTTCGCGGTCGTCCCGGCTCATGAGGATCGGACGTTCTGGGCCGAGCACGATCTTCTCCAGCGCGTCGAGAAAGTCCTTATGCCGAACCTCCTCTTGCTCCCGACGCGCGCCCAATAATGCCGCCTCATTGACGAGATTCTTCAGATCGGCCCCAGAGAGTCCCGGCGTCATGGCGGCAAGGTTTCCCAGTAGGGCGTCGTTCGCGAGGGGAACGTTGCGGGTGTGGACCTTCAGGATCGCCTCCCGTCCTGTCTTATCTGGGAGATTCACCACAACACGCCTGTCGAAGCGGCCGGGTCGCAGAAGCGCCTTGTCTAAGACGTCAGGCTGGTTGGTTGCCGCCAAGACGATGATGCCTTGCCGACTCGAGAACCCGTCCATTTCAGTCAAGATTTGATTCAAGGTTTGCTCCTGCTCGCTGGATCCGCCGATCGACATCTGCCCGCGCGCGCGCCCGATGGCATCAAGTTCGTCGATGAACACAATCGCAGGGGCATTCTCGCGCGCCTCCTTGAAGAGATCTCGGACTCTCGCTGCCCCCACTCCGACGATCATCTCCACAAACTCCGCAGCGCTCATCGAGAAGAAGGGCACCCCCGCCTCTCCTGCAACCGCTTTCGCCAGAAGTGTCTTCCCGGTCCCCGGCGCGCCCACCAGCAGCACGCCTTTGGGAGCCGTCCCACCGAGGCGGGTGTACTTCTTGGTGTCCTTGAGAAAATCCACGATCTCAACCAGTTCGTTTTCAGCTTCATCGATACCGGCAACATCCTCGAAGGTCACCTTCGCCGTTTGCTCCTGATCATAGCGGCGGGCTCGGCTCTTGCCCATCCCCATCAGTCCTCCGCCCATCATGCCACCGCCTTGCTGCGCGGCTCGACGGAAGAGCCAGATATAAAAGCCGATGAAGAGCAGACCAGGACCGAAGCTGAAAAAGATCATCGCCCATGGATTCTCACCTTCTTGAATCGGTTTCGCACTGATTTCGACCCCGTTCGAAATGAGGAATTGTTCTAAGCTAGGGTCGACGAAAGAGGGCAACGTAGTCGTGAAGACACTGATGGGTTTAGGCGCACCACCGGAGACCGCACCACGCTCGTCCGTGGTTTTGCCCTCGCCACTCGACGCCGAAGACGCCGAGCTCTTTTCGCCCACCGGCGGATAGATGATTGCGGCCGTAAAGCGGCCTGTGATGGTGTCCCCCTGACTGTAGATCGCTGCAACGTTGTGCTTTGCCACTTCCTGCTTAAAGAAGGTATAGGACACGGCCCCCGGCGCGTCCGGGCTCGGGATCAGAAACCGGCTGACCAAGAAGTTGGCGAGCAGGATGAGGACGAACCAGAGCCATGTCTTACCCGGCGGCACCTTGGCCTGCTCAGCCTTCTTTCTGGCACCAGGCCCACTGTCTGGTGGCTGGAGACGGCTGGTCGGTGTGGAACTGTTATAGCTGCCTCGTGCCTGCTGTTGCGTCCCACTCATGGTGCCCCCTTCAGACCAACCGTTAAAGCGTCTGCAGATTTATGCTGTCCTCGTTCGTGCGAACACCTACTCTCGTATTTCTCAAAATCAAATACTGGCTTATTGAATCGCCACAGATGCATGACACCGGGAATTCTATTGTTCAAATGTTCACCCCACTTCGATCCCGCTCAATGCATGGTTGCTTGATGAGAGCCCATTCCCTCAACAATCCATTTTTGAGGTAGATTCTAGGGCCTGTTCACACTACCGTAAGCCATCCACGATCAAGGCGAAGGAGATGA
>CABVSA010000049.1:23170-28702 GCA_902500805.1 uncultured Nitrospira sp. | reverse complement strand
CGCGGTAGTATATAACAAGGACTTGATGCCGTGAGGTTATGCAAGAGGTCTATTGTTCAGATGTCGAGCGACGGCGCCATGGTCACCTACTGGCCGAGGTCAGTCCGACCGATCCAACCGCGGATGGAGATCCCCACAGTCCAGGCGGGCCCTTTGGGAACGACCACCACCCAGATGACGCCGATTGAACCAGGGCTCGACCGGACCGACCGGCAGGAGCGTCCGCTGCAAGAAATCCAGATCCGCTATGACGCCCAGGGCATTGTGCGGGAGGTGATGCCGTAGAGAACTTCGAGGTCAGTACGTGACGACGTGTTGCGTCGTGATCAGGTTGCAAACAGTGAGCGCGAGGTATTCCGATACTGTGCTCTGAAATTCATTCCATGGACGTAGCGTGCATGATTGCTCCTACCTATTCCGGCCCGATGAAACGATCTCTGAGCCTCTATCGCAGTTCCACGCACAGGTGAGGCAAATGTTTCTCCTTCTCCGAAACAACCAGTCATAGACGGAGCCGGGTATTATCTCAAAGTTGAAGTCGTCAACGAGATGCGCTCTCGTTTCAGTCCTTGTCCGGTCACGCTGCTGGTTCACCCTGTCGCAATAATTAACCAAACAATCAGCATGAGCCAATGAGTCGGTAACAGGCCGAGAGTACAGTGTGCTTAGGAACAAAAATGAGATTGTTTCATCACTACATCTAGATCGCCCTGCGCATTTGCACCCCCACGGATGGAAGGGAGTCGCTATGATTCAGCTGCTTGTCTCGGCCTATAAGAGTGCATCTCGTGTCGTCCGTGGGGTGCCACACCTGTTAGGTGTGGCCGGAATCGCTGCCGCAGCGGCTTTCTTCAGCGCCCCTGCGCAGGTGTGGGCAACCGGAAATGTCGTAATCAGCCAAGTCTACGGCGGTGGGGGCAATTCGGGAGCGACCTTTCGCAACGACTTCATCGAGTTGTTCAATCGTAGCAATGTCGCCGTGAGTCTGTCGGGATGGTCCGTGCAATATGCGAGTGCGACAGGCACGACGTGGCAACGCACAGATCTAAGCGGAACGCTCCAGCCCGGTCAGTACTATTTGGTGCAGGAAGCGGTCGGCACCGGAGGTACCGTGCCGCTCCCGACACCGGATGCGAACGGGAGCATCCCGATGTCTGCGACGGCGGGAAAGGTGGCCTTGGTGAACTCGACCACCTTACTCACCTGCAGCACCGGGTGCGCCACCTTGCCGAGCATGGTCGATTTTATAGGATACGGCGGAACGGCGAACAGTTTTGAGGGTGCCGGACCCGCACCGGCGTTGACGAATACCACCGTCGCAGCGCGCAGTGGAAACGGCTGCCAGGACACCGACGGCAACGCGACCGATTTTACGGCGGGCCCGCCGAATCCACGCAACACCGGCTCACCAGCCTCGCCCTGCGGGGGTTCCGCAACGCAGCCCGTCGTCGCCACCTGCCCGGCGACACTGTCTACCGCCGCCGGGACGTCCGCATCCGCCAATCTCAGCGCTACGGACAGCGACGGCGTCGTTACAAATGGCGCCATTACGAGCGCTTCCGTCACCGGCATCACCGTCACGAATGTCGTTCCCGCTACGGCAGCCGGTGGAACATTGACTGCCACGCTTGCGGTGTCCGCGACGGTGGCGCCGGGAACCTATGCCACGGATGTGACCTTTACCAATACCGACACCACAGCACAGACGGCACTCTGTACCGTGACGATTTCCGTCGGCGGCGGGACGGGAGTGTCCTTGCGCATCCATGAGATCCAAGGGGCCGCCCATCTTTCTCCGCACAACGGAGAAACGGTCGCCAACGTCCCTGGAATTGTCACGGTCGTGCGGCCAAACGGCTTCTACATGCAGGATTCGGCCCCGGATAACGATCCTGCGACATCAGAAGGCATCTTCGTCTTTACCACGACGGCTCCTCCCGTCGTGGTAGGGGACTCTGTGCTGGTGCGTGGCACCGTAACCGAATTCCGGCCGGGTGGAGCCGGTGGCGCGACGAATCTGACCACGACGGAGATCACGTCGCCGATTGTGACGGTGGTCTCAAGCGCCAATGCCTTGCCTGCGGCGATCAATATTGGGGTCAACGGGCGTATCCCTCCGACCCTCGTAATCGATGACGATGCGATAAGCGATGTCGAAACAAGCGGCCTGTTCGATCCAGCGCACGACGGCATCGACTTTTACGAGAGTCTTGAGGGGATGTTGGTGCAGATCAATAATCCTGTGGTCGTCGGCCCGACGAACGCGTTCGGGGAGATTCCGGTGCTGGCGGACAACGGCGCCAACGCCGGGCTCCGTACGGCTCGCGGAGGGATTGTGATCGGCAGCTCCGATTTCAATCCTGAACGCCTGGTCCTGGATGATGCTATTGTTCCTGTGCCGGCAGTCAATGTGGGCGATCGGTTTGCCACGGTGACGGCGGTAGTCGATTATAGTTTCGGGAATTTCAAATTTCTTGTGCTGAATACACCGACGCCAATCCCGCAAGGACTGACACCGGAAACCACAACACTCCAGGGAACCAGTGATCGGCTGACGGTGGGTTCGTTCAACGTGGAGAATCTAGCGCCTACTGATCCGAGCAGCAAGTTTGCCGGGTTAGGGGACGCGATCGTCAACCGCCTACACTCCCCCGATATCATTGCGGTGGAGGAGATTCAGGACAATTCCGGCGCGACCAATAACGGCGTGGTCGATGCAACGACCACCTTCGATCTTCTGATCGGTGCCATCCGAGCCGCCGGGGGCCCGACCTACGCCTTCCGCACCATCAACCCCGTTGATGGGCAAGACGGCGGGCAGCCGGGAGGGAATATCCGTGTAGGGTTTCTCTTCAATCCGGCGCGAGTCGCCTTTGTCGACCGACCCGGAGGTACGTCGGTCTCCAGCACGGCCGTGCTCAATGGACCGAATGGTCCGCAGCTATCCGCGAGCCCTGGACGCATTGACCCCTTGAATCCGGCATTCACGGCCAGCCGTAAACCCTTAGCCGGCGAATTCCAGTTCAACGGCCACTCAATCTTCATCATCGCGAACCACTTCAATTCAAAAGGCGGCGACCAACCGCTCTTTGGTCGTTTCCAGCCGCCGGTGCGTTCGTCAGAAATCCAACGCCAGACGCAAGCCCTGGTGGTGCATGATTTTGTCCAAAGTCTCCTGACGCTGGACAGCCAGGCACGGGTTGTCGTGGTGGGGGACTTGAATGATTTTCCATTCTCGACGACAGTCGCGACCCTGAAGGCAGGAGGGATTCTCCATAATTTAGTCGGGACGTTACCGGCTGATGAGCAATACACCTATATTTTCGAGGGAAACTCTCAAGTTCTCGACCATATTCTGGTCAGCCCCGGATTGATGAATCATGCCTTGCCTGAATACGACATTGTGCATATCAATTCAGAATTCGTGACACAGATCAGCGACCATGAACCGGCTGTCGCTCGTGTGCATCTCCCACCGGTGCAGGATGTCACAGCAGAAGTTCCGGCCGTCAGTTCCGGACTCACGTTCAACCGGAGAACGCAGACGTTCACTGGGACCATTCAGATCACGAATACCAGTAACAGATTCATTGCCGGTCCGGTGCAGGTGCAGCTGCAAAATCTGACGGTCGGCGTCACCGTGGTGAATGCCGTCGGCATGAAGAGCGGCCATCCTTACCTGACCGCACCGGTGAGCGGCTTGGCGCCGGGAGCATCCGTTTCCGTGCCGGTTCAATTCAGCAATCCAACGCGTGTCGGCATCAACTACAGCGCGCATATTTTCTCAGGGAGTTTCTAACACGCCATTTTCATTCAGCGGAAAGGATAGGCCATGGCTCCAACAGCACGAACTCAACGTTCCACGTTGCTCATCCTCATGACAGGTCTGATCCTGGCGCTGGCGAGTCCCGTGCACGCGATGGTCGTCGACTATGTGGTCTCGCTCAATACCAGCGCCCTCATGGGGACGTCCGGATTTCTGGATCTACAGTTTAACCCTGGGACTATACCGGGGACGCCGGGAGCAGAGGCGGCGATCAGCCTTTTTAGCGGTGACGCTGTCCTCCAGAATCCAGGACAGGCGAACGGGACAGGCAATGTCACCGGTGCACTTCCCGGGGAGCTGGTCTTTCACAACGGCACCCAATTCAATAGTTTCTTCCAGGAAGTGATGTTTGGAACCACGATCAGCTTTCACGCCGACTTCAGCGGCGCGTTTCTCACCGCATTGTCCGGCGCGCATACCGCGTTTTCTGTGAGCGTATATGACGCGGATGGGATTACCCCGCTTCTCACCACGGACCCGTCGGGCGCGCTTACGATATTCGATCTCGCACCGGGTGGTGAGATCACTCCGATGATATTTAACCCCTCCGTGGTCACCGTGGCAGCGGTGCCACTCCCGGCTGCCGCAGTACTGTTTCCCACCGGCCTGAGCCTGTTCGCGGTCGCGCGGCGCACGTTCAAAGGAAACAGGAGCGTCGTGCTCGGGTAAGTTCAGCACCAGGAACGCGTGACGTCAGAGCAACAGGTGCCAGGGGTGCGGAGTGCCAGAAGATCTGTTGCCTCATTCTGCCCTCAGCAGAAACGCGCTGCATGCGTAGGTGAACTCCAAGCGTGAGGGAAAAGGCGATTTGTGTACGTCGACAGGCTGAGCACGAACGCAATACATCAGACATTCAGTGGCCATGTCGTTTGTCATGAAGACTCTTGAGGGATGAACGAAGAGTTTGTCTGCAGCCCGCGACAGGAATTGGCAAGGAGTGAGACGCCAGTGTGTGAAACATCCTCAACCGTACCTCGTCTGCGCCATCGGCCGCCCAGCACTGACCAGGCGCACTGCACGCGCTAGTCATTTGTCGCTCCCGCCGTGTCATTCATTCCAGTTCCCTTCGAACCGGCAGCATTGTTGCAAGTGATCCGCTCTACGATGTCGTCCTCTGGTGCATGGATAGGGGTATTGCTCGCGGTCTCGGCTGGATTGGCCTCACCCTGCTGGGCACAGTCTGACGCCACATTACCGGACGCCCGCGCCATCTTGAAGCGCGGGACAATAGAGGCAGGCGGAGCGGTAGGGTACTGGGAGGAGTTCCTCTTTCCAAGCGAGGCACACTCGTCAAGTCGTCATGCCATCTTTGTGATGCCCAGGATCGGGGTGGTTGTGACCGATGAAATGAATGCCGGCCTGCTCTCGGGGAACCTGGCGGTTCAGTTGGAACCATTCTATGGTCGATTCAGGAACGGATTATCCGGTGACGCAGCGGGAGTTTCCACGGTCCTGAAATACAATCTTCTGTCATTCGGGCGCTGGGTGCCCTTCTGGGATGTTGGAGTCGGGTTACTATGGACGGATCTCGCTCCCCGCATTGCCGAGGACAGTAGCCAGGTGAACTTTGCTCTGGAGACGGGACCAGGCATTCAATACTACGCAACGACCAGCATGGCGTTGACCTTGGGGGTGCGATACCACCACATCTCGAATGCCGGAATAGGGACACGAAACTTAGGGCTGGATGCCGTGCTGCCGTATGC
>CABVSA010000049.1:0-23070 GCA_902500805.1 uncultured Nitrospira sp. | reverse complement strand
CGAATGCCGGAATAGGGACACGAAACTTAGGGCTGGATGCCGTGCTGCCGTATGCCGGAGTGTCCTGGATTTTGTGGCAATAAGATTCATGACCTCCGCACAATGCGCATTGCACCAGCGTCCAAGTCGATCCTAGAATACATCGCGTAAAAGGTTCATGGCCGTTCTACTGTCCCGCGTCGTAAACCATGCGGTCCAGCGACAACAAGAAAATTGAAGAGGCTCGTGCCAACGCTCGTCGTTTGATCGAACAAGGGCCAAAGGTCTTCATCGCCCTGATCACGATGACCGGTGCGGCGTATCTGTCCGGATCCGTATATACCAGATCGTACTTTTCAGCATTCGGAGCCTCGTGGGTCCTGGAAGAGGTTCCGATCGCGATCTACTTCAGTCAGAGCTGGATCCCGCTGCTGCTCATTCTCTTCTTCGGGTATATGGCCGTCACGAACCTCTCGCTGATCGAGGGGCATGACGATGTGACCACGACCACAGGGTTCAAGATTTCGGTCGCGGCGGTCCGGCATGGTCCGTGGTTGTTGATTGGACTTCTAGGAATCATCTTTCTACTCAGCTCACTCGAGTATGTGGCTGCTGCCATCGATCTGTTAGTGTTTTCTATTCTCGTTATTCTGTTCTTACTGGCCTCGGCACTCGAACTCTTCGTGGTGAGATTCAGCAACATTGACCGGGGTATCGATTTGTCCAGGACATACCTCTCGGTCGCGGTCATTGCCGCCGCACTGTATGTCGTTCCTGCACAGCTTGGCACAAACTGGGCACGGTTGGATCAGCAAGACACTTCGTCGCTCCTGAACGTGTATCTTCGCGATGATGCGACCATCTACAAACTTCTGTTTGCGGCTGAGGAGCGGTGGTATGTCTTTCCGATCAGATATGGAGGGGACGAGCCACAGGTCAAAGCGGTTGCCGCAATCGATGTTTCTTTTGGGCTGGTTCAGAACGGCTCGTCGATTCAATCAGAAACAGAGGTTCCCCAGGGTCAGTAGTCTCGTGGTCCTGCCCTTGCACCCTTGCCCACTCAACGCGACAATCTCATAAAAAATGTCGCATAATGCCACAAAGATTGTAAATCCCTGTCGCAATATGGGACATCTGAGATCCAGTTCAATGATTCTTATCCTGTGGAGCATGACATGACAGAAGAGTGGGGTGCGATCCTCGTCGTGGATGATGACGCGGATATGCGGGAACTGGCCTATGACATGCTGAAGGACCGTGGTCACCAGGTGACGATGGCCGGGAGTGGAGAAGAGGCCCTGAAACGATTGAGTGAGGAAGACTATGCCGTCGTCCTGACTGATCTCCGCATGAAAGGGATGGAAGGGATCGAGTTGCTAGCCGAAATCAAGCGCAGATATCCCGACATCAACGTCATTCTCATGACGGCATTCGGATCCGTGGAGACGGCGGTTGAAGCGATGAAACACGGTGCCAGCGATTACCTCACGAAGCCCGTGAAGAAAGATGACCTGGTTCGTGTGATCGAGCGGGTCGTTCGTGAGGCGTCCCTGCGTCGGGAGGTGAGCCGACTCAGAAAAGAAGTGCATAAAGAATATAGCTTTCATCAGATCCTGGGAAAGAGCAAAGCAATCCAAGGGGTCTTCGATCTCATTCGCCGGGTGGCCGATAGTCCGACCAATGTTCTGATTACCGGAGAAAGTGGGACCGGCAAGGAATTGGTGGCGAAAGCGATTCACTTCAACAGCGACCGGAAAGATGCTCCGTTTATCCCGGTCAATTGCGCAGCCATTCCGGAACAACTGTTGGAGAGCGAGCTCTTCGGGCATATGCGCGGGGCCTTTACCGATGCCAAGCTCGACAAGCGGGGTTTATTTGAAGAAGCGCAGAAAGGCACCTTGTTTCTCGACGAGATCAGCGAGTTGCCTCTCATGCTCCAGGCCAAGATCCTCCGCGCGATTCAGGAGAAGGAAATCAGGCGGGTGGGCGCGACGAAGCCGATCTCGGTGGATGTCCGGATCATCGCGGCCACGAACTTGAACCTCAATGAGGAAGTGAAGCACAAGCGGTTTCGCGAGGACCTCTACTATCGACTCAACGTCATCGAACTGAAGTTGCCGCCGCTTCGAGAACGGCGGGAGGATATCCCTCTGCTGGTAGAGGCGTTTCTCAAGAAATGTGGCAACACGCGTGGGAAGGAAGTGAAGGGTGTGAGCGAGTCGGCCCTCGCCATGCTGATGGACTATGCGTGGCCCGGCAATGTGCGGGAACTTGAGAACGTCATCGAGCGGGCTGTGACGCTCACCCGAGGCGAAAAGATCTCACCGGATGATCTGCCGGCGCCGGTACAAGGTGCCCGGGGTGATCGGCGTGTGTTGGACGAAGCCGCCGAACACACCTTGTCCTTACACGAGCTCGAGAAAGAGTACATCAAGAAGGTCCTCGAAAAGACCGGCGGCAACAAGTATCAGGCCGCCCATGCCCTTGGAATCGATCGAAAGACGCTGTATCGTAAACTCGCCGAAATCGAAGGTAAGCCTCACCCAGAGGAATAGCCACTACTGTCGGATCATCGCCGCGAGACTGTGAATGAACAGTCCCGCTTCAGGCCGGGATCGATCACATGAAGGATGTCGACAGTCTTGTCATGCGTGTTGTGCATTGGACAATCCCGCTCCTCACGATCGGCATCTTTGCTGTCGACCTGCTGACGCCGGTGGGAATTGCGGTGTCGATCCTCTATGTCGTTCCGCTATTGCTCACGGTGTTCAGGTCGAAGGAGCAAGAATCGCTCTATTTTTGTGGCCTTGCCACCAGCCTCCTCTGGCTCGGGTTGTTTCTCAAGCCGCCGGGTAGTTCGCTCCTGTACGGCGTGCTCAATCGTACATTGGGAACCTTGGTTTTGTGGATCTTAGCCTTGGGATTGATTCGCTTCAGACGGCTGCAACATGAATCAGTGCAGGCGGAGCGAGACCTGATGTCCGAACGTGTGGAGCGAGCCCATGCCGAAGGGTTGATGATGGAGGCGCAACAGGCACGGTACTACGCGGATCGGGAAGCCGTTCGCGCCGTCGTCGGTCGCAAAGAAGCCGAGGAACAGCTTCTGGTCAGCCAACTGAGGCTCGAAAGCATCATTGAATCCGCAATGGATGCGATTATCACGGTAGATGAGGATCAGAGGGTCGTCTTGTTCAACCATGCGGCGGAGCAGATGTTTGGCTGCTCCACTCAAGGGGCCATTGGGCAGCCGCTTGATCGATTCTTGCCCGCACGGTATCGCGAAGGCCATCGCCACCATATGCGTGGGTTCGGGCAGTCTGGTGTCACCAGCCGGAAGATGGGTCATCTGGGGACAGTGATGGGCCTTCGTTCTAATGGAGAGGAATTTCCCATCGAAGCGGCCATCTCGCATATTGCCGTCGAACATCAGAAATACTATACCGTCATCCTCAGAGATATCACCGAACGCAAGCAGGCGGAAATCGCGCTCAAGGAAACCACGGAACGGTGGCAGTTATTGATGCAATACGCTCCGGCTGCGTTGGCTATGTTGGATCGTGACCTGCACTACCTCGCCGTCAGTCAACGGTGGATAAACGACTATCGACTGGAGGGCCAGATCCTTATCGGTCGATCGCACTATGAGGTCTTCCCTGAGATTCCGGAACGGTGGAAGATCGTGCATCAACGAGGGTTGGCAGGAGAAGTCATACGTTGTGAAGAAGATCGCTTTGTCCGGCAAGACGGGTCAGAGCAGTGGTTGCAGTGGGAGGTACGCCCTTGGTATTCGATCGGGGGGGCGGTCGGAGGGCTCGTCTTTTTCACGGAAGATATTACGGAACGGAAACGGGGCGAAGAGGCGCTCCATGAGAGCCAGCGGCAACTCTCAACCTTGATGAGCAATCTCCCGGGCTTTGTGTATCGTTGCCGAAATGATCGAGACTGGACGTTCGAATATCTCAGCGAAGGAGTATCAGACTTAACCGGGTACACCGTCCAGGAATACCTCGTACAACGATCCATCTCGTATGGCGACAATACCCATCCGGGTGACCGGGAGCGAGTATGGCAAGAGATTCAAGCAGCGGTGGCGCAGCGTCGCCCGTACGAAACGACCTATCGGATCCTCACCAGGGCGGGGGAGGTCAAGTCGGTCTGGGAGCGGGGTGAAGGGATTTACGCCACGGACGGTAGCCTGAGCTACCTGGAAGGGTTCGTCACCGACATCACGGAACGGAAGCGGGCCGAGCACTTGTTGCGGCAAAGCGAAGAGCGCTACCGGCGTTTGATCGCCGTTTCGCCCTACGCCATTGTGGTGATTCGAGGCGACCGCATTCTCTTCGCCAACGACCAGGCGATCAAACTGTTCGGCGCCGTGAAGGCCGATGAGATCCTGAGCAGATCGGTTACGGACTTGTTCCACCCTGATTATCACGCTGCGATTCGAGAGCGCATCCATGAGTTGGTGGAAGGCCGCGCACAAGTGCCCATGCTCGAGGAGAAGATCATCACGCTGAGCGGAAGATCCGTGGACGCTGAAGTCAGCGCGGCGCGATTTGTGGATGAGGAAGGTCCGGCGATTTTGGTCATGCTGCGGGATATCAGTGAACGGAAGCGACTGCAGGAACAGTTGCGAAAAACCGAGCGCATCGCCGAACTCGGGACGGTGGCCTCGGGCATGGCCCACGAAATCGGGACCCCAATGAACGTCATTCTTGGCCGTGCGGAATATCTGATGGATCGCGTCGGGGACGAGCCGATCAAGAAAGGCCTCCAGACCATCATTACTCAAGTCGAGCGGATTACAAGGGTGATGAACCAGTTGCTCTCCTTCGCACGGCGGAAAACTCCGGAACGCGGTGCGCTTGATCTGAAGCAAGTGGTTGAAGACAGTCTCGAAATGTTTCACGAACGTCTTGCACGAAATCAGATCCAGCTTGAGTTGATGTTGGCCGATCCGTGCCCCATGGTCTTGGCCGATGCCGACCAGATGAGCCAAGTCATGATCAACCTCGTCATGAACGCCGTGCATGCGATGCCGAATGGCGGGACTCTCCGTGTCGCGCTGGCTCCTGAACCACAGATGGTGAGACTCATCGTCGCAGATACGGGCCATGGCATCCCACGAGAAGTGATCAAGAAGATCTTCGATCCCTTTTTCACGACAAAGGAATTCGGCAAGGGGACAGGGTTAGGGTTGACGGTCGTCAAGGGTATTATTGAAGAGCACCAGGGATCCATCGCCGTTGAAAGTCAGGAAGGAGCGGGAACGACGTTTACGATTCTGCTTCCGATGGCAGATAATAAGACGTGAAACGACCGCTTCCTGCGGTCATTCTTACTCACGTCCCGTTGATCGTTTCACCCTTTACCTTTCACCCCTCACCAACGATCGCTGTGGCATCCCGCAACACTGATGCGTTGGGGACTGTCGTCTTTCTCGCCAATCGAGTTCCTCCACTCCATCCGCTTCCCCTCATTGTCTTGAAATTCTGCCGACTCCCTTCCCTCGCCGACGGCATGCACCTTGCTGGTTCAACAACCTAGGAGCGTGCGATCAATCGGATGGGGGCCGGAGAGGATGTCGCCTGTGGCAAACGGAAAGGGTGTCGTGCTGTTGATTGTCGAAGATGACCGAGAGATGCGCAGCCTGCTGTGTGATGAGTTTTGTGGAATGGGCTATCAACTCCGCGAAGCGCGGGATGGGGATGAGGCGTTTCTGTCGGTCCTGCAATCCGTGCCGGATGCAATCCTGACTGACCTACGAATGCCAGCGGGAGGCGATGATTACGTCAGTCGGTTGCGGACCGTGGCGCCGCAGTGTCCGATCGTTGTCATGACTGCGTTCGGCGATGCGCGATTGAAAGCACAGGTACTGAAGGCGGGTGCGAACGCCTACTTTGACAAGCCGGTCCATATTGCGGAGCTGAAGAACTGTGTGCAACAATTACTCAATCACGAACCGGGAGCTGATGGCAGATAGCGTATGGCAAGAATGAAAAGCCCCGGTGAGTTCCCATGGCGCATTCATGTTCATGTCGGCCGCCATCGGCTCTAGGGTTCGGGCGCCGTATCTCCGGAAGCGAGAATGCCTTGTCTGACCCAGAACGCTCCAGCAACCTCGTATCCCAAGATCCCATCATCACCGCGCGAGTCGAAGCCATCAGGCAGCTGGCCGGAGGCCTATCCGATCGGGTGGCGGTCATGGATCAATCCTTCAATGTCGTCTACGCGAACGAAGCAGCCTGGTCGGTGCAGGAGAATACTCCCGCTCGCCGGCCTCATGCCAAGTGTTACGAAGCCTTTGCGCAGCAAACTGATCCCTGTGGGGCCTGTCCGGCGACCAAAGTGTTCGAGACACCCGAGGTGCAGTGCGTGTCATGTTCGGGGGGAGGTAACGGCACGGCCTGTGGGATGCAGCAAGCCTTTCCGTTGACGGATGCCAATGGGTCCGTCGTCTCAATGCTGGTGCTCTTCCAGCCGAGGTCGAAACCTGTTCATGCGGCCACAGCTGAGGACGGCCATACCACACCTCTTGCGAATGGCCTTGGTGACTTGATCGGTCGGAGTCCGATCATGCAGCAGCTCTTCGATATGACCCGTCTGGTTGCGGAGAGCTCGGCGACCATCCTCATTCAAGGTGAGAGCGGAACGGGGAAAGAACTTCTGGCGAAAACGATTCACGCGCTCAGTCCCAGAAAGGATCGGCCGTTCGTAGTGGTCGACTGCGGCTCCTTGCCTGAGACGCTGCTCGAAAGCGAGTTATTTGGACATGTGAAGGGAGCCTTCACCGGGGCAGTCATGAACAAGCGAGGCTTGTTTGATGAGGCCGACGGCGGCACGATCTTCCTGGATGAGATTGCCGACACGACGCCGACCTTTCAAGCCAAGTTGCTGCGTGTTCTGCAGGAGGGCGAGATCAAGCCGGTGGGTGGGACGCGAACGGTCAAGATCCATGCGCGTGTCATCTCAGCTTCGAACAAAGATCTGACGGAACTCGTGAAAGCAAAAACGTTTCGGCAGGATCTGTACTATCGACTGGCTGTGCTGCCTCTGTATTTACCGGCATTACGGGAGCGGCGAGACGATATCCCGTTGCTTGTCAGGCATTTCGTCGCGGCCTCCTGTGCACGACATCATCAGCCGGTGCGATACGTGGAGGAGCGGGCTTTGCGGTTGTTACGGGACGCGCCTTGGCCTGGGAATGTCCGACAGTTACAGCACTATATCGAGCGGGCCGTGGTGACGACGGTCGGCCCGTCGCTGCCTTGCCAGGATCTTCTTGACCAGGCTTTGGGGGAAGAGGACGAAAGTTTACGCTCGGCGTCGCGTGACGCGGTGGCTCACACGGAGCGCACTCGAATCATTGATGCCCTGCAAAAAACGGCAGGAAACCGATTGAAAGCAGCCAAACTGCTCAGAATCAGTCGAGCGAGCCTCTATAACAAACTTCGCGCGTATAGCATCGAATAGGTATTACCCGTTCTCTTCTCCCCTTCCTTTCTTGGGTCACTGTTTCCCACGTCGTGAGAGCGCCTCATCAGAAGATCAAAACTGACGTCTTCGACCGTTGCCTCATTCGACGGATGAATCCCGCTGCGTGAGGAGCGGGGGGCCAAACCGCCTGATCTCCTGAATCTCCTCACCGATCGGATTGCTCTCATCACCGCATTCTTCATCAATGCAATTGTACGCATTGTTCGGATCTATTCATGCATCCATGAACGTGGAGCGTGAATCGGACGACGGAAAAGCCATGCTTGCCTTCAGCTTGTGATGTTCTCATTTTGCGAGCGGCAACAGGCCGTGACGGGTTGGATGTCCCTTTTCTCCCCTGCATTCCGGGGGCGAACGTCCAGTGGTATGGACAGCCTAAGCGAATGATATGTGAGCGAATGAGGAGATCTAGTCCACCACTGTCCAAGAGTGTGGAGTCTCCTGCGTTGTAGGAGCAGACAGCACGGTTGACGAAAGCCGTTCATCTTCGCATCTGATGCGCGAATCATTCATTCATGAATGACAAACGAGGATGGCACGACAGTTGCTGAATAGCTGGAACAACGTCGAGAGACCGAGTTCTCTCTGCGGGCTGGATGGCGAGTTGCCCTGTCGCTATCCAGCACAGTCCACCCCATTGTGAGCGGCAGTCCCGGCCGCCACGTGTCAGCGATGAGGGGGTCACAGGTGAGAGTGGCCCTCTCATTGTTTTTTTCTGTACGCAGTATTGGTTACCAAATCATTTCTTGCAGGAGCTGGTCGTGCATCTCTCAATCGCAATTCCTGAAGCGCAGGTTGTCGACGCCCCGACGCTGCTCAAGCTGATCCGAATGGCACCTGTGTGCGACGCGGAGGCGGATGAGGAGGGGGCCGAGTACGTGGCGTCCTTTGAGGACTTTCCGACGTCGGTGGGGATCGTTGCGCGAATGATCGAGGAAGCCTGGGACCTGCGCGATGTCCACATCACACTCGAAGGCAGACTCGTCGTGAGCCGGATCAACTTCTATGCCGCCCTCCGCTGCTATCAGGAGAGCCTCAGTGCCCGCGATGCGAAGGCCTATTGTCTTGAGCAGGCGGGAAAAGTCGGCGCTGATAGAGGATGTCCTGAGCGATCATGCCTGTCTCACTGCCGGTTTATTTGCTCACGCTGTGTGGGGCTGTCGCGCGATCCAGGCTCGCCTCCGATGGCGAGTCAGCTCAGGGAAGTGGCACGCCGGGCGGAAGCGGACTGGTGTCCGAACCTGCATATCAGGGAGGTAGACGTATGAGTGGTCTGTTGAGGGTTGAACAAGCCAGATAAAGCGCATGCGATCAGATATCGTCAGTTGATTGCTCGAAGGAGGGCCGTGCTCCTCGATGCGTAACCAGGGAAGGAGAGTGTCATGCAGGCATTGAGAAGCAGGGGGAACATCAGAGTGTGGGCTGTCGTCTTATCGCTCGCGGCGGCGAGCGCCTTTTCAGGCGGAGAGACTGCTCTCGCCCAAGATGCGACAAAGGAAATCACCACGACAGGGAACCGCGTGTTCTTTCGTGGAGGCTATGGCGAGCTGCTCAGTGATCGTGCCGGAGAATTGATCACGGACGGCCATGGTGCTGCCGGCAAAAACGATGGCAGCGGTGGCTACTACATCGGTGGGGGAGCGGATCTTATGCTCACCAAGGACCTGTGGGGCATGGTGCCCGGTGTTGCGCTGGTCGGCGAGATCGGAATGGAATTCAAGAGGTGGGCATCCGCAAACGTTGCGAATGGAGATACCACCGGTGTGACGGGCGTCAGTAACGGCGGTGTGAGTAAAGTGCAATTGACCATGCTGACCGTGAGCGTAGCCCCCAAAGTGAAGTTCCGACAAGGAACTGATTTCCAGCCCTGGATCATTCCAGCCGGGTTGGATTTCCACGTCATCAGTCCGACGTCGAGCCAGATCAACTATTTGGACATCGGGGTTCAGTTCGGCGGCGGTGCGGAGTTTCGCGTATGGAAAGAGTTGTGGCTTGGTCTCGACAGCCGGTTCCATCTGGCCTCCAACCAAACCAACACGGTGAACAATTACTGGACCACCGGCATTTATGGGGCGATCGGGTTCTAGTGGGGCAATACCGTACGAGCACGGTGGATCATGATATCCGGTTACATGGTGCAGGGAGCCATTTTATGGCTCCCTGCACGCCTCTCCACTTCAAGCTTCACCTGCATCCGTCGAAAGCTCAAGGAAGCGCTCGATCCACTTGGCGACTGATCCCACAGGACTGAATGCTCGAAGGATTCTGGTATATCGCCGGAGAAAGTGCTGCAGTCAAAGCCGGCCAGCCGCTTGCGTCGGTGCTTTGCAATCAGCCATTGGTGCTATTTCGTGACAGCCGAGGCCGTATCCATGCCTTAGAAGATCGCTGTCCCCACAAGGGCGTTCCGCTCTCGTCCGCTCGGCAGGAAGGGGATTCCTTGCGCTGTCCGTTTCATGGATGGCGCTTCATCTCCTCGGGTGAGTGTGTCGAGGTTCCGTCCCTCGGTACCGCATCGCATCCATCATCGGCCTCGGCTTGCGTGCGGACATTTCCGGCAGAGGAACGGGACGGGTGGGTGTGGGTGTACATGGGAACCGATCGGTGCCCGAAACCTTCGTCGTTGCCGCCCTCGTTGCCGATTCCTGCAGACGGGGGTCCAATGGTTTCCGTGCGTGAGTCCGCCCAGGCAAAAGTCCGGTGGGATTTCGCGGTGGATAGTCTCATGGATCCCGCGCATGTTCCGTTCGTGCACAACAACTATTTCAGGCGGCGGGAGGCAGCCAGGGAGAAAAAGAAGGTCTTCACGCGATTGCCGCTGGGATTTCGTACGATCTCGCAGAATGTCTTGCTGCCGGATACCTTTATCTTTCGGGCGTTATCTCCAAGGCTGGGCTCGGCAATGACCACGGTCGACTTTGTTTTACCCGGCATCCATTTGGAGCGATGGGATATCGGCGATCGGTTCGCGTCCGTCATGTTGGTGGCCACCCCGCTGACTGATGGGCGAAGCCGATTCGACATCTGCGTGGGATGGAACTTTCTGCGCGGGTTTCCTGTCGGATGGCTGGTCCGTCGGACTCTCAGGACGATTCTTGGTCAAGACCGGCAAGTTCTGGAATCCCAGGAACAAGGATTCGGCCTGCATGGAAGTATGTTATTGCACTTGGAATCGGACACCCCGGCTGTGTGGTACCGGCAGTTAAAGAAATATCATGGCGACATGTTGGCCGGTGTGCGCGATCCTCAGCATCCGGTTCCTGAAAAGACCATGCTCAGATGGGTGACCTAACACGGAGCGACGCACGATATTCCTCGATCTAGGTTGCCGACGCGGTTTCGCCTCTCGGTCTCTGGACATCGATCTTGGTCAAGCCTCCGTGGAGGCAACAGCATCAACGATGCTCGGCCTCCCGAGCTCATTGATAGGGCACAATCCGTCATGAGTAACGCAGGCTGTGACTTCGACAACCCGGTCTTGCGTCCGCCCGAACCATGCGGTACAACAATCCCATAGCTTTCTGCAGTCTCTGTGTGCAACGCTCAGCTTGGATATCGGCGGGATCATCTCGATATCCATGACGATCTGCTCAAGCCGGTTGCGACCGTTATACTTGTGCCGTCGGTCAGACCCTCGGCAGTAAGGTTTCTCCGTGACCGGATTCGGGTCAATCCGTAGAAGATCACCCAACCAGCGTGAGATAAGCAGGGTGCGAAGGAAGGACAATGTGAAACAAGGGTTCAGAACGGGAGACTGTTTGGTTGGCTGGGTGCTCGTAGTCCTGACCATGTGTCTGGGAACAGAGGCCCGGGCCTATGAGTCTGTGCCAGTGGTGGAGGGGGCTACCGTGCGTGGCACCGTCACCTTCATCGGTACGGTCCCACCGCCGAAGGAATTCGAGTTGCGTCGCTCTCTCGACTACGAATATTGCACACAGCGGTCTGATCTCAACGGGTATCGGCTTATGAGAGAAATCACGGTCAGGCCTGACGGCGGCCTCAAGGACGTGTTGGTTATGGTGGAGGGTGTGGAGCGTGGAAAGCCCTTTCCCTTCACCGATGCCCAAGTGGAAGCAAGCAGCTGTCGGTTTGTGCCGTTCGTGACCGTGGTGGGCGATAAGCGGCTGATCACGGTGTTCAATCGAGACTCAATCCCACACGACATTCAAGGGTATGCGTTCGACCAAACGGGAGGCGATATGGTTTTTTATCGCCCATCCTTGGAGGTGAGCGGGATGACCGAGACCGTGCAGTTGATCAACGGGCGACGAGTATTCAGCATGCAGTGTAGCATGCATCCCTATATGCAGAGCTGGGGCTATGCGATCGACCACCCGTATTTTTCGGTTACAGATGCAGCAGGGGCCTTCTCCATCGATGATCTCCCGCCGGGTAAGTACCGCCTCAAGGTGTGGCATCCGATTCTCGGTATGCGAGAACAGGCGCTGACTATCACGGCGAATGAAACGGTTTCATTGAGTCTGTGGTTCGAGGCCAAGGACTGACCGGTCACGGTTCACCATCGTGAGCCGCTGGTGAGGGTTCGACTCTGGTCCGAATCAAGTCGGGAGAAGGTCTACGGGAAGCTGAAGACGGATCAGAACCCCCCGTGACCGACCGGATCTTCCTGAGGGCAGTGCGCTGAGTGAGCGTGCAGTCGTCCAGGAACGATGGGTCTCATCAAATCAATCATGAGAGTTCAGTATGTATTCCACCCTTGTTATCTTGCACATTCTCGCTGCGGTCAGTTGGGTCGGCGGCATGATCTTTCTGTCATTGGTCTTGGCGCCGTTGGTGAGAAGCCGGAAAGCAGTCCCCGAGTTCATGGCGCTGTTTCGGTCTGCCGCGCTCCGCTTTCGCCCCATCGTCTGGGTGGCCATGGCGATACTCGTAATGACCGGTCCGATGTTATTGTCGCTTCGCGGCGTCGCTGTCGCAAGCCCTTCCTCCTGGCCGGGAATCGTCATGGTGAAGCTGACGCTGGTCGCTCTGTTGCTGTTCCTTACCCTGCTGCATGACCTCGTGCTTGGTCCCCAGGTCAGCCGAGTCAGTGCGATTCCAGAATCCCAGCGAACGGCGGGAGAGCAGGTGGTGTTCAAAACCGCGCGCTGGCTCCCTCGATTGTCCCTACTCATCGCCTTGGCCGTCGTGATGACGGCGGCGATGCTGGCGCGGAGCTAAGCTGACGGCAAGAGCTGCGAGTTTCGTGTTCCCGGTGCGGAAAGACAAAGTCGAAACAAGAAACATTCAACCCGAAACCGTTCTCGGTTACGGAGTCTTTGCGCACCGAAACCCGTAGCCGAACTGCCGACCTGATGGATCGGCATTGAAACGGAAGGAAGAGCGCAAAAACTCCTGAACATAGAGCCAGTTTCCGCCCCGCACGACTTTCGACTTGCCCGTTGCCGGTCCTTGAGGATTCTTCGCGGGGCTCTTCTTGTAATAGTCATGGTCATACCAGTCGTTGACCCATTCCCAAGCATTACCGGCCATGTCATAGATCCCGTAGGGGCTCTTGCCCATTTCGAACATTCCCACAGGAACCAAGGCCATATGATAGGCCCATTCCTTCTTGCCGAAATTCGCGTGGAGCCTGGTGGGGGGCTCGTTGCCCCATGGGTAGAGGCGGCCGTCCGTTCCCCGCGCCGCCTTTTCCCACTCAGCTTCCGTCGGCAGACGCTTGCCGGCCCATTTGCAGTACGTGGCTGCATCCGACCAGCTGACGTTCACGACCGGACGTTTCTGATGGCGGGGTTCGTTCATGATCTCCCACTCCGGCGGCGCTTCCGCGCCGGTCGCCTCAAGATACTTGGCATACTGCCCTACCGTCACGTGGTACTTGTCCATGGAGAAAGCGTCAAGGTAGACGCGATGCACGGGCTTTTCATCCGTCTTCAGGGTACTCCCCATCGTGAATTCCCCTGCCGGCACCAACGCCATCGGGATGTCGCGGGGATCGGTCGGGAACGCCTCTCCTGCTGAGGCGTCCGGTTTCAGACCATCCGGCGAGGTGGCCGAACGTCGCCCGGGGAACTTTGCTTGGAGCTGTTGATAGACGGCCTGTTGCTCAGCATTGAGGCCCAGCTCATGAGCACCATCCAGGGCCTCTTCTGCTTGCTTCATTTTGTCGGACGGAGTTTGTCCTCCGGCAAGCAGGCCCTTTGCTTCCTCCAGCAACCGCCACGCAGTCACTTCCTCCAGCGACTGCCACACCTTCATTTTGCTTAACCGTGGCTCCCTCGTCCCCGTGATCCTGGATTTCGCGTCTAGATGGAGCGCGGTCTCGTAATGTTCTTCCGCGCAGTCCCAGGCTCCTAATCCCCGGCAGGCTTCTGCCAGGTTGAAATGAGCCTGCACATGAGACGAATTCTTGATGAGCCCTGCCTCCAACGTCGCGCGCGCTTCGGCATATTGTTTGTGCTTTAAAAGACTCTCTCCTGTGGCAAAGTTCTGCTCGCCGGTGTCGGCTGCCAGCGCCATGGAGGTTGCGGTCATGTTCAAGCATATGACAAAACTCAGCATCCCAAGCGTCTGTCTCATAAGTGCGTCCCTCCCACTTGTGACTGCCCTATGGCAGTGGGTCTCGCTTCCCGGTAAGAGCACCAGCCGCCTCTGTGAACGCAGCCTTCATGGCTGGAACCATAACATAACGTAGTCTAAGCATAAAGAAGGCCTGAGCGGGCGACCACATTCTGTGCGGTTGATGACTTGCCGTCAACTTTCAAGAACATTGGAGTACACTCCCACGTAGAGCAACAGGTTAGGTGAGCAGTAGAAAGTGACTCGAGTCTGTTGCCTTCTGCAACAGAGGCTCTGTGCTCCCTGTTGCAAAGCGCAACCCCATCTTCGAACGACGCGTTTGTTGTTTCCGTCCAACCGACTAATTTCTTGGACGAATTCTAGATCCGCCTCGTTCGGCTCCATCCTTGCAGCCTCGCCTCAAAAACAGCTAGTGCGGAAGATGTGGACGATCAGAGCTTGGCTCATCAGGAAATGATGAAACAGATTGTGTGTGTCGCAGCCGTCATTCTGTGGATCGTGACAGTGGTCGCAGCTGGGTGGTTGTTCGTGAAGGGCTGGACCGTGAAAGGGAGTGATGGGCGTATAGAAATACTGTTGGCTCCGGCTGAACGTGATCAGATTCTGGCGGAGATGCGGCAGCTGTTGAAGACAGTGGACGGCGTCATCCGAGAGTTGGGAGAGTCGGAACCTGATCTGAAACGAATGGAATCGGCGGCCAGGGCAGGTGGGATGCACATGGCCGAGGACGTGGAGCCGGCACTCATGGTCAAGCTGCCGCTGCCGTTTAAGCAGATGGGCATGTCGATTCACAAGGACATGGATGCGCTGGCCGATGCGGTTGCGCAACGAGAGACGTCTCAGCAACTCTTGAAGCGACTGGCGAGTATGACGGCCCGCTGTACAACCTGTCATGACATGTACAGATTCAAAGCCGGCTGATAGCTATCAGCGATGAGCAATCAGCAGTCGAGGAGAAGAGAGAAAATCAGTTCACGAACGAATCCATTTCTTTGGTGGTGACTCCCACCCAGTGAGCGCTCCTGTCATGGTCGGATGGCACAAGCCTCGAAAGGCGGGACATCCGCCACAGCCGAGGGCAATGTCGCTCCGGTCACGCAGTCAGGGAGGTTTTTATGAAGTCCCACGCCATCATACGTGTCACTCTCACAGTAGCCTTGCTGTCACCAGTCGGGTTTGTCACCAGTGGGTCGGCGCAGGACTTGGATCGCGACCGCGATCAGCTCAAGACGCAACAGCAACTTCATGACAAGGACAAGCTGCAGACCAAAGACCAGGTGAAGGAAAAAGATCGGCTCAAGGAACAAGAACGGACGCGTGAGCGTGAACGGGCGAGGGAACATATGCAAACGGAGCGCCCCGAGAAACCGCAGCATGAGAGGGCAGAACGTGGCGAGAGAGGCGGCCGCTAAAAAAGTTCTGAGTGCTGAGTATCGGGTGCTGAGGTAAACACGACGCTCGGCACTCAGGACTCACCACTCATCCTAAGCATGGAGGTGAACGATGGCACGAGTGGCGATCATCGGTGCATCGATCGGGGGCTTGCCGGCCGCCTATGAGGCACGGGCGCTGTTGGACAAGAAACACCAGGTCACCGTCATTTCAAACGTGAGCTCGTTTCACTTCGTGCCGTCGAATCCTTGGGTGGCGGTCGGCTGGCGCACGCGCAAGGACATCAGTTTTGAGTTGGGGCCTGTGTTGGCCAAGAAGGGAATCGAATTCGTCCATGCCGCAGCTGATCGTATCGAGCCGGAACAGAACCGCGTCGTCACGGCGAAAGGTGAGGTGCCGTACGACTATCTCATCATCGCCACGGGACCCAAGCTCAACTTTCCCGCCGTCCCTGGGCTCGGCCCAAGTAGCCATACACAGTCAGTATGCAACATAGACCATGCGGAGCAGGCCTGGGGCGCCTATCAGAGCTTTCTGAAAGATCCAGGTCCCATCGTCATCGGCGCCGCGCAGGGCGCGTCATGCTTTGGCCCCGCTTACGAGATGGCCTTTATTCTCGATGCGGATCTGCGGAAGAAAAAACTTCGCAAGAAAGTTCCGATCTATTTCGTGACGCCCGAGCCCTACATCGGTCACATGGGTCTCGCCGGTGTCGGGAAATCTCGGCGGCTGATGGAGGATGAGTTCGCCGAGCACTCGATCAAACCGATCCACAACGCGGCGATCAAAGAAGTTCAACCAGGCAAAATGTTTTTGGAGGATGGTCAGGAAGTATCATTCCGCTACTCGATGATGATTCCGCCCTTCGCCGGGGTTGATGCGGTAGCAGGGACGTCGGGCCTATGCAATCCCAAAGGCTTCGTCAACATCGATGCCTACCAAGCGAATCCCAAGTACAAGAATATTTACGCGGTCGGTGTGTGTGTGGCCATCCCGCCGGTCGAGCAGACGCCGGTCCCGACCGGTGCACCGAAGACCGGGTACATGATCGAATCCATGGTGTCGGCGGCCGTGCACAACATCAAGGCCGACATCGAGAACAATGCGAAGAAAGAAACCGCAACGTGGAATGCGATCTGTCTGGCGGACATGGGTGATACGGGGATGGCGTTCGTCGCTCTGCCGCAGATGGCCCCACGCAACGTCACCTGGGCCAAGAAAGGCAAATGGGTCCACCTGGCCAAGATCGCCCTTGAGAAGTATTTCCTGATGAAAATGAAACGAGGTGTGAGTGAGCCATTTTTCGAGAAGGCGATTCTTGATGCCGTAGGGATCGGCAAGCGCGAAGTCGTTGGATAACGGCCCTTTCTCGCCTGAATCCTTTGCTCAGTCCGTGCCTCCCATAGGCAAGAGAAAAGGAGGGCCACATGAAACTCAACGAACGTTT
This sequence comes from uncultured Nitrospira sp., assembly GCA_902500805.1. Lineage (GTDB taxonomy): Bacteria > Nitrospirota > Nitrospiria > Nitrospirales > Nitrospiraceae > Nitrospira_D. Next base: position 6,215 of record CABVSA010000049.1, on the reverse strand, counting down.
GCGATTGATTGCCGGTGTATTCGTGCTCACTGCGGTGATTCTAGGGGCGACCGTCCATCCGTACTGGAACTATGTTGCTGCTTTTGTCGCGATCAACCTGATTCAATCGGCCTTTACCGGCTGGTGTCCGATGATGGCATTCTTGCGCAAGCTCGGCGTGCAAGAATAGTCGTGACTTTGTCGTGGGATGCTTTATTCTTTGGTGACTGCCGACCCATCCGAGGCGTAACGGAGGATCAGGAAAGCCGCTATGACTATTCCCCTGATTTTGACAGATGCCTTTGCGAGCGAGGGCGTGTTGCGTGAAATGATTGTCAGGCGGAAAGTCTGTTTCGACCACGATCCTTTCTATGTGAGGGACGGATCGAATCAGATCGTGCAGATCGGGTTTCAACTCAACCTCTATGCTGCGTTTCAGGATCCCAAGCATCTGCCGTCCGGCGAGGACACCGAGCTGCGCGACCTCATCAGTGACCTTCGACGGCTTTGCCGTGTATTCTTTCAGTCGCTGGATCTTCTGAAACCCTGCGAATATCCCGAACCTCCGATGCATCGGGTTATGTATGCTCCGGAACGTCAGTATCGAGCGGAAGTCTGTCTTCAGGTTCCCATCTTCGATCGGGGACACTATGGGGCGAAACCAGATCGTCGCTTAGAGGAGTTGCTCAAAACAGCCGAATGTCTCCTTCGACAGCTAGGGGCCAAGCGCGGGATATGGGACGATCAGAAGAATGCACAGGCTCACACTCAGGATCACTGTGAAGACCATGCTCGAGCTGCTGCGGGCGAAGCCTGAGTCCGGAGGAATACATCACGCAGATGAGAGTCAGCCCAACGAACTACATGGTCCTCGCGGCCCTGCTCCTAACCGGTTGCGGATCAAAGGAAGAGCCGGCCGCATCGGTGGTATCCGCTGAGCCACAGAAGACCATTCAGGCTGCAGTCGTGGAGGCCAAGCCAGCATCCGTACCGATTCGTGTTGAAGTAACCGGTCAGGTTGCTCCGATCTTCCAAGCCACGCTCTCCAGTCGTATCCAAGGATCCATCGACAAATTACTGGTTCGAGAAGGTTCGAAGGTCTCCAAGGGGCAGCTCTTGATCCAGCTGGATAGCCGAGATCTCCAGGCAGACCTGGCCCGTGCGCATGCGGAGATCGAGAATGCGAAGGCGCATCTCGACCGGATGAACCAGCTCTATGCCCAAGATGCGGTCTCGAAACAGGAGATGGAGAATGCGACTAGGGCGTATCGCGTGGCGGAGGCGAATCGCAAGGCAGTGGAGGCTCAGCTCAGTTATACGACGGTGAGAGCGCCATTCGACGGGGTCATCACCGAGAAAAAAGTAGAGGCAGGAGAATTGGCGTCACCGGGTCAGCCACTTCTCAAAATGGAAGATCCCCTGCATCTTCGTCTGGAAGCCACGGTCGCAGAAGGAGATCTCCGGTCGGTGTCTCGAGGCGATACGATCCCAATCCTCATTGACGCTTTAGGCGGCCAAGAGTTGATCGGCAGAGTCAGCCAAATTCTTCCTGCGGGAGATCCGCAAACCCATACCTTTATGGTCAAGGTCGATCTGCCGAAGGGAGAGGGACTGAGGACCGGGATGTTCGGTCGATTTCCTCTCGAGAAGGGTGTCACCCAAACCATTCTGGTTCCTGTGACAGCCCTGGTCGAGCGAGGCGAGCTCAGCAGCGTCTACGTCGTTGGAGTAGACCAGATCGCACGGCTCCGATGGGTCAAAGTCGGGCGGAGGTTCGACAAACAGGTTGAGATCCTGTCCGGCCTCAACGAGGGCGAGCGAGTCATAGCGGATGGTAGCAGGGGAGTTGACGGAGCCACTGTCCAGGTCGTCGACACGGCGATATCGCCATCCAAGTAAGAGTTCCGGGTTTCGAGTTTCGGGTCGCGCGCGGCGTATCGGCCAACCATTTCAGGTTTCATGTTTCAGGCGTGAAGTTTTGAGGCTCTCCGAAGCTTGAAACATTGAACGTGAAACCTGGAACTCAGGTTCGAGATAGGAACGACGAATCCCATGACTCCTCACCCCTCACCCCTGACCTCTTACGGCTTGTCAGGCCGCATCGCCTCCCTCTTTATCGACAGTAAACTCACGCCGCTCATTATGGTGGGAGTGTTGCTGCTGGGTCTATTCGCAATAGTCGGCACTCCACGCGAGGAAGAGCCACAGATCGTCGTGCCGATGGCCGATGTCTGGCTGCCGTTCCCCGGGGCATCAGCCAAGATCGTCGAAGAACAACTCACCAAGCCCTTTGAGCGGAAGCTTTCCGAGATCAAGGGAGTCGAGTATGTGTACTCGATTTCCAGGCCCGGCGGCGCCCTGATCATTGTCCGCTTCTATGTCGGCCAGCCGATGGAGCAGAGCCTGGTTGATCTCTACGACAAGTTGATGGCGAACCAAGATCTCCTACCGCCAGGGGCCGAGCCGTTTCTGGTCAAACCGAAGGATGTGAACGACGTCCCGATTGTGACCCTCACGCTGTCGAGTGAGCGCTACGGGGAATTTGAGCTCCATCGGCTGGCTGAACAGGTCTTGGAAGAGGTCAAGAAGGTAGCCGGCACCTCGGCTGGATTCATCGTGGGCGGGCGGCCGCGCGAGCTGCGCATCCAGATCGATCCCACGCGATTGAAGGCCTACGGGTTGACGCCTCTGCAGGTTGCGAGCGTTGTCAAAGGTGAGAATCGCGCCTTGTCGACCGGCCGCTTCGACAGTCGTAATCAAAGCTTTCTTGTAGAAACGGGTCGCTTCATCCGGTCACGTGAAGATCTAGAAAGTCTGGTCGTTGGCGTCCATGAGCAGAGGCCGGTGTACTTACGCCAGGTGGCGGAAGTCACGGACGGACCGGCAGAAGCGACGAGTTATGTCTGGTTTGGCGAGGGCCTGTCGGCCCGTCGTTCGTCGCTCGTGAAGCGTGAAGCGCAAGACGGACCACGAGATACGCTTCACGAGGAACGCTTCACGAAAGATCCGGCCGTCGCTGTCGCAATTGCCAAGCAGGCTGGTGTGAATGCCGTGACGGTCGCCGCTGAGGTGATTCGAAAAGTCGACGAGATGAAGGGCGTAGTCATTCCGTCGGACGTCCGTGTGACAGTGACGCGCGATTACGGAGAAACGGCCCAAGAGAAAGCCAACGAACTGCTCTGGCACCTCCTGATCGCCATCGTTGCGGTGGTGGTCTTTCTTGGTGTGGCATTGGGGCCGAGGCCCGCGCTCGTCGTCTCAATCGCGATTCCGCTGACTCTTGCGCTCACGCTCTTCACCTCGATGATGATCGGCTACACGATCAACCGGGTGACACTGTTTGCCCTTATCTTTTCCATCGGCATTCTCGTGGACGATGCCATTGTGGTCGTCGAAAACACCTATCGCCATCTGAAGATGCGTCTCACCGCTCACCACGACGCTTCCCTCCGGGCGGTTGATGAAGTCGGGAACCCGACGATTCTGGCGACATTTACCGTCATCGCTGCCCTTCTGCCGATGGCCTTTGTCTCCGGGCTTATGGGACCCTATATGAGGCCGATTCCCGTCAACGCCTCCATCGCGATGTTCTTCTCCCTGCTGGTTGCGTTCATCGTGATCCCCTGGTTTTGTCAGACTTGCTATCGCCCTGGAGCTGCTGTTGCTGGTGTCGACCATGAAGGTGATGAACAAGGATTTGTGGCTCGAATGTATCAACGACTCCTTTCTCCGCTGCTCGCACATCCGTTTCTCGCCTATGCGGTTTTAACCGTTGTCTGTCTCTTGCTCGTTGGATCGACCCTGTTGTTCTATACCCGCCATGTCGTTGTGAAGATGCTTCCTTTCGACAATAAGAGCGAGCTCCAACTGGTGGTGGACATGCCGGAAGGCACAACGCTCGAAGAGACCGCCCAAGTCACTCAGGCGCTGGGACGCTATGTGAAGACGGTGCCGGAAGTGCGGGATTATCAGGTGTATGTCGGAACGGCCTCGCCTTTCAACTTCAGCGGACTCGTCCGGCACTACTATCTACGGGAGCAACCTCACGAGGCGGACATTCAGATCAATCTCGTCGCGAAGCACCGACGTGCTGCACAGAGTCATGATATCGCCCAGCGGATTCGTCCCCCGGTGCAAGAGATCGCCCGTGCGTATGGAGCCAATGTGAAGATCGTCGAAGTACCGCCTGGGCCGCCCGTGCAATCAGTGTTGGTCGCGGAGGTCTACGGGCCTGACTACAACAGGCAACTTGCCGTGGCACGGGAGATCCGAGGGCTTTTCGAATCCACCTCCGGAGTGGTCGATGTGGATGATTATATTGAGGCGGATCAGGTGAAATATGTCTTCACCGTTGATCGTGCCAAGGCAGCTCTCGCCGGCATTCCCTCGGAGGAAATCGTCAACACGCTTCGCATGGCGCTCCAAGGAACGAAGGTTGGTCTCGTCCATATCCCGCAAGAGAAAAGTCCGGTCCAAATCGTGCTTCGCCTTCCGCTGGAGGAGCGGACCGGTCTTGAGCATCTCGGTGAGATTGGGTTGCGCACGAGTGGCGGGGGTATCGTGCAGCTGTCCGAACTCCTCACGGTCGAGCGCACGGTCCAAGACAAAGCGATCTATCATAAGAATCAAAAGCCGGTTGTGTATGTCCTCGCGGACGTCGGTGGTTCTGGAGCGGAGAAAGCTGAAAGTCCGGTGTATGGAGTGCTGGGGGTTGGGAAAAAGTTGGAAGCGTTTCGCCCAGCAGAAGGGTATCAGATCGAGCAGTATTACGCGTCCCAGCCATGGTCGGAAGAGAAAATTGCCATGAAATGGGATGGTGAATGGCACATCACGTACGAAACCTTCCGCGACATGGGCATCGCCTTTGCTGTGGCCATGGTGCTGATCTATTTGTTGATCGTCGGGCAGTTCCAATCGTTCGTCACGCCACTGATCATCATGGCGCCCATTCCGCTCACGCTCATCGGCATCTTGCCGGGTCATTGGCTGACGGGGTCGTATTTCACCGCGACCTCCATGATCGGGTTCATCGCCCTGGCGGGGATCATCGTCCGGAACTCCATTCTCCTCGTCGATTTCATTCAGCTGCAAGAACGTGCGGGCGTCGCCTTATCCGAAGCCGTCGTCAAGGCGGGTACAATTCGCACACGGCCCATTCTTCTCACTGCCGCTGCACTGATGGTCGGTGCCTCCGTCATCATTCTGGATCCCATCTTCCAGGGATTGGCCGTCTCGTTACTCTTCGGTGTCTGTGCTTCGACGCTGCTGACCCTGGTCGTGATTCCTCTGCTGTACTACCATGTGACCAGAAAACCGACAGCACCGCCGATTCCCGTTGTCGGATCGGCAGATGCGGATCGCTCGAGGAATTCCGAAGAAAGAAGCTCACAACCAGCTCTTACCTAGTCCGCAGGGTTTGCAAGCACTTCAACTGTGACCGCTGCGACGATATCCGTTGCTCACTCTTCGATAGAACTCAGGGTCGTGAGCTTGTCGAATGGTGAAGCGTATCTCGTTACTGAATTCGGACACTTCACGAACAATGCTTCACAAGTTAGCCCGCTTCCCAGACGGTTTCGTCCCTCGCTCACGTAGTTTCGCTCGGGGTTAGGGTTGAAGGGTCAATGACGCTCAGGACTATGAGCGCGCCGGCACACACAAAGCAGGTTGGTCAATAAGTCACAAACCGTCATGAAGAGTGCGATATACGTTCACTGTCGCATCTTGCCTCATTCAGTTTCATCTCTCTGTAGCTGCCTACCCCAATCGATCGTCTGATTCCGTTGTCACGCATCCTGTCTCCATGGACGGAATCATGGGAATCCGTGGGCGATCTGTCGATGAGCATTGTGGCATTGAGATTGCTCAATTGTTGGATGAGGCAGGAACTGTGCACATCATTCTCGAAAGAGGAGTCTCGTCATGAAAGTTACCCTCAGCATCATCAAAGCCGACATCGGTTCGATCGGCGGCCATATCTGTCCCTCGCGGCAACTATTGGAAACCGTTCAGCGCTATGTGGCCCAGCATAGCTCGATGTTGATTGACCATTACATCAGCAGTACCGGTGACGATATTGCAATTTTGATGAGCCACCGACACGGCGTCGGGTATGAGCCAGTCCATAAGCTGGCGTGGGACGCGTTCCTTGCGGGGACGGAAGTGGCCAAGCAGCAGGGGTTGTACGGGGCCGGTCAGGATCTGTTGAAAGACGCCTTCTCCGGCAATGTGCACGG
>CABVSA010000048.1 GCA_902500805.1 uncultured Nitrospira sp. | reverse complement strand
AGAAGAAGTAGTCATCGTACCCTGGGAGGCGACGGTCACGTCGCCTCCTCACTTCCTCCCATCCTTCATCTTTCCCAGCTCCGTACGGGAGCTCGCTCATCGAATAATTCATCATCGGCCCGGGCTAGAAACGGACCCCCCAAGAGAATTCTTGTCATCAGCGAGGGCTCGCTCTTGCTGAACGACATTTCATGGGGCTGAAATGAATGACCGGGTACAGATGCAACTGGGTATGCCGGTGACCTGTACCGCAGAAAATGAGGACGTAGGAAAAGGAAAATAGAAGGATCGGCAGGATACGAACGCAATCACGAAGAATCTGGATGGAAAAAGAAAGGGGAGGTGATACCCCTATCACCTCCCCCCATTTCTTACCGCCGGGAGAGACTCCATGGCGAAAGAAAGCAGCACGGGGATCCTAGCACGAACCCTCACTCAAAAAAAGCACAAAGATGTTCATGGAATCAATGGGTTGCGAATTGTTTGCTAAAGAGATGCACGGAAGAGAGGATTCCAACAGGGTATGAGGCTTCGTTGAACTGCCTCGTCCATATGGACGATCTCAGCCCCTTGGGAGAAGAATCTTGATGAAATCAGACCCCGATTCCTGAGTCAGTTGCCTCGCTATTCATGAAGTAACCACCTGAATCCTGGTCGGAAACGCCCAGACAGCCAGTTTCATGGTAAAGGCGGCAATCATCCTGTGTCAGGGGGCCTGTCGCCGGCAAAACCCCAGCCATTCCTCATGATAGAACAGGAGGGAGATTCGGAGACTCTCGGGTTAGGAAGGGGACATGCGGATGATACAACCGGCAATGCAGTTCAGGGTCAGATTCGCCACAGTGTTGGTCCTCACCATGACCATCCTATTGCCATTAGAGTCGGTATTCGGCTCCGGCATCGCACGTCGCGATGCAGTGCGTTCCGAGGAGCAGCACCGTCAGGAGGCTGTCCAGCTCGCCAAGAAGGCGGCTGCCCACGGCAAGCAGGGTGATGTGGGCCTATTCCTGAGTAGTGCGGAAGCGGCCCTGCAACATGCGTTCAAGGCAGGGAAGGATTCACGTGTAGACGCCGGCATCACCGAGCTGAAACAGGCTCTTGAGCAGGGGAGCGCCGGTCATGGGGATGTTGCGACACAACATGCGGAACAAGCGGTCATACACCTGTCTGGGAAGTGATAGAGGTGTAGAAGGCAGATGCAGCTCTCGCTATGGGAGCGGCTCCAAGACGCCGACAGGTGGCTTGTGTTTTGCCTTACGATAGACCCATGGTGGTACGGGGTGAGGATCGTTCCAGAGACCTCGTTTGGTTTGGCGTGCTTCGGTCTCTAATGTTTCAAGCACCGGATTGTCCGGCGCATATTTCCGATACCACCAGCACCATCCGTCTTTGACGAGGAGCTGGTTCACATTCGTCTCATCCGCAAGTATCACCTCGGCAACAAGTCGCCCGTACTTATCTTTTTCATGCGGGTGAATCGTGACGGCCTGACCAAAGGTCAAGACAGCTGTGGCAAGTTTTGCCCGATATCCATAGGCCTGGCGCTTCTCAGGGCAGTCGATCCCGTGCAGGCGAATCTTTGTGGTTTGCCCGTTCGACAGGACTTCAATGGTGTCACCGTCTTTGACGGATACGACCAGGCCGGTGAACGAGAAGGCGGGTGTACTGAACAGGAGAATAAAAAGAGCAAGCTGCAGAGGAAACCCTATCACTCGCATTCGGTTGTGAGTGCAGCCAAACAGAAACCGCCTCGAATGGGTATGCCGCTGACGATTTATGTTTAATTATACGATAAGACACGTACGTATGCATTACAAATGGTGTCGATACGTAATGTATCAGAAGAACGCCGGAGGATGGACGGATGTCTCCAGAGCGTAATGTATTCTCACGTCAGATACGACTACAGCCGTGACAGAGAGATGTCAGTTATTCAATCGGATGCGTCTCTGAGTCGTTTCTTACGCCGTATCCTCGTTACGGATTCCATCGCGCGTCTGTGTTCGTATCCATTCAAGCCGACTGACCAGGGTGGATTGGATTCGGAGGAGCTCATCCCTTCCTTCCGGATTTGATTGGATACAGCGGTCGAGGGAGAGGCCGGCGTGCTGAATCGCCGGTGTCCATGTTTCGATTTCGTCGTCGATCCAAAACCATTCGCGATCCTTCAACTTTTTAACGGCCTGTTCGAGCCAGATCACCTTGTTCTGACAGTTCGTCCAATTGGCGTGATGAAACGAGGGGACCTCCGGAAGACCGTGGAACCGTTCACAATACAGGATGTGCAACAGGGCCTTGATCTTGTCCGATTCCCATGAAGTGAGCCAGATGACCTGAAAGTGCTCGTGGGCCCAGGCAAGCCAGGATTTCACACCGGGTCGAAGCTGAAACTCACCCGCGTATTCGCCGAACAGTACGCCGTCGATGTCATGAAACAGAATCGGTGTGAGTATCATAGACCTACCCTTGCTCAAACAATAGGACAGGCGCTCGTCAAGGGCAAATGGAACTGCATGTATCACAGGTGCCAGCCGTCGTAATGAGATGCGGTGTGAGCTGCGCTAAACGCGCCATTCCCTGATATGATGAGATCTCTTCATCCACGATGTAGCCAAGGGAATATGAACGATGACAACTCTCTCCCAATCCCGTGCCGTACTGGTGGCGATTCAGACTCCCCGTGTGACCGGGGAAGAGCTGGATAGTTCGCTGCACGAACTCACCCGCCTGGTGAAAACCCTCGGCTACCAGGTCGTGGGCCAGGTCACTCAAAAGCGAAGTTCTGATAAATTTTCAACAGTCCTGGGTCAGGGGAAACTGACTGAATTGGCCCGGTGGACCGGTGGGCCTGGCACTATGGAGGCGTCATGTGAAAAACCGGTGCACAACGCTCCCTTGACGCAAGGGGCTGCTGAATCGGACGGAGTTGAGGATGTCGAAGAAGAGGAGCGAGAGGAACCAGGCGAGGTTTCTCTCAATCCTCATCAACAAGCGGAGATTGTCATCGTGGATTGTGATCTGTCGCCGTCGCAATTGAGTAATCTTGAGCGTGCTGTCGGCGTGCCGGTGCTTGATCGAACCGGTGTCATTATTGAAATTTTCAGTCGACATGCCAGGACCAGAGCGGCTCGGCTACAGGTGGAGATCGCTCGGCTCAACTATCTGGCGCCACGTTTGCGGGAGACCGGTGGCGGGAGAGAGCGACAAAGCGGAGGGATCGGTGGAAAAGGGGCTGGAGAAACGAGTCTTGAGCTCGATAAGCGGCGCATTCGTGATCGCCTGAAGGAACTCAGGACCGAATTGGCGGCCATCGGAGATGAGCACCACACGCGCCGGGCAAGACGAGAGAATGAATTAACGGTTGCGCTCGTCGGATATACCAATGCCGGAAAATCATCCCTAATGCGGGCGATGACAGGAAGCGAGGTGCTCGTGGCCGATAAACTATTCGCCACCCTCGATACCACGATTCGGCCTCTGTATCCTGAAACGCGCCCCAAGGTGCTCATGAGCGATACGGTAGGATTTATCAAAAAGCTTCCGCATGACCTGGTGGCGTCGTTCAAGTCGACGCTTGATGAAGCGGCCTGCGCTTCGCTGGTGTTGTTTGTCGTCGACGCTTCAGATCCCTCCTTTCGATCCCAATTCGAGGTCACCCGGAAGGTGTTGGCCGAAGTGGGGGCCACGGACAGTCCCAGCCTCTTGGTGCTGAACAAACAAGATCGTCTCGGACCGGAGGAGATCGTCTCGTTACAGTCTGAATATCCGGATGCCGTGTTCTTGTGCACGAGAAGTAAGGACGATCTGACCGTCTTGCGTGAGCGTATCATGGCGCACTTCGAACGCGAAATGGTCGACGAGGAATTGCATATTCCATTTACGGCTCAAAAGATCTTGGCGGATATCCGAGCTCGGATGCGGGTCTTGTCCGAACACTACGATGCCGAGGGCTTGACGATTCGAGTGCGATCGACTCCTGAGCATCTGACGGTCATCAAAAAGAAGCTTGCGCGATAAGCCTCGCATCGTGCCGTTGCCCCGTCATTCCTCAATGGGGAGCGAGCCTCAGCTGTGGTGTAGGGTATCTGTGCACTTCCAGGCTTGGTTTCAATATCTGGAAAAGTAAAAAGACAGGGCACCCTTCTCGCTTTCACGTACAATGACCCTGTGGCCGCTTCAATCCTCTCTTCAAGCCAGATCTACCTACTGTGAGCTGGATGTATGACCATTACTGAGCTTCAATCGACTGATGTGCCGACTCCGACGGGGCCGATGCGGACTTACCTCGTCCGTCCTACCGTCGAGGGTCGTTATCCTGGGCTCGTTCTCTACTCGGAGATTTTCCAAGTCACGGGGCCGATCCGTCGCATGGCCGCAATGTTGGCGAGCCATGGCTTTGTGGTGGCAGTCCCGGAGATCTTTCATGAGCTGGAGCCGGCCGGTACGGTGTTGGCTTATGATGAGGCAGGTGCGGCACGCGGCAATCAGCATAAAATCACCAAGACTCTAGGGAGCTACGATGGTGATGCACGTGCGGCGCTGGACTATCTGACGTCGTCACCCTATTGCACGGGTACGTTGGGTGTGATGGGGATCTGCATTGGAGGCCATCTGGCGTTTCGTGCGGCCATGCAGCCTGATGTGTTGGCCGCCGCATGTTTCTATGCGACAGACATTCATACGCAGAGCCTTGGCCAGGGACTCCGTGACGACAGCCTGGAGCGGGTTGCCGAGGTGCGAGGTGAATTCCTGATGATCTGGGGGCGACAGGACCCACACATCCCTCGTCAGGGGCGGGCACTCATTTACAATACGCTGAGTGATGCTGCTGTGCCATTTCAATGGCATGAGTTTAATGCCGCCCATGCCTTTATGCGCGACGAAGGTCCTCGCTATGATCCGGCCCTCGCCAAGATGTGCTATGACATGACGGTGAATCTCTTCCATCGTCGATTAGGCGAAGCCGGGAAATAGGCTCTGGGTCTATCGCCGGAGAAATCCGATCCAGCGCCAGAGGTTCACCAAGCTCGCAAGGGATGCCGCCAGGTAGGTCAAAGCGGCGGCGGTGAGAATGCTACGAGCCCCTCGTTCATCGGCCGGTGACAGATAGTTGCCCTGTCTGAGCACGGGCAAGGCCCGTCTGAAGCTGGCATCCCATTCAACCGGTAGCGTGACCAGGTGGACCAGTGTGGAGATCCCCATCGTCGCCATCCCAGCCATCAGAACGACGACACTTGCAACTGGAGTGCGCGCGACGGCCCCCGCAATGGGAATGGCCATCATGAGGACCGCCCCGATCTTTTCCGCTTTCTGGGCAATCCGCACCAACTTGGTACGCTCAGTCAGCGGCTGATACCCCTGGTGGTCCTGAATGGCATGCCCGACCTCATGGGCGGCAATCGTAATCGCCGTCAGGGATTTGCCATCGAAGATCGCAGGTGTCAGGCGGACCGTTTTGGTGACAGGATCATAGTGATCGCCGATTTGCGTCGGTTCCACGATGACGTGATGGAGGTCGAACCGATTGAGCAGGTGCCGGGCCAATTCTCCTCCGGTCCCGGGAAAGTCAGGACGGGGGGTATTGTGTTTGGCAAAGACGCGCCTGGTCCAGAGTTGCGGCCCCACGGTAACCAGCACCACGATGAGTAAAAGTAGGACAAGGCTCACCATTTCTCCCGCTCTTCCTCTGTTGATCAGCTGAGCTATCCCTGACGTTTCTAGACCAAACCGGTTGAGATCAATCCGTCTTGCCACATAGGCTACCACAGATAACGCCAAGAATCGGTGCTGAATTTCCAACGTGACACAACGTACACTTGGTCACGGATGTTGAGTGAGACACGTGCTTGGCTGAATGGTGGCAGGATCTCTTTTCTTGCGGGGGCTCGATGGGATATGCTTCTGCAATTCGAAAATGAGAAGAATGTGTAGACGACCCTACGCCGGCTCCTCACTACGTCAGCCCTTCCGCAACCGGCACCGGGCTCACCCTGATGGTCATGCCCCTTTTGGATGAAAAAGATCTCCTTCATTGTAAACAGCGACGTACGTGAGCGATGAGTCTCACGTATGACGTCATTGTGGTCGGTAGTGGCCCGGCTGGTTCTATCGCGGCGTGGCGACTGGCACGAGCAGGTGTACAGGTTGCCCTACTCGAGAAAGCGGCGTTGCCACGGTACAAAACATGCGGTGGTGGGATTGTTGGTCGTGCGATACAGGCCTTACCTATCGATGTGCACCATGTGATCGAACAGGATTGTCACACGGCACAACTCCATCTCTTCACCAAAGGCGTATTCTTCACCACCCATCGACCATCACCAATTGTCTCCATGACCATGCGCGATCAGTTTGATTACGCGCTACTGTCCGCTGCGCAAGCAGGTGGCGCTGTGGTGCACCAACGCTGCTCGTTCGAGGATCTCTCCTATCACGGCGACTGTGTCAGGGTCTCCACCAGCATGGGAGAGATGAAGGCCAGGTTTGTCCTAGCCGCCGACGGCGCGCTGAGCCGAGTGGCACGGAAAGCCGAAATGGCGGACGGACGGATTCTGGTTCCGGCTTTGGAGTATGAGGTCACAATGCCTCAGAAACAGTTGGATCGATTTTACGGCGTGGCGCGATTTGATTTCGGCATTCTCCCTCATGGCTATGCCTGGGCATTTCCGAAACGACAACACCTCTCGATCGGTATCCTTTCGATGGTTCAGCGTGAAGGCGAGCTGAAGCGCACAATCATAACGTATCTCGATCTTCTGGGCTGTCGTGATGTGGCCCAGATTGAGCATCATGGGTTCGTCATTCCCATTCGGCCGCGAACAGGACCGTTTATGAAGCACCGCGTGCTGTTGGTCGGGGACGCGGCTGGATTTGCCGATCCTGTCACAGGAGAAGGCATTTCATTCGCCCTTCACAGCGGCCAATCGGCTGCGCAGTCCTTGATTGAGGGCAATCTGGACGAACAGGCCGTTCACGCAAAGTATACTCGCTCGCTTGCGAAGTCCCTCATGCCTGAACTGCGGGCCGGGCGTCTGTTTGCCCGATTGCTGTACGACTTTCCTCGCCTCCGTTCATGGGCGTTTGTACAACAAGGACAGCGCCTCTGTGAAGCGGTGACGGATGTGATGGCCGGGACCAGAACCTATCGCGACTTGGCATTGAAACCGAAGACCCTGCTCAGCCTTCTGACTCCTCCATGGATCAGGAAGGCAGGAGACCGATCCGCCTGAGGAAATGACGGTCAGGCTGGAGAAGGGTGGGGTAGGCCTTTCGCCTTGACACAGAGTGCGGTATTCTTCCGCGGTATCACGTACGGGAGGAGAGATGACTCGCACGTCGTGCTGTTCTGTATCTGACCGTGGTAGAAACTGTTTCAGGCTTGTCGTCCTCTGCTTGGCGGGTGTGGGCCTTGGTGCCTGGACCGGATGCAGCGAAACCTCGTTGACGGTGTCCCATGTTGATCCGGAGCCGTTCACGGTTTATCAGCAACTTGCTCGCCTAGAAGTCACCTCTGATCGCTTGTTTCACGTGATCGCTGCTCAGTCGGATGTGGTGGGGTACAGCCGTCTGCTTGAAGCCCAGTCGGGTCTGTCTACGCCATTGACCTTCACGCAAACTGATCGAATTGAACAATCCTTTGTCCACTCGCTCAAAGTCATGCTCGTTGATCTCGCTCCGACCAACTTCTGGGAGGATCATCTCGCTGAATATTATGGCACCAAACTGCCCGGCGCAGATGCGCAGGCGCTGCTCGCAGGGTATGACGATGAAAGCCTGTCGCCGTCGCCCAGGTTACAAGATCTTCGCGAGTCTTTCGTCAGAGACCGTCTACCGGAGCTGTTACCACTCGTTCGTGCGCGGTCCCAGATTTATCAAATCCCAAGTCAATCAATGGAACCGACGCTGTTGCCGGGTGACCATGTGATTGTTCACCAGGTGGCCTATCAAGCGTCGGAGCCCCAGCAGGGGGATGTCGTCGTCTACCGCTATCCGGATGAGAATGGAAAACGGTTTCTCCATCGTGTGATCGGACTCCCCGGTGATCAGATTGCAATTCGTGACCAGGTCGTGTACGTGAATGGTGAAGCTTTGTCGGAACCCTATACGCGCCATTCCGACCGCTCGAGTACGGCCGGACATGTCCGCGATCATCTCCCACCGATTACCGTTCCACTAGAGACGTATTTCCTCATGGGTGACAACCGTGAGGAAAGTCTAGATAGCCGTTTCTTGGGGCCGATCAGCAAGGAACATCTGCTGGGACGCGTGCTCTTTATCTACTGGTCGGTCGATCCTGATAGACACGATCCGCGCTGGGAACGGCTCAATCAGCTGGTGCGTTGACAGCGAAGTGTGGTGCTCACGCTGAGAGTTCTGCGCCTGTTGCACATGCCGAAGAAGTTGAAAATGGAGAGGCGGTGGCCTGCTCGGCCTTGATCAGACTGAGCAGGCAAGGGAAGTTGGTTCGTGGAATCAGAAGCGTACAGACAGGCCTGCTATTGCGTGATGCGTGTCGTACGTGGTTTTGAATATTTCTGTTGCCAGGGCAGGTGTCGTGTTCTGATACTCCAATTCGGTGGTGAAGTGGGTGAAGCGATATTGCGCGAATGCTCCTATCCGTTTCGTGAGCATGACGGTCACACCGGCGTCGACTTTGGCGCCGACGGATACGTCGGTGGAGTTTTGCCCATTAGGCTGAACAAACGTATTTTGCCCTGCGTAGGTAATGAACACCGCAGGTCCAGCGGCAAGATATGGCTGCACACGTCCGTGAGTGAATTGGTCATCTCGAAGCAGCGGGAGTCGCAGGCGCAGTACATCGAACCCGATTCCCCATGCCGGTAAGCTCCAATGAGCGAATTGCGTGGTAGTTCCTCCACCACTGACCACCCCCACCTGTTGTCCTGGAGGCGTCTTAACATGGAAGAAAAAGACGTCCAGCCCGAATCCAAGCCAATCCATTTTCTGCTTGTCCAGCCAATAGCCTCCCCGGCCTCCGGCCGTCCAACTGTTGTGTATGTCGAGGCCTTGATAGGTTGTCGTCGTCCCCAATGAACTGGTCACTGTCAGGTCTGTATTTGAGGTCCAAACCGCTCCCGCGTAGGCATCGGCGTACCATTCAGCTGATCCTTCTTGTGGATAGATGAGAAGTCCTATCCATAGCGCAAGACTCAGCACGACAATACTTATTCGATTGGCCATGACCTTACTCCCTCCGGTGAGTTAAGCTGCTTGGCTACAATTACATACTGACTGCAGCTTGTTGGCTAGCAATATTCTATTTTCTGAACGTGATGTAGAGCAGGTCTGGCGCATGGTTCGGCAAGGAGGAGGATCATCAAGAGGAGATCCTGGACCCCCGCGTCTTGAGAGCGATTGCGAAGGTAACTATTCTTCGATAGGTCCAATGGATCTACTAGTTGGCGGATCCGAAGATGAGAACTCCGTGCTGAACGCGTCTCGATCAGCGGATGCAGTAAGAGCGTCCTCACCTCCCGCTCTGTAGGAATCCCTCCGCTCGCCGGCTTGCCAGCTGCGATCCAACATGGTATGGGGTTGCTACAAGTCTCGGTTAGATATTCCCGACGCCGCCTTCCCGTCATGGCTCCAGATCTGGAGGCGCGTGTCATGATGTCAGATCGGTTCATGGGCCTCAATCCTTAGCGGGGTATGTTTGTGTTGGGAATCTGTGATCCGCTGCTCGCGGTCTGCTCGATGTTACTTGGCGGCGCAGCCTCCTACGTCATCCTGAGTATTGCCGAACGGATGCGTGCCACCGATCAAGGGCACACCACGATTCGATGGCTGTTCATTGGAGCCCTCGCGGCCGGCCTTGAGATCTGGGCCATGCATTTCATCGGGAACCTGGCCTTTTGTCCAAGCGTCTCGGCAACTGAGGACGCAGGCCTTGCCGTACTCTCACTGATGTCTGCAGGGGCAACCGGGGCCATTGCTGTCTACGTGATCAGCAGTCACGTCGAGGGGTGGATGCGGCTCGTCTCCGGGGGCATGCTGATGGGAGCCTGCATGAGTCTCACCCATGTGACCAGCACCATGGCCGTGTACCATCCGAGCGATGTCCAAGCTATCATTCTTCCATTTGTCTCTTCGGTCATCGGAATCGTTTTTCTCAGTGTTCTCGTCACCGTGATCGGAGGATGGAACATCACCTACGGTGGTTGGCGGGTGACGGAGAAGGCGACCGTCATGGGGTTTGCCCTTGCCGGGACGCATCTCATCGGGTTGATTCCGATGTGCGGGGTTGGGGATGTCGTAAACCGTATTCAGCCAGCGGCCATCGACGTTGATCTTCTTGCTGTCGTCGCCGTGTCGCTTTCCACTCTCCTGGCCGTTATCGATCGGCAGGTGACGAAGGCATCCAAGCTGGCTCGTGCGAGTCATGCTCGGCTGATCGAGGCGATTGAAAGTGTTCCGCAATGGTTTGCCTTGTTCGACGCGAACGACCGTTTGGTCATCTGCAATCGCAAGTATCGTGAAGTGATGTCTGGGAATGGAGCCCAGGTCCAATCCGGCGACTTCTTCGAAACGATCGTCCGCCGGACGGCCGAACGCGGCGATATCCCCGCTGCGATGGGAAATGTTGAACCCTGGATGCGCTGGCGTCTTGATATGCATCGTGATCCGGTTTCACCGTACATTCAGTATCGGTCCAGTGGAGAGTGGCTGCAAATCAATGAACGGAAGACTCACGATGGCGGAATCGTCTTTATTGCCACCGACATTACGGCCTTGAAAAATGCCGAACAGGCGGCTGAGGATGCCAAGGCGCGGTTAGCGGATTCGTTGGCCTTGGTCGAGGCCGCGAAAACTCGTATGCAAGAAGAGTTGAATGTCGGTCGAGATATTCAACAGAGTATGCTGCCGCGCGTATTTCCCGCCTTTCCGGATCGAAAAGAATTGGAGCTCTATGCCGTGCTGGAACCGGCCTCGGAGATCGGCGGTGATCTCTATGATTTTTTTCTGGTCGATCAGCATCGGCTGTGTTTTGTGATCGGTGATGTCTCGGGTAACGGGGTCCCCGCTGCGCTGTTTATGGCCATGACCAAAATCATGGTGAAGACCAGAGCAGCCTCTGATCCCTCGCCCGCCAGTATCGTGACGCATGTGAACGATGCACTCAGTGCCGAAAACGACAGCTGCATGTTCGTCACGCTCTATCTCGGCATCTTGAATCTTCGAGACGGCACGCTTGTGACAACCAATGCCGGCCATAATCCGCCCTTATTGAAGCGAAGGAATGGCACGTTCGAATGGCTGACGGCTCAAGATGGGCCGTTGGTCGGTCCTATGTCAGGCATCGCCTTCAAGGAAAGCACCATCCAATTGGAGCCTGGGGATGAGCTCTTTCTCTACACCGATGGAGTGACCGAAGCCGACAATAGGAGGCGCGAACTGTTCGGCAAGGATCGGTTGAAAATGGTACTGGGTAAATCACAGGCTCTTTCGGTGGTGGACCGTTTGGGGGAAGTGATGCTGGCCGTGAAAGCGTTTGCGGGTGACGCTCCACAGGCGGACGACATCACCATGCTGGGGCTGCGGTATCACGGCATGACTCCGTCTGATGTCGCAACCCGGATTTTTCGACAGACGATGTCCAACCAGTTGGAGGCCATTCCAATCCTACAGATCGCCTTTGAGGAGTATGTGGCACAATGGGAAGGAGCCAGGCCGTTGATCCCCACGCTCAATATGGCGCTGGATGATCTGCTGAACAATGTGGTGCAATATGCCTTTCCCAACGACCCGACGGAGCATTACATCGAAGTGGAAGGTGACGTGCATGATGGGTGTGTCACCCTAACCATTGCCGATGACGGCATTCCCTTCAACCCCCTAAGCGCTGCTCCTCCGGACCTTTCTCTCTTGCTGCATGAACGAGAAATCGGTGGGTTGGGGATCCATCTGGTCCGCTCCATGTTTGACGAGGTCACCTACCACCGCAACGTGGGACGCAATGTGCTGACGGTGAAGAAGAAACTGGTCTCCAAGTCGTCTGTCCTCGGTCGCCGCGATGATGACAAGAAGAGCGGTGCACGCGATGTCGAGAAGGAGCCACCATCACTGCCTCACGGGCCGATGGACGGGGAAACCGATGTGGAATCGGTTCGACGCGGTGCCATGATGATCGTGACGCCGCGGGACCGGTTTGATACGAACAGCGCACCGGAGGTCGAACGGATTCTATTGGGTCACATCCAGCGTGGCGAACGGAGGATCGTGTTGGATCTCTCGAATATTTCGTACATTTCATCGATTGGGTTGCGGGTGATCTTGAAAGCTGTCATGGTCATGGCCGGAGCAGGCGGGAGACTCGTGCTCTCAGGGGGGAACGAGCAGGTTCGCACGGTCTTGCAACTGAGTGGAGCGTTGCTGATGAGCCTTCATGCCTCCACTTTGGAACAGGCCCACTCAAAGGTCCAAGAAGCAGGGTAAGTCCGTCCGAGATGTGGGTGTCTCGGTCGGTTGATATCGTGCCGGTGGAACCAACGACGCATCGCTGCTATCATAGACCACTCGGAACCCAGTTCTGACCGTGTGCCCACTGTTTAATAAGTAAGGAGGGGATGATGGAGCAAGGAACCCGACACACATTGACCGTGACGTCCCGCGAAAGTGCGGGGATTACATTCGTAAAGGTACAGGGTAGCTTGTCTGCCACCACTGCCGAACAGGGGAACAAGGAGATCAAGAAGATTTTGGAGCAAGGCGCGAAAAAGATCGTCCTGAACTTGGCCGATGTCGATTATATCAGCAGTGGAGGGATCCGAGTCCTCATCCTGGCCTCAAAAGAGCTGAGCGCCGTTCAAGGACAGATGAAGATCGCTGCGGCAAAGGGGATGGTCAAGGAAGCGCTCGAAGCTAGTGGATTTCATCTGCTGAACCGTGTGTACGGAAGCACGATCGAACTCTGTAATACGGAAGAAGAGGCCGCCGCAGGTTTTACGGGCTAGCTGTCTCTGTGACGGACCATCTCGGATCACGAGCGTATGGGTGGATCCCTTGGTCGTGGGGTTTTCTACAATCCTAGCCGGACTGATTGAGCGATGTTCTTTGTCCCGTAGCATCCTCTGGATCATGGTCCTGACCATGGCAGGTTGTACAACCATGGCGAAAGTAACGAATCTGTTGGAGGAATCCTGTCGAACCTCGTTTACTCACCGATTATCGATGATGTTGGCTCACCAGGGTGAACCGTCAGCGGCTTCCGGTGCGCTCGCCAATAAAGCTGTCTTGACGCTCACCACCTACGATCTCGGGCCCCGTCCGTTCGCCATCGCGGCGCCGTCCGGTACGGATTACCGGTTTTTTTTCGATCGTAAAGGGACGGATTGTGTGTTGGTCCTATATGGACGTCAAAAGGGGGTTGTCTCTTACACCAACAATCTCACCTACATTGCCACCGAACCGCTACCGGGCTGTACCTGTGCCGACTCGTGAGCTTCTCCGTTTTGCTGATTTCCTCTTTGCGACCCGCAGCATGGTTCTTTCTGTGGTTGATGAACAAGTTTTCATCTTGTCCTAATGTTGCCTTCATGTTCCGGGTTTATAAGAGATCACCAAGATACGCCAAGCTTGCGGGCGTGTGAAGCGCTCAAGGTCGCGAGCTTGAGATGTTGGTCTCGGCATCTCGCACAAGGAGGATACGTGATGAAAGATGTGACGAAGGGATTGGCCATATCTCCATCTGTTCGTGCCACTCCGTTGAACCAGGAGCATCCGCGGTTGTCACCGAACCATCTGCTTGAATTAGTGACCCGCGTGTGCTTGTTCAAAGCCGAGCGCTGGGGACGCCGGGCGCGTTTTTATGAGAGGCATCGCGACTATTTCCCGCGTTTGTCCGCCAGTCGATTTGTGAGTCGATGTCGGGCATTGGAAGCGAGGTACCGAGCTCTGGCTCAGCTGATATTTCTCATTCCGGCGGATGACCGCCTGGTTCCGGTGCATGTGCTAGCTATGCGCCGCTCATAGAGATGAGCCGTCTGTCGTCATGGCACACAAGCCGGCATCGCCTGTTTTCTTGGGAGTAAACGCTTCATGACAGTCCCCGGGTGGGACAGATCAGCTGTTCCACCCGGGGACTCTCCCTCCATACCATGGGAAATGGGGACCAGTAGGTATCTTGCATGATTCTCATGCACTTCCGGTTTACTCCTGATTGGGACATCGCACGGCTCGTGACGTGTTTGTCCGCAACGTTTGATGGTGAGAGGTCGGCGCCGTGATCGCCCGGGCAGATTCTGTATTGAGGTCATATCCTATCTTCTGTCAACGTGTCTTGCGCTGACCGTCCACTTCCACGTACCATCTGCATCCAAAGTATGATTCCGGTTTCCTCAGGACGACTCTCGGTCCATTCTCAGCATGAAAGGTGTCAGCATCTGTATGAAACAGAACCAATCGTCAGCATCCACCGGCCCGAATGCCACAGGCTTCTCACCAGGGTTTGCCTCACTCGGGCTTGAAGCACCGCTTCTCACGACACTGGAAACATTGGGCTATGAAGAACCGACTCCGATCCAACGGGAGGCCATTCCACCGCTGCTGAGTGGTCGAGACCTTCTAGGACAGGCGGCCACAGGGACCGGTAAGACCGCGGCCTTCGCATTACCGATGCTGCAGCGAATCGCGCATGCAGAAAAAGCTCGTCCTTCGGCGCTTGTGCTCGTGCCGACCCGCGAATTGGCGATTCAAGTCGGGGAAGCGATGCAGCGGTACGGCAAGGAATTACGAATGAGTGTGTTGGCGGTGTATGGTGGACAGGCTATCGGTCCGCAGTTGCACGCACTCAAGCGGGGTGTTGATGTGGTTGTGGCCACACCTGGACGAGCCCTGGATCATATCCGCCGTGGCACGCTGAAGCTGCAAGAGGTGAAGAGCGTCGTCTTGGACGAAGCAGATGAAATGCTCGATATGGGGTTTGCGGATGACCTGGACGCGATTCTGACAGGCACGCCCAAGACCAAACAGACCGCCTTGTTCTCAGCAACGATGCCCCCACGGATTCGCTCTATCGCCCACCGGCATCTCCACAACCCCGTCGAGATCACGATTGCAAAAGAACCCATCAAATCCGGCACGGCTCCGCGCGTCCAGCAGGCGGCCTATATCGTCACGAGACCGCATCGAGGCGCTGCACTCGCCCGCGTCATTGAGGTGGCCGGCGCAAAATCGGCATTAGTCTTCTGTCGAACCAGGCTGGAAGTTGATGAAGTGACGGCGATGCTCACGGGGCGTGGTCATCGTGCCGAGGCCATCCATGGCGGCATGAACCAGGGACAGCGCGATCGCGTGATGCAGGCGTTCAAGGCTGGGCAAACCGAATTGTTAGTCGCGACCGATGTTGCGGCGCGCGGTCTGGATATTCCACAGGTCTCACATGTGATCAACTACGATCTCCCGTCCTCAGCTGAGGTGTACGTGCATCGGATTGGCCGGACCGGCCGAGCCGGTCGGGAAGGCGTGGCCATCACGATCCTTGACCCTCGAGAACAACGTTTGCTGCGAACGATTGAGCAACACACGAAGGCTCAGGTCAGTGTGTTGCCGGTACCCAGCGTCGCCGATCTTCGCGCCAAACAATTGGAGCGGATCCACGCGACTATGGCAGAGGTCTTGCGCGAAGGTAAGCTGGAAGGGTTCACTCCCCTTGTCGATCGGCTGATTGCCTCCCATTCACCGGCCGATATTGCGGCGGCTGCGATCAAACTGCTTGTGCGAACCCAAGGTGGGGAGCGTCCCGAACAAGAGATTCCAGCGTTGCCTCCCCGGCAGGCTGAATTCGGAAGACCAGTCCGGCAGGCCGGTCGCTATGACGATCGGTCTCGGAGTATGCCCTCCCGACCCGATCGTCGGCCGACAGGACCACCACGTCCTGGTGGCGGGCGGGAGACCGGTATGGCCCGAGTATACATCGGCGCTGGTCGTGAGGCAGGTATCAGACCGGGCGATCTCGTAGGCGCAATCGCCAACGAGGTGAAAGTCAACTCCAGCGTCATCGGCGCGATCGAAGTCGAAGAGCGATTTTCTCTGGTTGATGTTCCGGAATCCCTCGCTCCCCGTATTATTCAACAGCTCAGCCGTGCACGAATCAAGGGGAGAAAAGTGTCCGTCCGAATCTTTCGCGACTAAGCGAGCTGCGGAGCAAGAAGGTTTCAAACCTGTGTGAGAGCGTGAATAGTCACGCTCGTTTTCACGTTAACCCATTGCTGACCTTTTCCACGCCACCCTTCGGTGGCTGGCCCGGTTTGGCGATAACGCTTCTAGTTGAGGTGCTTCTGTATCGCGTTGCGGTCGTTCCTTCCAGATATTCACATACTGTTCCTCACTCCGTCTCTCGATGGCGATGAGCCTCTCAACATCTATGATGAACGCGAGAGTTCCTGACGGAGCAGAGTTTCTGACTGCAGTGTACGAGATTGATGGGCCCGCATCCACTGCTCAGATGATGGCCGAGCGTATCTGTTTCGACCAAACTATCGAAGCAGAGGCCGATCTGCTTCCGCAGATACTCCAATCAGAGATCGTGGGGCAAGTTCAGAACCTGCAACAAACCACTGGGGGACGGTATGAAGCCACCATTCGGTTTCGTGGCGAACTTCTAAGTGGTGACTGTGCGGATCTCCTCAATGTCTTGTTCGGGACCAGCAGTCTTCGAGGAAATGTCAGATTGCTGTCCTTTACGATGACGGATGGACTGCTGTCGTCTTGGCAAGGCCCTCGATTTGGTATTGAACGCATCAGGCAGACTCTCGCCGTTCGCACCCGTCCGCTCCTTTGTGGTGTGTTGAAGCCGTTGGGTCGGACCGCGACGGAACTTGCTGAGTTGGCTGCTCAGCTTGTCGAGGATGAGGTGGATCTGATCAAAGACGATCAGAGCCTGGTGAATCAACGCTGGAGTCCATTTGAGGAGCGAGTCTCCCGTTGTGCAGAGGCCATCGGTGACAGGAGTCGGCGGCGAGGCCGCCCCTGTCTCTATTTTGCCCATGTCAGTGGTGCCTCTGAAACCATGCGGAAGCGAGCGGCACGAGCCAGCGCACTCGGTGCCACTGGTCTTTTGATCGCGCCGGGCCTGACAGGATTTGATGCCATGAGGTCGCTCAGTTCGGACGAGAGTCTCAATCTGCCGATCCTGAGTCATCCAGCTTTTCTGGGCGCATCGGTCGGTTCTGAGAGGGGCGGGGTTGCACCAGGCGTTCTGTATGGACTGCTGCCTCGCCTCGCTGGTGCCGATCTCACCATCTATCCGGCTTTCGGTGCGGGCTACCCTATGTCGCAACAAGCCTGTCTCTCGATTGCACAGCGCTGTCGGAAATCGTGGGGGGCTCTCCACCCAACGATGCCGGCTGTCGGTGGACGAATCGGGCCAGAACGATTGTCAGAGCTGCAGACGGTGTTGGGTTCGGATGTTGTCTTTATAGTCGGAAGCCGCATTCAGAAAGACCCGGAAGGAATTCAAGCGGCCGTGAGGGCGTTTCACCGTGCGCTGCGGGATTGAGGTTCGATGTCGAGCACACATTTCGTGACGCATCATCCGTGAGGCGTGTCTCGTTCCGGATCAAGCGGCTTGACGCTTCACACTGGATGAACGACGAATCTTGTTGCAGCGGCGTAGCTGTGGGTGCGGTAGAAACATTGGTACATCATGCGGGACGGCTGACCACCACTTCCTAAACTGCAGGGGGCTTTGGTATGCTCCATCCGATCAGTGCAGAGATGCTGATGTACTCGTAGGGAGGGAACGATGAAGATCTCCACCAGGTTCTTTGCGATGCTCCGCACGTTTGGCCATCTGTGGACCGATCTACCCTTATTGCTTCGATTGCTCAAAGCCTGGAAGCAAGGCAGCTACAGAGGACTCTCGGTGCGTACTGTCGCATCAATTGCCGTATCCATCCTCTATATCCTGAGTCCCGTGGACGCGATCCCGGACTTTATTCCGGGAATCGGATTGATTGATGATGCTGCGATACTCGCACTGCTGCTCCATAGTCTTGCGCAGGATCTTGCGGCATTTCGTCTGTGGGAGCAGAACCGTCACGGAGTCTAACCAGCGTCAATTCGCCGTTTCACTTTGGCTGTCGGAATGGCACTCAGCGGATCCTCGGGCCAATGGTGCTTGGGATACCGACCACGCAGCTCTTTTCGCACCTCTTGGTATGCTCGTTTCCAAAAACCACCCAGGTCTTGTGTGACTTGCATCGGTCGCTTGGCCGGTGAGAGGAGGTGTAGCATCACGGGAACGCGACCACCGGCGACTCGGGGTGTCTCCTGACAGCCGAACATCTCTTGTAACCGGACTGCGAGCACCGGAGGACC
Source organism: uncultured Nitrospira sp. (assembly GCA_902500805.1). Taxonomy (GTDB): domain Bacteria; phylum Nitrospirota; class Nitrospiria; order Nitrospirales; family Nitrospiraceae; genus Nitrospira_D. The sequence continues at coordinate 10,466 of CABVSA010000048.1, read as the reverse complement.
GGACGGGCTGTAGTCAAGGCGGAGACGGGAACCACTCGGTACCGTGACATGGGTCGGAGCCAGCTGATCAAGACGTGTGTGCTGTTCGTATGTGAGCATGGCATGCAAGGCAGTACTCATGTCCATCCTGGTCACGGCGTTGAGGGTGGTCATGCCTGACACAAATGGACCGAGCCATGTCCCCAATGTCTGCAATAGTGTTTCTTCTGATAGGTCCGGCCATTCCGAATCGGATCCCTCGAGCTGTTTCAGCCAGGCGATGCGCGTGAGCCATTGTGTGAGTTCTTGGGTAAAATGGAGTGTCTGCAGTCCTGCTTGATAAATCCCCTGCAGCAGGGCGATCGTGACGAGCTGCTGCTCAGGATTTGAAATCCCTTCCTCTGTAAGCACAACCGCTCCGAGCCGACGGCGACGCAACGCTCGAACAGCTCCGAGCCGTTCGTCCCAAGCGACTGATTGCTCTTCGACCAGTTGGTCACGGTACAATGATTCAATGTCTTCGGCGGCAACGGGAGCCGCAAGGTTGATCCCTGCCCACTGAGTGGCCCCATCCAGGTCGGCGATGACGAGAAATGGCTCCTTGCTTAAGAGGTCTGGCCGTATGAATCGGGCACCGCGTCCGTTGGCGAGTAGGTAACGAGGCTCATCACCGGACTGTCGTTTCGCGATTCGATCTGGATAGGCCAGCGCAAGTAGTAGTCCGGCGTTTCGAGACAGGTCGAAATCGTCAGTCTGTTGTAACCGCCCGAAGAGGCCGGCCAGTTGCCGTCTCCAAAGTTCAGCTGTTTGTTTCACTCGATGAACGACAGCCCGATCCACTGTCAGGCCGGATGTCGAATCATAGTCTCCTCGCAAGGCATCAAGCCTGATCCGCAGATCGACCGTATGTAGTTCTCGTGAACCATGCAGAATCTCGCGTTCGCTCAATAACGCCGCTAATTCGCAAGCTTGGCCCGCAAGTCCGCGTGGAACGGATTTGAGCAGCATATGAGCCAGACGAGGGTGTACGGGCAAATCAGTCATGGCCCGGCCATGATTCGTGAGGTGACCATCTGCCGTGAATGCCTCGAGTCGGATCAGGAGATCGTTGGCCTGTGCGATTGCAGCCTCCGGGGGAGGCGTCAGCCATGACAAGTCCATGGGATTCTGAGTGCCCCACTGAGCCAAATCGAGCAACAGCGGTGTCAGATCAGCCTCCAGTATTTCCGGCGGACGGTGGGTCGTCAGGGTGGCCTGCTCTCGTTCCGTCCAGAGTCGATAGCACAGGCCTGGTTCCAAGCGGCCGGCCCGACCACGGCGTTGTTCGGCTGAATCTTGCGTGACACGAATCGTTTCTAATCGTGTTAAACCTGAACGTGGATCGAAGCGAGGTTGTCGGAGCCGACCAGCGTCGATGACCACCCGCACACCCTCAATCGTCAAACTTGTTTCTGCTATGGATGTGGCGAGCACGATCTTTCGTGTTCCGAGAGCCGAGGGACGAATGGCGGCATCCTGCTGCTCCTGCGGCAGGTCACCATGCAACGGGGTGATGAGTACGGAGGGACCAAGCCTGGCATCCAGTAGCATCCGTTCAACTCGGCGGATCTCTGCCATTCCAGGGAGAAAGACCAACAGACTCCCCTGATCCTTTGAGAGTGAGTGTCGGATCAGTTGTGTGATGGCCACATCGAGTCGTCCGGTGAGGGGCTGATCCAAATAACGAGTCTCGACTGGAAACATATGGCCGTGACACGTCATGAACGGCGCCTCATTCAGCAGTGTGCCGACTTGGCCACAGTCGAGCGTTGCGGACATGACCAGCAGGCGAAGGTCGGGGCGGAAGAGCCGTTGCGTTTCACGACAGAGAGTGAGTCCCAGGTCGGCTTGGACGCTGCGCTCATGGAATTCATCGAACATGACGATTCCATAGGCCTCAAGCGACGGATCCTGTTGCAGCAGCCTGGTCAGCACCCCCTCGGTCACGACCTCGAGTCTCGTGTTCGGCCCCACTTTGGTGTCGAGCCGCATGCGGTAGCCGACGGTTTCTCCAATGTGCTCCTGACGCTGTGTTGCCATGTAGCGAGCGGCGGCTCGTGCCGCAAGCCGTCGTGGTTCAAGCAGTAATAGTTTTTTCTCGGCGAGCCAGGAGGCGTTCAGCAGTGCCAGTGGGATACACGTCGTTTTCCCTGATCCTGGCGGGGCGCTGATGAGCGCATTCTGACCAGTAGCCAGGGCTCGATGAATCTCGGGGAGGATTTCTTCTATTGGAAGTCTCGACATGACGTGATACGGTCATCCATTTGCTCGAACACTGTACCAGAACGGAATGAGGCTGAGGAATGGCGAATCTCAACTCGTGTGAGGAACCACTGATGTCGACGTATCGTTGGAGTACGGACAAACCAACCCAGCCTGGCTGGTATTGGTTCCGCGGGAAGGCCCATGAAGCGGATGCCTTCATCGTCCTTGTCGATGAGGCCGGACAATTCCAATGGCCGGATGGAGGATTCCAAGAAGTGTCGCTGGCTCGTGGCGAATGGGCAGGTCCCATCCAAGAGCCAGACGAATAGTGTTTCACAACTGGCTGTACATTCTTACCTGTCTCTCTATCTAAGCCCTCGGTGTGTCCGCCATGGTGCCAGCCCGCATCATTCATGAGCGCTTTTACTACAACCACCAATACGCCGCTGCGACAAGCCTGGCTGCGGTTGCGCTGCAGCCAGGCGGGCAGGCTCGCCTCTCGTGACCTCGACAGACTGTTTCAAGTATGCCTCGGCGCTCCGCGTACCCGTCTCGCATAGCGTCTTGGTGGTTTCATGACAAACCGTCATGAATAATGTGGGCTAGGATGGTCGCATGACTTCCGACGAGGGCATCCCTATTACGACGGCGGTTCCACAACGTCTGGATCGATTACCCTGGTCGCGCTGGCACTGGCGAATCGTCGGGGCGCTCGGAGTGACCTGGTTGCTCGATGGACTGGAAGTATCCATCGTGGCTGCACTCGGCCCGATGTTGACCCACCCGGACACATTACATCTCACACACTCAGAAGTCGGGCTCACAGCCTCTGCGTATTTGGCAGGATCGGTGGCTGGGGCACTCCTTTTCTCGTATCTCACTGATCGGCAAGGTCGAAAGAAATGGTTCATGATCACCTTGGCGCTGTATCTGACGGCGACGGTATTAACGGCGCTATCGTGGGATCTCATGAGCTTCATGTTCTTCAGATTTTTGACCGGTGCCGGCATCGGCGGCGAGTATGCTGCAATCAATTCGGCCATCGATGAATTGATTCCCGCCAGAAACCGTGGGCATACAGATCTGGCGATCAACGGGACGTGGTGGCTTGGCTCGGCTGCCGGCGCACTGTTGACGTTGTTGTTACTGAATCCCGCGATGTTTCCTGAGTCGGTCGGCTGGCGGCTGTGCTTTGTATTCGGTGCAGTGCTGGGCGTGGCGATCATCATCGTTCGGGGTGTGATTCCTGAAAGCCCACGGTGGCTGATGACGCACGGTCGTGTGTCTGAGGCAGAGGTCATTGTGTCGCAGATTGAACAACAGGTGGTACAAGATCGAGGAACAGCACTGAGGGAACCTCACGGCACCATGACGGTTCATCCGCAGCCTCATGCCACGATCATGACTGTGGCTCAAGAACTCTTCCAGTCCTATCCTCGACGGACGGTATTGGGCATTGGACTGATGGTCACACAATCGTTCATGTATAACGCGATCTCATTTACCTATCCGCTGCTGCTCACCACATACTATGCCGTGACCAGCAGCGACGTTGGGTTGTACCTCTTGCCGTTCGCGGCAGGCAATTTTCTCGGCCCGCTGTTGTTGGGACGATTGTTTGATACGGTCGGCCGCAAAGTGATGATCAGCTTCACGTATGGAATTGCCGGTGTCCTTTTGTCGGTGACAGGCTATCTATTTTGGATGAACGCATTGACGCTGTCGACGCAGATGCTGCTCTGGTCGCTGATGTTCTTCTTTGCCTCGGCCGGGGCGAGTGCGGCCTATCTGACAGTGAGCGAAATCTTTCCGATGGAAATCCGTGCGATGGCGATCGCTTTTTTCTTCATCGTGGCACAAGGAGCCGGCATCGCAGCACCGTGGTTGTATGGAATGATGATTGAAACATCAGCTGCCAGTGTCTTCTACGGTTATCTGCTCGGGGGTGGCATGATGTTGCTCGGGGCGGTGCTCGAGTTGTGGCTTGGTGTGAAAGCGGAGGGGCAAGCGCTCGAACATCTCGCGCCGCCACTCTCGGTGAGGACTCCGGGGTCCGTATGAAGGTGTACGAGACGTACGCCGGTATCAGCCGCCTTCTTTCAAGGCTTGGTGCTGTTTATCTGAGTATCGATGGTGGAGTTTCACCGGTGGCGTATGGCGGGCACGGATTCGTATGTTGATCATCTCCACCGCGACTGAAAATGCCATAGCAAAGTAGATGTAGCCCTTGGGGACGTGCACGTCGAAGCCCTCAACCATCAAGGTCACTCCGACCAAGATCAGGAACGACAGAGCCAAGATTTTAATCGTCGGATGGGCATCGACGAAATCGCCGATGGAACGAGCTGCGAACATCATAACAAGAACGGCCAGAATGATGGCCGTGGCCATGACCGATACCTCGTTCACCAGTCCAACGGCAGTGATGACGGAGTCCAATGAGAACACGAGGTCTAAGATGGCGATCTGGAGGAGCATCATGCCCAGCCCGACCGGGACGGATGTGTCGGCTTGTTCGGTCTCTCCTTCCAGACTATTGTGGATCTCATGTGTGGCCTTTGCGAGGAGAAAGAGGCCGCCGACGATGAGAATCATGTCGCGGCCGGAGATCGCCTGATTCAGCAGGGTGAATACCGGCGCCGTTAGGCCCATCACGAGCGAAATCGAGAAGAGAAGCCCCAACCGCGCAAACATGGCCAGCCCTAACCCCAGTCGGCGGGCCAGGTCCCGCTGGTGTTTGGGGAGCCGAGCGACAAGGACCGAGATAAAAATGATGTTGTCGATGCCAAGCACAATCTCAAGCGCCGCAAGGGTTCCCAATGCGATCCACATTTCAGGATTCGTCAGCCAGGCGAACATTTCATCCTCCGGATCTCGATAGAGCAGTGTGGAAACGAGCACTCACCGATCGTACTGAGGCCATGACCGATCGAGACCATATCAGATTAGCATGGTTGGTTGTGTCGTCGGTGTCGCGTCTGTTCGCGCCATGGTGAACGCGTTTGTCATCCATCTGTGTTGAATGCTGAATGCGGCTTGCCCATCGATATCCACCCGGTCAACGGTCTCTCGCAACTCACGGTGATGTGCGAAACGCGAGCAAGATGAAATGTGTTTCGAATAGGAATAGATCCATACGGCTCCATCTTCCATTACCACAAGATGGAGAGGTACCTGGGTAGCTGCTGTTGACATGCACCATCGTCATTCTGAATGAGTTCCGCAGGTTCGGGACAACGCACGCCTTACAGATTTCGTGACTGGAGCCATCATGCGTAATTGTGCTATAAGATAGAGCCGAATGTCGTAATTGTACTGACGATATAAGGTGGTAGGTCAGATATTTCAAGGTTGAGTGAGGAGTAGTGTCTCTAGCTTGAGTGAGGCCTTTCAGGCCTAGTGCCTTTTGTGTAGATAGCCTGTGAATGGGTTATCGATGGCTTTGAAAACCATGTGTTCGCTCCCACAGTCTAAACGACTCAAAGTCCAGACGTCTATAAGGCAAGATATGTTGTTGATTCAAGAGGCGATCTGTCCGGTGGGGCGACATTCTCATAACCAGATGACTTGCATGGCAGTAACAATTCTCTGATTCACACGTCGTAGCAGAACCTCGCGTGAGTTACAAAGGAAGATAGATCCGATAGTATCCCAGGACGTTCGGGAAGGGAGGAGTGAGTCGTGGACGATATGGTTGGGTCGAGTCCGGCCATTTGTGGGGTGTTCGACAAAATCTCCAAAGTGGCGGCGACTGAGATGCCGGTACTACTGACCGGTGAAACCGGCACCGGCAAGGAGCTGACTGCGCAGGCCATCCACGCGCGAAGCGTTCGGAAGCAAGGACCCTTTGTGCCGATCAATTGTGCGGCTATTCCGGAGACCTTACTCGAGTCCGAACTCTTTGGCCACGAACGAGGAGCCTTTACGGGAGCGGTCCATCAAAAAAAGGGGAAGCTTGAAGCTGCAGGCGGCGGGACCTTGTTTCTAGACGAAGTCGGCGATCTTCTTCCTTCTTTACAGGTCAAACTGCTCAGATTTCTTCAGGAGGGAACCTTTGAACGAATCGGAGGGCAGGAGACCCTTCATGTCGATACGCGAGTGATTGCAGCGACCAATGTCGATCTCAAAACAGCGATCGACCACAATCGATTTAGGGAAGACCTCTATTATCGGCTGGGAGTCTTGCATATTCATCTTCCGCCCCTTCGCGAACGAGGGGAAGATGCGTTGCTGATGGCACTGGTGTTTCTTCAGCAAGCTGCAGCGACGACGCACAAGCCGATTCGTGGATTCTCAGCTCAGGCCATCGAGGCCCCGCGTACGCACCCTTGGCCTGGTAATGTACGGGAGCTAAGTAATCGAGTCCGACGGGCCGTGGTCATGTGCGAAGGGATGGAGATCACTCGTCAGGACCTCGATCTGGGCGGCGAAGATCTTCATGCCACGGATTCCTTGGATTCGCTGCGAGCGGCCCACCAGCGAATTGAGACGGAATTGCTGGTAAAGGCACTCACGCTCCATCGTGGGAACATGAGTCGGATCGCCCGCGATCTCCAGGTGAGCCGTTCGACTCTTTATCGAAAACTGAAACAGTATGGACTTGAAAAAATCACCCCGATGCTGACACAACCTTTGGCATCCACGAAAACGAGGCGTAAGCCCAGTGGGAACTCACATCCGAGTGAGCAGAGTGCTGTGATGATAAAAGAGTCCCCAGTCGTCGCTTCGCTCGAACCAGCATCTCAAGTCCCCTAGCAGCATCATTCATCGCTCTTCTGTTGCAATCGCCGATACGTGTGTTGCACCGAGCCTGAGGCCTGCCGGCTTGCGAATCGTTTCTCCACATCATGCCCCTTCTGATCCATCAAATCACATGACGGGCTTAGCTTTCCTAGCTCTGATTGAAACGAAGCGATCCCTATAGAAAGTCGAGAAAGTGTTTCATGAATGAAACACTCCTGTGAACACATCAGTACACTATATGTAGATGGATTAAGCTGACGATCTATATCTACGGTGTTGCTATTCCATAATTCCGCACAATTGCACGAATGATTTCGTCTGAGAACGTGTCACGAACTGTCTCACAATAGAACACTTCTCTTGCTTGGTATGAATGGCTAAACGAGGAGACCTCAGCCTGACAAGACCGTAAATATTGGCAAAACAGTAGTGCCTGCAGCCTCTTCTCAGCCAGGTTCCATATCGGCTGAGTTCGGAAGTACAAGTCTGAATGAAGTGTGTGTCCCAAAATAATACACTGTGTGTAAAAACGGTCACTCACTCACGGTTTTAAAATCAGTATTTTTCAAAACTATTAGCAAAAATAAATATTAGCAATATGGCACTTGATTTGCTTGAGGTGTGGAATGAACTCGTGAGTGATGTGGATGTAGCGGTTTGTGAAAACAGGGGATAACGTAACACGACAGAGTATCAGGAGTTATTTTGGTATGATGCGTCCGCGGTTATTATTCAGCATGCAAAGGAATGAAGGAGCATCCAGTCATTCAGCGATAATCGTTCAGCCCAAGGCCGTACGAATGTCGGCTCAATATTCTATGGACGGATTGGCTCCCGGATGGTGGTTCCAGAATTTTAATCCTCTCTGGAAGCCGTTGGTGCATTGGATCAAACGCCAACGGCATATGACATTGGCGGAGTTCAAACTGATTGCTTCCCACATCCCTGAACTCACTGCAATTGAGAAGACCATCGTGATCTCAGCCTTTATTGCCTACAAGAACATGCAGCCATAATGGAACAGCATTCTATTTGACCTCTACTCAGCCCTCACTCGCTGGTTCTCCAGGTTTGCAGCCGTACACCCATACTCAGAGAGTTGAGAGCCGTTTTATGCATAGGCTTGATGCCTATTGGTAACACCTGTGTACGTGGAATGCATGGAGACGCCGGCTCGATGATTAAATTGCCTCTGTGCGTGGGACATCCGGTTATGGATCGATCGGAAGGGTATCTACACAACAAGGCGCTCATATTCGCGTAGTTTTCTGGCATTCAGGAAGTCAATCAACGCAACCCGTAAGGTACGACCAAGACGTAACCGCGCATCCAGGGATAGCTCCACGAATTCCAACCCGCATTCAGACCCCTGAGTCCAGATGATTCGGCCCATCTCAATCGGTAATGCGCGCAGCTGATCGGGTAACAGGAGGCTCATACGTGCCATGCTGCCCAGTGCCAGCTCACGGTCGGAAACGATTGAACAGCCCTGCAGAGAAAGGTTTCGGAGTACTCCTTCGCACACATAGGATTCCCCCCCTATAATCAGGGGCGAAGAAAACGAAAACCGCAGATATGCCCGTGTATGAGAATAGTTGGCCATCTGGTGTGAGGGATTGTACCCGACACTCGCGCGAGTCTGATATCCCACCTTGGATGGGCTGAGAAGATGGACCGGCAGAGGTTCTCTCAAGACCGACTCAAAGCACGAGAGGGGAGCAAGAAATCTGCTGCCGCCTAGCGCATCCGGATAGCTGTTCCCGAAGCACCACAGAAATACTGAGAGATCACACCTCCGGCGGTGGTGACCGTTTCTTGCTCAGAAGGAATGGGGCCACTGAGCATCACGATAGTGCCCTGTGCGTCGATTTGTCCAACCATCCGAACACCCGTGACGGTATAGGCGCGGTCGGCTGCAACGAATGTCCCCTCCTGAACGAGACTCCCATTCGGCTTCAGGAAATAAGTGAGGTCGGCAGTCTCTTCGAATGACACCGGCGTTGATCCGGGAAGAACCAGTGTTCCTTGCTGGGTAAGCTTAGCGAATCCACTTCCGTCGTAGATAAGGGTCCCATTGAAATAGAGCTGTGTGGTGGAACCGATCACGGCGTCCGTGCAGGTCTTCACTATGCTGAACCGGAACGTGCCTCTAAGGGACGCATTCGACTCGCGGCCGTCGTCTTGGGCCTGCACCGCCCCGGTCACTAGTAGGGCGAGTCCTATGGTCATTGCCACCAGATTGTTACTGACTCTCTGCATGATGAGGCCTCCTTGTCGCACGAGTCGCTGGAGATGCAGGATGAGTGATGGACGAAACAAACAAACCAGTACCCTGTAACCCATCACCAAGATTCCCGTTCAGCGATGAGGCTTGCGCACTGCACTCCCTCGGAAGCAGTCATGAGCCAACTGCCCACGGAAGAGGCTTTTCTCTTACACTCCACACCGTGATGAAATCAATGCAATTACCGTAGTGCTTTGGTACGGGGTCCTTTGCGCCTAGTAGCAGAGGTTATTGAGTGCTTTGCAGCGGTGGGAGAAGAGTGCGGGAACAGGCAGTTGTGAAAAATAGCGGCGCGATTATCTGCAATCTTGGAGACTCTCCTTCTGCAAGCGACAGCACATGATCCATTGCGGCCTAAAACTAGCGAGCTGTGGAATAGGGAAGTTGCCCGGCTGTACAGGCCAGAGATGACGGAATCTCCAGTTGTCCTGATGGCCGGAATCCCCAGGCAGTCGCGAGTGCCTGGCAGGTCAGGTTCTCATAGACCGCGTTCGTACGCTCAACGCAATGTGGATAATAGGCGCTGCCTCGGAAGACCGTTTCTCGGCTCACCAGCGAGAAGCCACGCACGGTGACGCTGATATTGAACCCTGTGCCGCAGCGGGGCTCGATCAATGCTCCTGTCTTCAGTTCCCCCCGTTCCAGAAAGAGTACAAATTCTGTCTGTAGTTCTGTTGCCAGCGTGAGTACTGCCTCACGATCCAAGGCATGGTGTGAATTCCGTGGCGGAACCAAGATATGTGAGTAGTGGTGAGACCGAAGCCATTCTTCTGCCACGGTGGTCATGGAAACATCTCCCCAGATGAGAATGCGTTGCTGTTCGCTCGGTAAAAGCGTATGGGAGCCGCTGGTGATTGGAAAGTGAACACCAGAGCGCATAGGCCTGGACGAACATCCGTTCAGAAAGAGTAAGAGTAGACCTACGAGTGTGACGGTTGAGCAAATTCGAGATCGTCTTCCCATCGCTAGCGATTATAGCAAAGAGGAAGTAGGCGGAAGGTGATAGTGGCTGTAAAGAGAGGCTCACGTCAGAGTGCACGGGAAAAGAAGGCGGAGGGCCGTTTCCTTTGCGGATTACTGCATCTTGTCGCAGATCGGTGCGAATTGCTCAAGGTCTATCACTTGCTGACCGCGAAGCCGTGCGTCAATCTGTTCGGGAGGTTTGAAGTTACCCCCGTTTGTTGGACAGGTCGTGAAGCCAAGATTGTGGTAGAAC
>CABVSA010000047.1 GCA_902500805.1 uncultured Nitrospira sp. | reverse complement strand
AAACCGGACACTTCACGTGCTACAAAAACCGGACAGATGATGTGCTAGCTACACACTGACCACTCACGAACTTGCCCACCTTTTCAGGCTCCTGTATGATGAAAACCATTCGACTTCACGTTCAACGAGGCCGATAGACAGGGGCGAGACGCAGGGTAGTGTACATTCTCGAAAGACAGCGTAAGACACATGAATGCCCCATCAGCTCCTCTTTCCTTCTCACGGTGGTTTCGTTCTGTTGCTCAAGTTGCCGTCCGCCATTTCCCTGGCACCACTACGCTCGATAGCCACCGAGTTAGGGATTATGCAATTGCCGCCTTCACGTTCTTTAGCGTGGCAATCAGTTGTGTCATGGAGATCAGTGCCAGCGTCGAACGCCAGCACCTCCTTGGAGTCTGTGCGTGGATCTTTCTTGTCGCTTTACTGATTGGCGAAAATCGCGAAACCAGAACGCAAGTGGCCATTGCTGTCCTCTTTGCAACCATTGGTGAGCACTTCGCCTCTATTTACATGGGAGGCTATACCTACCGTTTTGAAAATGTGCCAGCCTACGTCCCACCAGGACATGGGATGGTCTATCTGACCGCAGTTGCACTGGCACGGTCAGCCTTGTTTGTACGGCACCCTGGTAAGATCGCTCTGTTTGTCATCGGAGTCTGGGGGACCTGGTCGCTGTGGGGAGTTAGTGGCTATCCAAACCGAGGGGATTGGGTTGGAGCTTTGTTGTTTGCCATTTTTTTAGTCTGGCTGCTAATCGGTCGCTCACCGATGGTTTACCTCGCCGCGTTCTTTATCACCACCTGGCTTGAATTAATCGGCACCGCGGTCGGTGCCTGGGAATGGGCCGCCATCGATCCTCTCTTGGGATGGCCGCAGGGAAATCCTCCGAGTGGCGCGGGTGCCTGGTACTGTCTCGTGGATGCCGTGGCGATCGGTGGAGCCGGACCAACCTTGCGAAGCATGAAGCGGGTCGCCCATTGGTACAAGTCAGGATGGGGGTTGAGGAGGATCGGCGAATCGTGAACCTGTTAAAGCCGAACTCTTGGTGCTCCCTATGGGACCATGAACGACCAGGAAGCGAGAGGTAATCCGGATGAGGTGGTTTTTATGAACACGGATCACGCCGCCACGGTCATCTCCCTACAAGTCGGCCTCCCACAAGATATGACCTCAGCAGATTTTTTGGATCAAGCGGGTTCCCTGCGAGAGTGGACCACCGGCTTCTTCAAGAAGTCCACCGCCGAATTGATTTGGTTAGGAACGCTCAATCTTGCAGGTGATGGGCAAGCGGATCTCGTCAATCACGGTGGCCTCGACAAGGCCGTCAACGTCTACTCACATGAACATTATGCGTATTGGGAGCAGACCGTCGGATTCACTCCGCTTCCCATGGGTGGTTTTGGTGAAAACTTGACCACGCAAGGTCTCTTGGAGCAGGACGTGTGCATCGGTGACGTCTTTCAACTTGGAGAGGCGACGGTACAGATTTCTCAGCCTCGACAACCCTGCTGGAAACTGGCTCGCTATTGGCGCAACAAGGACCTCGCCGTTCGGGTTCAGGAAACAGGTCGCACCGGATGGTATTTTCGCGTCCTCACGGAGGGACACATCCAGGCAGGGCAGAAGCTAGTCCTTCAGGAACGTCCCTATCCACAATGGACCGTGTCAACCGCAAACCAGGTCATGCACCACCTAGTCCAAGATCGACAGGCCGCTCAGGAGCTGGCTGATTGTAAGGCCCTCTCGTCTCGATGGCGGGAGAAACTGAGACAGCGGGCATTGACGGGAGCACCGGAAAACACGTCGCTCCGGTTGAATGGACCTGGGAAATAACACCCTTCATTGTACTACTTCCCAGGTATCAACGAACGAGGCCGTGCATCAGTGATGATGCACGGCCTCGTCTCAGAATCCACCAATCGACGACCAAGAAAGTCGTAACCCTACTCGTCGTCGTCTGCCTTCTTTTTCACTTCCTTGATCACCGGCTTGCCCTGCGCAAGGCTTGCATTCAGATCATGCTCAGGAACCTTTTTATGCACCAGATTCTGGTGGCAATCGATGCAAGTGGCTCCTTCGCTTTGCATTTTTGCGTGCGCAGCCTTGGCTGATGCTCCCGGTGGCTTGGTATTCTTATGACAAGCTCTGCACGTGAGACTATCCCACTCCTTGAGCTTCATCCGTGCTCGGAACGCAGCTTCCGGCCTATGCTCATTGAACTTTTCAACGGTCGAGTAGTCGGTGGTGAATTCTTTAATCAGGAACGGAACTCCATCCACCACGTGCGTCCATACTGCTTTATGGAAGTTAGAGAGCCCCTGCGGGACGTGGCAGTCCTTACAACCGGGATCCATACCAATAGCGCCCCAATGTGAAGACTTCTTCAACTCCTCATAGGGATAGATTTCAGAGTGACAACTGATACAAAACTCAGTTCTGGAGATAGCTGCTTCACCGCCGAATACAACCGTGATAAACCCTATCCCCAGAACCGCTCCAGCTATTAACGTTCCGAGCTTTGGCATTGTTATTCGTCCCCACCCTTATCAGACTTCACCGCCGGCTTGGCGTTCTTTTGGAATTCCTCATGGAACTTCGGCATGGGAGGCCCAGTGAATGTCCCTTCAAGCTTGAAATGCGTATGCATCGCCTTGTCGTCTCGCACATACTTCTCAAAATCAAACGAGTATTTCTTGTCGACGGTCGGTGTGAATGGCGTATATGGTTTCTTCACACCTTTCCATCCTGACCCCTCGTAATTCAAATGGCAGGCATTGCACTTTTCTTGAAACTCAAAATCCTGCCCAGCCTCAACCAAATTGGCACGCTCAGTGGTTTTCTGTGACTTCTCATAGGCCTCACCAGCTTTTCGGTGAATCTTACGGTAGTCACTTCCTGCTCCGTGACAGGATTCGCACCCAACGCCGGTCAAGAATTTCTCCGGCTCTTCGATAACGTACCCACCTTCCTTACCGAACCCATCGACGTGGCATCCAACGCAATCCTTGTCTTTTGTATAGTCCTTTTTAGGGTCAAGCTTGGCCTTGACCATCGCCTCGTCCTTCTTCTTACCTCTACTAGGTTTGAGCGATTCCATTGCCTTCCCATGGAGGGTCTTCTCCCAAGCCTCTCCCTCACCTTTATGGCAGTTAAAGCATTTCTTCCGACCCTCGAACGTCCCATCGGCTGAAGCTGTCCCAGCCATGATAAGGAATACCGCTGCAGCGGCCAATCCAGATAAAATGCGGTAATTCACGGCATCTCCTTTCCGATAGATGTATGAATAAGACCCGTTTGATTGCTATCCCAACTACTGAATAGTCTGATCGTACAACATTTTCACTTGCGCTCGCTACTGACTCCGTCAGTTTACCATGAGAAAATTCGGAACTGCTAGCCCGATATTTTGGATTGCAAGACTCAGGAAGGATTGTGAGCAGCTGGAATCTTATAGACCCAATAGCCGCCATGCTTATGCACAAGTTGCAACGCTTCGAAGTCAATAGGCGTTGAATTCATCAGCGGCAACAGTTGAGCGAGTAAAATTTTCCCATTCTTGCTCTGGTTGAGGAAATAGGCACGCACCACCTTTTCAGAAAGGGACTGGAGGGTATAGGTGTCGTAGCCATATTCCTTCATCCAAGCTTTCACTTGATTGGCCAGTCCATGAACATTCCCGGTTAGGGGAAAATCCTTGAACGCAATTTCCATTCGATCCGGTCGCAGAAGACCGACTTTATACAAGTCGGTTGGATGTACCACAATATAGGCTTCTCGTGATCCGGCCAATTCGCGAAGCAGCGCCGCGCCTTTCGTGGGCTCTGATGAAAGTGCATCAATAAATTGCTCAAATTTCTGAGCTTCTTCCGTTGATCCTTTATCACCCCAAAACTGCTGCTCATATTGGGCGATAATAGGAACACGATCTTTCCAATAGGATGGCGTGATCAGAGGCTGTCCAAGATGGGACTTAAACAGTGTTTCCCGTTCAGACAATAGGTGAAGCTGTCGTGAAATGTCCCACCAGGCCAAGACCAGACCGTCTTCAGGAACATGCTGGGTGAGATCGGTGCCGATAGTAGCCAACTCGGCAAGTTCGCCGCTCATAAACCCAATCGGCTCAGAAACCAAACCTTCCCAGTTCAATAAGACGGAACTGCCATTCCCCTTCATAGCACGATACGCGACCGCAATCGGCTTCTCGACGGACTGAACTCGCAGCTCATATTTACTGATCTTTAAGTCTGGCCATGCTTGCAACGGAAGGTTTGGAAACTTTGATATCCCGCCCTCATCAACAAGCTCATAGCTGTACGGAGCGGGAGCAGGTTTAAACCAGAGGTAGGAGAACCAGCCCAGTAAAAAAAGGCCTCCCGCCACCAGAAAGAGTCCTAGTGACGGGAGGAACTTCGATGCCCCTGATGGACGTGTGACGGACTCACTCAGGGACGACGTCGACACTGCAACTACTTCTTATTCCGGCGCCAGCCGGCGAGCGCGAGCGTCCCCGCCAGCATCATGCCCCCGCCGATGCCGCCCAGGGAGATCTTGCCGGTCTCGCTGTCGAGGTCCAGCAGCCCGCTCTTCATGTGGCCTTCCAACTTGGCCACCCGCGCTTGCAGATCCAACTTTTCTTTCAAACGCGTGTCGTCATCCATGATCTCCACATAAGCGCGGTTCATCGCGGCCCATCCCACCGTATAGGTGTAGCCCCAGTACTGGTGAGCCAAGCTCACGTGCAACTGCACCAAGTGGTCTTCGGCCATTTCAAACAACCGCAACTCATTGGCCGCCGGATTGTTCCCCTTCGACCAATAGATCTGGAAGAACTTCTCGAACCCATCGGTCTCCGGTGCCGGAGGCGCCGGGCGATTGGTCTTCTGGCCCGTCAACAGCCCGTTCTTGTACTGCTCTTCCACCACATGGTGGGCTTCATCGTACTTATCCAAGCCGGAGAAGGTTCCGTTATCCATGAACTCCATCCAGGCTCGGGCATAGGTTTCCGAGTGGCAATTGGTGCAGGTCTTCACCCAGGCATCATTGCGCTTCTCGGCCCACTCGGTCTTGATGTTCTCGCGAATCCCTGGCACGAAGGGATAGTTGGCCCAGCGCACTTTCCGCACAATGTTGTGCGCAATCTTGCCTTGATACTCCATGTGGCAGTATTGGCAGGTCGGCGCGGTCTCGGCCCCCTTGGCCATGGCTTCCTTGATCGGAATATTGAAGTTCCACTTGTCTCTATCCCGTTGATACTTCAGCCCGTGCTTCGACAGACTGTAGGCTTCCCAGTTGTTGTGGTCCGCCCCACTGTGACACTGGGCGCAGACTTCCGGCTTCCGGGATTCGGCCACGTTGAAATCATGCCGTGCATGGCACGTATCGCACTTGTTCTGGTTGACGTGGCAGCCCGTGCAGCCGTCGGCGATCTCGCGCTGCGGCATGCCCGCATAGACTTCCACTTCCACGTTGGCCTTGTAGTCCAACGCGTGCGACGGACGGCCCTTCGGCCACTGATCCTTCGGCCACGTGATCGTATCGCGCTCGGATTCGCGCTCGGCAAATTCCTGCAAGTGGCAGGCGCCGCAGGTGTCGGCCGTGGCCAACTTGATGTCCTTGCGGTGGTCCGCCTTCTTCGTGGTGTTGATGTCGAAGTGGCAATCGATACAGCCCACTTCTTTCAGCTTCTCACCCTTGCCCA
Source organism: uncultured Nitrospira sp. (assembly GCA_902500805.1). Classification (GTDB taxonomy): domain Bacteria; phylum Nitrospirota; class Nitrospiria; order Nitrospirales; family Nitrospiraceae; genus Nitrospira_D. The sequence continues at coordinate 23,312 of CABVSA010000047.1, read as the reverse complement.
GCTTCCCGATCGAGCGGAGGTTCTCTTCGACGGCCTCCAGCTTCGCTTTCTTATAGAAGGTGTCGTCTTTCGGGGTCAGCTTTCGGATCTTGTCCAGGTTCGCGTGGGTGCTCTTCTTCCACGCTGCCACCCAGCCCGGAGATTCATCGGTGTGGCACTTCACGCACTGCTCGCGGCTGGCCACTTCTTTCACCGCTTGCGGCGGCTTGTAGAAGGTGTGCGGATCAAAGTACCGGCTGAAGGAGACCGGTTGCCAATAGTCTCCATACTTACCCTTGCCAACCCCTTCTGTCGGATCCAGATACCGCTTGAGGAGCGCTTCGTACAGCTCCTTGGGCGAGGCCGATCGATCGATCTTCAGCGCCTCATAGGTTTCCTTCGGCACGGTGGGGAAATTCGCCTGGGCCTGGACTGCAGCCAATACGCCGCAGACCACCAGTGCATACTTCACCAGATGTTTTACCATCACAGCTCGACTCCTTCCGTTTGATGGCCACTGCATTCTGCTTCTCAGCAAAAATTCTCGATATCAATGCGCGCAGGTATTCCACTTCAAAAAATTAGAAATATAGCGGCGGCGAAATATAGCTCAGCCCCCTCTTAAGTGTCAAGAAATTTTCACGCGCAATGCCCTGAGAAGTTCGCAAATTTCCTGGTCAAAATCCTCGTGAACCCACTCCTGGTTACGGTCGCTCCCGATCAATGACAACCGTAATATTTTCAGCACCCGGCTTGATCGGCTGACTCATCCCTTCCAGATCCCCGCTTTCCGCCATCGCCTTCCCAGATTTGGACAGACGCGCGACGATGACAACAGTATCGATATCCGATAATTTTCTCGACGGCATCGGGCTGGTAGAGTCGTCAAGCCGGAATGTAAACGGGAGATCCTTTCTCGACGCCCTCACAATAGACACCGGCATCGGTGGACCCGCTACGTCCTTGGCAAACACGAACAGTGTGTCTGGCAAAGAAGCCCTGTTTGCCAGATTCGGCCCTAGGATGACCTTTCCTGTAATCGCACGAGGCTGACCGGATTGCGCCGCCGCCTTGGCTGGCTTCGCCTGCTCCATCGGTGGATTTGCCACCAGCATGTTCATGCTCGGACCACCACCCATCCGCCGTTTCGCTTCGGCGATACTGGCCTTGAGCTGATCGGACGATTCTTGGTCATCGGCGGGAAGGTACGTATGGGCATCCTCCCACTCCTTCGCTGCACGTGCAAAGTCTTTCCGGTTATACGCAATCGTCCCTGATAACATCAACGCCTTAACGTTGTGAGGATCAAGCTTCAGCGCCTTTTGGATTAAGCTTTCCGGCCTCCCCTCCAGCTTACGCCCCTGGTGCACGGCAAGGGCATCGGCAAAGTCGGCTAGAAGACCTGCGTTGTCCGGGTCCAGTTTTGTCGCTCTTTCAAAGATCGGCACCGCATCCGCATACCGCTCCATCGCCATATAGGATCGAGCGAGCAATCCCCATCCCACTCCGTCGTTCGGATTCTGCTCTAACTTCTTTCGCAATTGTTCGATCAGCTGGTTCAACCCCTCCGCCATCTGGGCATCACCACCAGGTCCGCCTTGAGAGGCTGCGGACACCGTTGGATGGGTCATGGCCGCAGGATTCCCCAGCGTCCAATAGAGGACACCGCTGGACGCGGGAATGATCATCGCCAACGAAAGCGCCACAAATCGAAGATTCACAAGTCCTCCCGTGGTCGTCGTTGAAGTATCAGTAGAACCGGTCTCTTCGAGTACGCGGCGCTCCAGCTCACTTCGTGCGGCCTGGTACTGTTCATCGGTCAGCAATCCGCTGGTAAGATCTTGTTCCAGCTCCGAAAACTGCTGCCGATACACCGGTAGCTTCTTCTCCTGATCGTTCGTCACGGTCGGCTGACGCATCAACAGCGGGCGCAAGACAAGTCCCAGGATGGCAAGAGTCATGGCGGATGCGATAGACCAGAATGTTACCGTCATGGACGCTTTCCTCCTTCAGTCAACAACTGTTCGACTCGTCGATGCTCATCTTCAGTGACCGGCACATCGACCACCTTACCGGCCCGACGCCGCAGCGTGATGATCAATGCGGTTGCGCCAACGATCACCAAGAGAAACGGCCCGACCCACAGAAGCGTCGTCGTGGCTTTGAGTGGCGGTCGGTACAGGACAAAGTCCCCGTACCGTGCAGTCAGAAATTCGATGATCTCTTGATCGCTCATATTCTTCGCAATCATTTCCCGGACCTCCCGACGCAGATCTTCGGCAAGCGGAGCGTTGGAATCGGCCAAGGTCTGGTTCTGGCACACCAAACAGCGCAGTTCAACGGCAAGATGTTTGAGCCGTGCTTCGCTCGCAGGGTCATCAGCCAACGGCCTGGCTTCACCAGCCCACACGGGCCCGGACAGGAACAGAACGACGATGAGTGCGATCCATTGTATGTTCATTGTGCTTCAAGCTGCTTGACGAGGGGAATGATCTTTTTCTCAACGGTCTCAGGATCCAACGGACCAATTTGCTTGTACTGGATGACCCCTTGCTTATCGATCACGTAGGTCTCGGGCACGCCGTACACGCCATAGTTGATCCCGACCCGGCCAGCGTCATCCACGCCCACGACCGGATAGGGATTGCCCCACCGACTCAACCAGGTCATCGCTTCATCGCGTTGATCCTTATAATCCATGCCGTAGATCGGCACTTCCCCGGACTTCGCCAGATCCATCAGGACGGGGTGCTCCGTCTTACACCCACTGCACCACGAAGCCCAAAAGTTGAGCAACCACACTTTCCCCTTCATATCCGCCGGCGAAAATACTTTCGCCGGCTCGAACAACTGGGGCTGGGAAAAATCCGGTGCAGCCTTCCCGACGAGGGGAGATGGAATTTCACGAGGATTGAGCTTGAGCCCAATCCCGAGAAACACCACGACAACAATAAAAATCGATAGCGGCAGGAGAAAGCGGTTCATGCCACTTTTCGCCTTGCTGCGCGAGTAGCCGCAGGCACAGCCGGCTCCTGCCGACGCCAGGCAATGCGATACCGGCGATCGCTGATGGCGAGCACACCACCCAGCGCCATGATAAAACATCCGCCCCAAATCCAATCGACAAACGGCTTATGGTAGAGTCGCACGCTCCAGGCTCCGTCATCGAGGGGTTCCCCCAACGACACGTAGAGATCACGCAACAATCCGGGATCGATCGCCGCTTCGGTCATAACCTGATTCTGAGCCGTATACCGCCGCTTCTCAGGATACAGGACCGTCGTCTCACGACCATCCCGACTCACAGAAAAGCTCCCACGAGCAGCAGTGTAATTCGGACCGACGACATCCTGTGCCCCATCGAACCGGAACAGATAGTCCCCGATGGTGGCCGTCTCTCCCACGTTCATGCGCACATCTTTTTCCGTCTCAAAGCCCTTCACCATGGTCACACCGACGATAAAGACCGCGATGCCGCAATGCGCGACAAGCATCCCCCAATAGGATCGTGGCACAGACGCCAGCCGCTCTCCGAGGCTATTCCCAGCAACATGCGTCAACCGTTCTCGCAGCGTCACGACGCTCGTCGTCGCAATCCAAATTGCCAGCAGCAGTCCAAGACTGAGCAACGGGGTCCAGGTGCCCATCACAAAGGGAAGCACGATGGCGGTGATCACGCTCACTCCAAATGCCCACTTTAATCGCTTCGCCAAATCGGGCAAACTGGCTTTTTTCCATTGCGCCAATGGACCGACTCCCATCAAGAAGACCGCCGGAGCCATTAAGGGAACAAAGACCGAGTCGAAATAGGGAGGCCCGACAGAGATTTTGCCCAGATCCAGCGCATCCAAGAACAAGGGGTACAGCGTCCCCAACAGCACGGACCCCATCGCCGCAACCAGCAAGACATTATTCGCCAACAACATTCCCTCACGGGACATTGCCGCGAAACTGCCGCCCAACCCGACGCGCGGCGCCCGCCATGCGTACAGGGCCAGCGACCCACCGATTACGATAGCTAAAAAAGCCAGAATGAACATCCCGCGCTTTGGGTCGGTCGCAAACGCATGCACAGAAGTCAGCACACCAGACCGGACAAGAAACGTCCCAAGAAGACTCAATGAAAAAGCCATGATGGCCAGGAGAACCGTCCAGACTTTGAATCCGCCGCGCTTGTCCGTGACAGCCAATGAGTGAACCAACGCCGTCCCTGCCAGCCACGGCATGAAAGAGGCGTTCTCAACCGGATCCCAGAACCACCAGCCACCCCAGCCCAACTCGTAATAGGCCCAGCCGCTGCCCATCGCGATGCCAACCGTCAGAAAGCACCACGCGACAGTCGTCCATGGGCGAGACCAGCGGGCCCAAGCCGCATCAAGATTTCCCCCTAACAAAGCGGCAATGGCAAAGGCAAAGGCTACTGAGAACCCGACATATCCCATGTAGAGCATGGGCGGATGGATCACCATGCCAGGATCCTGCAAGAGAGGATTGAGGTCGCGTCCCTCAGCCGCGGCAGGAATCAGCCGCTCGAACGGGTTGGAGACCGTCAGCATGAACAAAAGAAACCCGATACTGACGAGGCCCATCACGCCGAGAATACGAGATCGTGTGGACTCGGGAAGATGCGCGGAGAACAGCGTGACCGCAAACATCCAGATGGTCAAGATCAGCGTCCATAAGAGCAGCGACCCTTCATGGGCGCCCCAGATGGCCGCCAGGCGATAATGAAGCGGAAGTTGCGAATTGCTTGTGGCCGCGACGTACAGAACGGAGAAATCTTTCTCAGCAAACGCGTACGCGAGACAGCCGAATGCGGTGAGGACCAGGAGAAACTGCCCGCGCGCCGCCGGCTTCGCCACGGCCATCAACGCCGAGTTCCCGACCGCCGCACCGTAGATAGGGAGAATGCCCTGCACCACAGCAACGCACAGTGCAAGAATCAACGCAAAATGACCGATCTCTGGAATCATAGTGAATCTTTCCTACCTTCAGGAACGACGAGCGATTTGCTTTGTTGTGCCCCGGAAGCCTTGGCCTTCGCTAAGGCTGCAGCCGCTTCTGGTGGCATGTAATTTTCATCGTGCTTCGCCAATACTTCGCTGGCGACAAACGTACCGTCGCCGATGAGTTTCCCTTGGGCGACCGCGCCTTTCCCTTCCTTAAAGAGATCCGGCAGAATCCCTTTATAGGTCACCGGCACCCGCTTTGCCGTATCGGTCACGATGAATCGAACGGTCAGCCCGTCGTTTTCTCGGACGAGACTCCCGTCCTCAACCATGCCTCCAATCCGGAAACTACGCCCCTCCGGCACTTCACCGTTCACCACCTGGGTCGGCGTGAAGAAGAAGACCAGATTACTCTGGAACGCGTTCAAGACCAAGACAGTGGCAATCCCTAAGACGACCAGCCCCAGGCCAATAAAGGCAAAACGCTTATGCCGCGGTTTCATCCGTGCCTCCTAACAACGCAGCACGCTGTTCGGCGCGCGCCGCCGCCCGTCGTCGCCATAACGCCAGCACTTCCCAGACCATGCACAAGGCCGTGGCGAGAAACGAGGTCCAGACATAGAGGCCGTAGCCTCCCATTGCAAAAAATTCAGATGCGCTCCCCCACTGCATCAGCGAGCCTCCACCGCTTCGTGAATCACCGCCGGCTTGTCATCCCATGTCGGCAGAGATTCCCGCTCGATCATGACACAGCGGACCCGGGCGAGGATCACCGCGATACTGTACATCCAAAAGGCGATCGTCATAATGAGCATGGCCATCAGCATGGTCGCCGCCATTTTCGAACCCGTCGCCATACTCACGGAGGCCCCTTGGTGCAAGGTGTTCCACCATTGAACGGAATAATAGATGATCGGCACATTGACGACCCCAACCAGCGCAAACACCGCGCTTGAACGATCCGCACGACGCAAGTCATCGATCGAGGTCCTGAGCAACATCACTCCCGCATACTGGAACAGGAGAATCAGTTCAGACGTCAACCGAGCGTCCCAGACCCACCAGGCTCCCCACGTGGGCTTCCCCCACATGGCTCCGGTCAGCAAGGCTAAAAAGGTGAACATCGCCCCGGTGGGCGCAATCGCCTGTGCCATCATGAAGGATAGTCGAGCATTGAGTCCCATCCCGACGCCGGCCCAGATGGCCATCACCACATACAGGAACATCGACATCCAGGCAGCCGGAACGTGCACAAAGATAATCCGATAGGATTCCCCCTGCTGAAAGTCGGTCGGTGCCACAAAGAACCCCATATAGAGGCCAACGACCATTAGGATAATGGCCACCGCCGCAAACCAGGGAATGAGACGGCCGGCCAGAGGATAAAACGTTTGAGGAGCTGAATACTTCGACCAGATCACGTGCGTGAAATCCTTTTACTCCAACGCGATACGTAACGCCGCTGCCGTAGCCCAGGGTGCCAGAAAAAGTGAGAGCACCAGACAGGCCCCAAGCAGCGACAAGTTTGCTTCGCCGCCGATTCCAGCCATACTGCTGGTCACGGCGCCGGCCCCGAAGATCAAGACTGGAACGTAGAGTGGAAGCACCAGGAGGGCAACCAGTAGACCACTCCCCCGCACGCCAAGGACCAACGCGGCGCCGATCGCACCAATCATACTCAACGTCGGCGTCCCAAGCAAGAGCGACAACACCAGTACCCCCAGCGCCTCCCCGTCCAGGCCGAACTGTAACCCCAACAGCGGAGAGAGCAGCACAACGGGAAGCCCGGAGATCACCCAATGGGCCAGCACCTTCCCAAGCACCAGGAGCGACAGCGGTTGGGGAACCAGGACCATCTGCTCAAGGACACCATCCAGATAATCCGGGGTAAACACGCGGCTGAGTGACAACAGACACGTCAACAAGGCTGCGACCCACAACACACCCGGGGCAATGGTCCGCAAGACAGCCGGCTCGGGCCCCACCCCCAAAGGGAACAGACTTACGACAATCACCAGAAAAAAGACCGACATCGCGGCGTCCGACCACCGTCGCATGGCCAGCAACAGGTCCCGCCGGATGATTCCGCTGATGGAGTCCCACATACTGGAGTGACTCATCCAGCCAGCCTCAGCTGTTGCAGCCGCTCCGAGGGAAGCGCAATCTCCTGATGTGTCACGACAACCACCAACCCCTCACGCTGCAAATGCGCATGAAGCCGTTGCGTCACCACTGCGGTTGATGCCGTATCAAGCGACGTAAACGGTTCGTCTAACAGCCAGAGCGGATGGGTCGACAGCCACAGCCGGGCCAACGCCACTCGGCGCTTTTGCCCTTGCGAAAGCACTTTGGAGGGTAACCGATGGACCAGTCGCTTCAGCCCGATCGCCTCCAGCGCCTCCTTAGCCCCACTCTCCGAACAAGGCTCCCCGGCGAGTGCCATCGAACTCATCAGATTTTCAACCGCCGTGAGATCGTCTTTGATTCCGTTGAGATGCCCGAGATACATCAGCTGCCCGGAATAGAATTCTTTCAGCTGATGAATGTCTTCCCCCTCCCATCGCACCGAACCTTCCTCGGGGGGCAACAAACTCGAGAAGATACGGAGCAAGCTGGTCTTTCCGCTCCCGTTCTCCCCTACGACCGCCAACAGTTTGCCCCGCTCAACCTTCACATTGAGATCGGAAAAGAGCCGGCGCTCCCCGCGACGGCAGCTCAATCCAACAGCTTGTAACATAGTCCGCCTATTCAATCTTGAACCGCCGAGAGTAAGGGAACGCAACGCTGAAAAACAAGGGGCGAGAGCCTGGATACCGATCAACTCCTCAGGCTGTTGACACGGCCAGCTTGCACTAGGGACAATCCTACTGCTATCTAAGATCCAAATGACTAGATGAATTCCTCGCCGCCACCGGTTGTGGCGAGACCTATCCGCTCCAAGGAGAACATCATGAGTGAACTCGTTTGCATCGCGTTTAAGGACTCCAGCACGGCCGATCGAGTGCTCAATGAACTGCGCGCCATGGAATCGAAATATATCCTCGACCTGGAAGATGTCGTCATCGTCATCCGAGACATGGACGGCAAGGTCCACCTGAAACAGTGTGTAGACGTGTTCGGGGGTGCCACCCAACATGGTGTCGCACTGGGCATGTTATGGGGAGGGTTGATCGGTTTGTTGTTCTTTAACCCCCTCGCAGGCCTGTTGGGAAGCCTTGCAGGCGGAGCCAGCGGGGGAGCGGTCTCCGTGGGAGCCAGTGAGTTTGGCCTCTTAAGCGACTACGGGATTCCCGATCAGTTCATCAAGGATTTGGGTAGCACGATCCAGCGAGGCACTTCCGCGATTTTTCTGCTGATCCGGAATGCTGACCAAGACAAGCTATTGACGGGCTTCTCCCGGTACGAAGGAACAATCCTCAAAACATCACTCAGCAAGGAGCAGGAAGATAAACTGCGGGCCACCCTGGCAGACCAGCACAAGCAAAAGAGCGCTAAAGGGTAACCGTATCGCCAAGAGATACATTCATCATTCGACAAGCTGCACGAAACGAAGCAGCCATTGACTAGCTGAGGTCGTCATGTGTGCGGGCCGGTCGAAGCATGCAACCCGTATTTCCGAAGCCTGTTACGCCTCCTCCTTCTGTTTCCCATCCAACAGACAACTGACGTTCATATCGCCCATGACGTTGATCGCCGTGCGACAGCGATCGAGGAACCAATCCACGGTCAGTAGGACAGGAATGTAGTGCACGGGCAACCCCACAGCGGTAAAGACCATCGTCATCGTCACAAGCCCCGCTTCGGGAATGCCGGCGGCGCCGACCGAGGCGATGATGCTCGTCAGTACCACCAGCATCTGCTGTTGAAGACTCAAATCCATCCCAATCATCTGAGCAATGAAGAGGGCGGCCATCGCCTCGTACAGCGCCGTGCCATCGTTATTGAAATTTGCCCCGACCAATGCCCCCATACTTGCCGACTGCTCGCGCAAGCCCACTTTCTCTTTAAGCGCAGCATAGGTCACCGGCATCGTGGCTGTGGAACTCGCCGTTGAAAAGGCCATCACCAGTGCATCTCGCCCACCGCGCAGAAGTTGTCCTGGAGACACCCACGAACCGACTCGGATACGGACTAGGTAATAGGCCGCCTGGATCGCAAGGGCGAGTAGTACGCTTAGGACAAAGATCCCCAGCGCTTTGAATTGCACAAAACCTTCCGTTCCCACGATGCTGGCCACGATACCAAAGACCGCCAGCGGCACGACCGCGATGATCCAATGCAAAATCTTGATCAGTGAGTCCAAGAAGAGTTCGACAAGATGGCCTGCCGTTCCAAGAGGGCGCGCCCGTTCCTGACGGAGTGCCAGACCAAAGGCCACGGCAACGAAGATCACACCGATCACCTTGCCGTCATCACCGAGCGGACCAAGCAGACTCTTGGGCACATTGTCCAGAAAAAGGGCGAGCGGATCGGCGCTTCTGACAGTTTCCTCAGGTGAAGCCGGCGGTGCGAGTCCCGCCCCCTGCCCTGGCTGAATCACATTCGCGACAGTTAACCCTACCGTAATCGCGACCAGCGTATTCAGGAGCAACAACCGTGGAAGCCGCGCCGCGAGTGGCCCACCCAGCTGTGTCGTCATGAACGTGTGCACGATCGCCGCCAGAATCAACGCCGGCGCAAGTGCACCAAGGAGACGCAACACGAGCTTCCCCGGCACGGCAAGCGAGGCGGCATGGCTACCAAGCAGCAACCCGGTGATGACACCAAGCACCAAGGCGATGACGATGCGTCCATAGAGAGGGATATTCTGCCACCGCTCGATGAGACCCCTGCTTGGCGGAGTGGGCGTCTGGTTTTCGGGGGCTTGCCCGTCTATCAGTTGTGACATTGCTACTGTTGGATCCCCGCTGAACAAGAGAAGCCTGACTACAACAGACTCAGGTATCTGAGACTGCGCGGTAGTGGATCGTAGCAGATCTGAGTGGGAACGAGTGAGAAAGATACCGCACGGCTAATGGAGATGCTGAAACGATCCTGCCCCATAGATCCGCCTCGACATTGCCCGTTTTAGGTCATCCAATTGAGACAGTAGGAATTGCAGAATCAGTAGTTAGGTTTGAAATCCTAAGGCAGCATACCGCTATGAGACTTGTACGACTGCTCCGAGAATCACGGTCTACGACTTCAGCAGAATGGCGAGTGTGTCTGAAGTGGTTGAATGCCTATCGAGAGGAACTGTCTGACCTTGGAATCACTCCTGCCCAGGCCCGTACCGTCCTCTATCTTCAGCGAAATCCCGACAGTTCTATTCAGCAGTGTGCCGGAGTGTTTGGTGTCGTTGGCTCAACGATGAGGCAACTGGTTCGTGGTTTACACCACAAGGGATGGATTACCAAGCAGCGTTCGCCGGAAGGCGATCGGTCAGTGCTGCTCGCACTAACCCCGAAAGGCCACATACTGGCCTGGCTGCTCCACAAGCAGCTCAATGCACGACTCCCACTCACCGCAACAGCGTCATAGCTCAATATGATTTATGGACCGCCGGCTATTCCGGCCTTATCTACGTGACGCGCCCACCAGGCAGTGAACGGTAAGGTCACCACGCCTTCGTAGATGATCGACGCCTCTCGCTCTCGGAAGTCGAGCATCTCAACGACTGGCGAGTTGCAACATTCCGTAGAGCATTCCGAATATGGCGACGAATGCGTAGGCTTCGATGAAGGAAAGCATGATGTATCACCCCTTTTCGTGTGTTACCTGAGTTTCTTATACACCTCCAAGATGAAGCCTCTATGATGAGAGCATGAAGAGTTCTTCATGCTACCGGACAAAACCGTTGCGAGCATCATTGATAGACCATCCAATATGACCGCACCCCGTCACGATCTGCCAGCATCTGGCAATGCCTCACAGTCTGGCATGGACGCTCGTGTGAACCCTTAGCGGTGTTATCGTTCCCGCGCGCATAGTCCACGACATATTCTTTCCGTGATGTAGAACAGCCGATCAGCAACAGCATCAGCCACAACACAACTCCGAATGCGAGAACACCTTTGTAGCCGGTGTACAGCCCATGACCTGCTTGGATGTGCCTGAACATACCCATTGCCCTCTCTTTCCAGTACGAGTGAATTTGAACAGGGTGTTGATTCAAAAGCCCGTGCATCAGGCTTCCATATTGCCCTCGCGGAGCTGAGAACCAATCCCGCATCTGTAGGGGGCATAACCACCCATATGGGAGGGCAGGAGCCTGGAAGGCTCCTCGCACAGGTCTTGATGGTCTCAGCTGAAGAAGCGTAGATCGCACGCCACATTTTCTCTTGACGGCAACCGGCTCCCAGCGTAGCCTCCCGCCGGGCTTTCATCGGAAGGAGGAGATGACGGTGGAGGAATGGCCCTATCGCCTTATAGCGGGCATCGGTTTCGTCTCGATCGCGTTGCTGGCCTGGGTGACGGGGACACGCACTCGGCTGAACTGGACGACCATTGGAGGCAGCGCGGCATTGGCCTGGGGTCTCGGTATCCTGTCCTTTTGGTTTCCAGGGTCCCGCTGGTTCTGGAGCATGATCAACGATCTGGTGGTCGCCGTGCTCGCCGCCTCGCAAAAAGGCACGGTGTTTCTGCTTGGGCCGCTCGCACTTGGTCCCGGCCAGACGTTGCCGGATGGGACAGTCTCGATCGGGTTTATCTTGGCGGCGCAAGCACTGCCGGCCGTCGTGTTCTTTGCCGCCTTGATGTCGGGTCTCTACTATGTAGGCGCCATGCAAGCGATCGTGAGGGTGTTTGCCCGTCTTTTTTACCGGACCATGAGCTTATCGGGAGCCGAGTCGCTCTCCGGCGCCGCGAATATCTTCGTCGGGATCGAGGCAGGATTGATTGTCCGCCCCTACCTCGCGGCCATGACACAGTCGGAACTGCTCTTAGTGCTGACGTGCATGATGGCGACCGTGGCGAGCACCGTCATGGGCATCTACGTATCGGCGCTGCAACAGACGGTGCCTCAGATCGCCGGGCATTTGATTTCCGCATCAATTATTTCGATCCCTTGTGCGGTGCTCATCAGCAAACTGACATGTCCCGAGGATGGACAACCCGTCACGCTGGGCGGCGTGCCCTCTGACCCTATCGGTCGGACCTCATCACCTTCTTCCGACAGTACCGCGAACCCGCCGCCCTCCAACTTCATTGTCGCGTTGATCGATGGCGCAGGACAGGGCATGAAAATGGCTGTCGGCATTGCCGCGTTACTGATCGTGTTTCTTGGATTGGAAGCGTTGGTCGATTTGGCGCTGGCACAGCTTCCGGCGATTGGAGGAACGCCGCTCTCCATCACCAGGATCCTGGCCTGGCTGACCTGGCCCTTCGCCGTCCTCCTCGGTCTCCGGCCTGAGGAATGGCAGATCGGCGCGGACTTGCTGGGATCGCGGTTTATCGAGACGGAAGTTGCGGCCTATTTCAAATTGGCCGCCGTGCAAACCGCGTCTCCGCCGCCGCTCTCTCCACGGTCCCTCACAGCGATGACCTATGCCCTCTGTGGATTCGTGCATGTGGCGAGCATGGGCATCTTTGTCGGTGGCATCTCCGCATTAGTCCCGCATCGGGCAAAAGATATCTCGCTGCTGGGCCTGCGTGCGTTGTGGACCGCCTATTTGACGACACTGCTGACCGGTTGTATTGCCGGCGTCCTCGCAGCTTCCTAGAACGTGGTGCCACCAATCCCCCTCTCTATACCAACTGAAAACCAGAAAGGGTATCCAACCCCTTACATTCGGAATTAGGCATCTTTCCCTCTCGTCATTGGAATGGCTAGAGCCAAACAGCGGATTTCCCCCTGCTCATAAACTAAAACCTTGCAATAGTCGCAGGGGGAGGAATACCTATGCAGGGCGGTGTCGGCGATTCCGGGAAGGATGCGTTTTCTCCCATGAGTCCTCTGGCTCCACGCCGGGGTTAAACCAACAAGGATTGGTTTCGTTCTTGTTGCATATAAAACTCCTATAGGCATGGAACCGTGTCCGGCGATTTAGCTCATCCACCATTGCCCTGTTTACAGAACGATATCCTCCAACTCCTTGTTTGTTCAGAAATACCATTTGGTTCGGCGAAATGGGGAGGGTGACCTCAATCTTTGGATATGCCCATCCAGGGCTACGGTAAAAGGGAGGACGCTTATGCCCATCTGGATCAAACAAGACACATGGATTGTCGGACGTTAGAAAGTAGCAATCTTTAGGAGCGTTGAGGATCGCAATATTCATTTTCACCATAAATGGAGTTATGGTTGACATCATAGATGGGAGCATTCTCTGTAGAGTCTGCTGATGTAAGTTCCTGACATCTTCTTCGGAAAGTGCGTCTTCAGAAGCTGAAGAACTGTCAGGAATTGAGCTTGCGCGCTCACGCTCTTCTTCGGTGGCACTATCCATCCATCTCCTCATTTCTCCCATTCTATCGAGGAGTGAACCCCATTGCGCTTGCCAATGATCTCTCATAGCAGGGGTGCGGCAATACATCGCAGCCATAAATGCACATAAGAGGGTCCCTTCCCTCGGTGCTAGTTGCTTGTTGAATCTGAGCATTGTTCTTCTGATGCGGCAAAACTTGTCTTCAAGCTCACGCAAGCCGTGTTCAAGCACTAGATTTCGACCCCCATCGGTCTGAGTGATCGTGTACATGTTTGTTTCGTGAAGAACGTTTTCGGGTGCCTTTTTTTTCGGTTTAGTTCCATCTACATCAAAGATCCAAATGTAGGGCGCTTGGGTTGCAGGACAGTTTTCGTCACACCACGCCTTCAGATATGACACGGGAATGTAATGCTGCTTCTTATGTTTACTCATATAGGACCTACGACTACCCAGACTAGCTGAAGACTTCCATGTCCGCAATCTATGCATGAAGGCCGATAGATAATAGGCTACCCTCTCATGGACTATAGGAGCATAGTCGGTGTGCCGACTCGCGCAATTGAGATTGAGTTCTGTGCCTCATCTTCCTAAAATGCGACCTCCACCGGGTGAACCGATGGGGCGGACCAAGTCTATCTTGACGACTATATCCGAGAACAGACGAATGCCTTATGAGTGGCGGCTGGCCCAAGCATGAAACGATGTCCGTTGAAAAAGCGACGCTGATAGAAATCAGCAGATCCAGTTGTCATGCGAATCGGCCTAAACATTGTTCGGCCTCACAATTCAGTCCTCGGTCCAACAAATGACTGCACCATCCGCGAGCCCTCAGTACGACGTGTTCTTGAGCTACGCATCAGTGGACCACGCGGAAGCAGACTTGATCGCGTCAGCGCTCAGTGCTACAGACTTAAAGGTCTTCTTTGACAAAAAGTCGATCCTGCCAGGGCAGCTGTGGACGGAAGAGATTCTCGCGGCTCTTCGATCGTGCGACACCTTGGTGTTTCTATTGACTTCGCAATCGGCGACTTCACCTTATGTTCAACAGGAGTTAGGGGCAGCACTAATCACGGAGAAGCAAATCGTTCCGATTCTTTGGGAGAAACTTTACGAGTTACCCGGCTGGACCAAGGCCTTTCAATGGCTAGATCTGCGCGAGATTAGTGTGGAGCAAAAGCTCTTGGCTCTTAGGCCACTTGTCGAGGTTCTAGTGCAGCGAAAGCAAGATCGCCTTGCTGCCAAGATATCTGAGCTTAGGAAAGAGTTGGCATTAGATTGCGCTGCTTCCATGCCAATTGCCAGTCCTTTCGTCGCTCTTTACAAGATGACAAAGAAGCTGTCACAACTGAAGTAGGGAATGTCCGAGTAAGGTCAATCCTCACAGGATACTCAGCAAAATGTCTCATATTTTGTGTGCCGACTTATCAAACTTATTTGGGAGTCAAACTTTCTCCAGGTAACCGTGAGGCCTAACAGGTCCTTCAAGCAAACATGCAGCGGCATGTCATCCTGGGACCACCGCAAGGCTCAGCGAGGCCCTAAAACCCTTCTCCATCTGCTCCTCTGTGAGGTGCTCATGGCCTTTACGATTTGGCCCCACCGTCGCTTTCTGATTCCCTGCTCTGACTTCTATTCCGCTGGCCTGTACAACGGCGTTGGTACCGTATGGAGGCAGGCATGTCAGAGCTAAGGGCACCGCAGGGCCCAGAACCCCATGCCGCTTCTGAAAGGGAATGGTCTTTATGGCAAATCTTTGCTGTGGTTATAGGTCTAGTGCTCGTCATTTGGTCGGCTGTCTTTGCTCTATTCCAGCGCAATACTACAAACTACGACCAATCCTTCAATGGGGCAAATTCATTGTTCTCTGCTCTCGCATTTGCGGGAGTCATTGCGGCGATCGTTCTTCAACGGAGAGAACTGATCCTACAACGAAAAGAACTTGAAGAAACACGTGCCGTGCTTCAGAGACAACACGACCAACTAGAGGCTCAGACGCATGCGTTTCGTAAGCAGAATTTTGAGACCACATTCTTCTCTCTAATAAACCTCCACCACGGAATAGTTACTTCTATGCAGCTCACCTATCTGAATGAGAGCCCAACGGGCCGAGAATGCTCCCGGATATTTAATAGCATATTGAGACAGAAGCACACTTCGCATCGAACCACTAGGAGTAGCGAAAAAAACATTCGGCTCCAAAACCTATATGAGCAGGAGATAGCCGACGTGTATTTGGAGTTTTACAACGAATGGCAATCTATCATCGGCCATTACTTTAGAAATCTGGACAGCATAGTGCGATTTATCAAGGAGCGCGAGAATATAGACCGACAGTTCTATATCCGGATGGTTCGCGCTCAACTCTCGTCGTTTGAGTTGGCACTTCTCTTTTATAATTGCCTCAGCTCTCCAGGGAAAGGGTTCAAGCCTCTCGTGGAAGAGTTTGCCTTATTGAAGACGGTGGAGGACATCCATCTTCTGGATCCATCTCATCGGAAGTTTTACAAACAAGCGGCCTTCGGTTAACCCACAGATAGCTAGGTGAGCAGTGAATGACAGAAGAAGAGCTTCTACACTAAGAAAGATCTCTTTGACATCATCACGGATGCGCACCATCCCGTCTTTGAGAAACGCAGTAATTGGGGTCAGCAGCTGTCTTGAAAATCAAGTGGGTTGATTGACGGCCACCCGCCACAGGGTTCCGATTTTCACCACAGCGTTCAAAATGGTGAGCAACTTTCGCATGCACGCCGTCAACGCCAGCTTCTTCGCCTTGCCCGCCTGACAGAGTCGCTGATAGAAGGCACGAATCACCGGGTTCTTCCGGGTGGCGACCAATGCTGCCATATAAAGCGCTGCTCGCACATGAGCGCGCCCGCCCCAGATCGTCCGTCGACCTTTGAGGGTGCCGCTGTCGCGTGGAAACGGTGCGACCCCAGCCAAGGCCGCCACTTCTTTCCGCGTGAGCGTCCCCAGCTCGGGGAGATTGGCGAAGAGAGTCGTGGTCAGTACGGGACCCACTCCGGACACACTCCGCAAGACCTCTTCCTTCTCCCGCCACCCTGGACTTTCGCGCCTGGTTGCCGTCAGATCGGTATTGGTGCTCTCCAGTTCTTTCTCCAGCCAGGTGATATGCGCCTGCACCCGTTTCTGAATGGGCCGGGCGGCGAGGCGAAGACGATTCTTCTCGGCTGTCAGCATCTCAATCAGTTGCCGACGACGCGCCACGAGTGCCGCCAAGGCCTGCGTCTGCGCATCGGGGACCGGCCGGATCGGTGGGCGAATCGTTTCGGCGAAGTGGGCGAGGACCTGGGCATCAAGCCGATCGGTCTTGGCCAACTTCCCAGTGGCCTGCGCAAAATCCCGCACCTGGCGTGGATTCATGACGACGACTGGCAGTCCAGCGGCAGCCAACGCTCCCGCGAGTGGGACTTCAAGCCCGCCCGTCGCTTCGAGCACAATCAAGGTGGGTTGTACGGCGTGGAGCTGCTGGACCGCTTCTGCAATCCCCGGCTCATCATTCGTGATCTGGAAGGCGGTCCCCGGATGGACCACCACATCGACGGTGTCTTGCGAGACGTCCATGCCGTCAAAACATGTTCCGCTCATGGTGCACCTCCGTGTCTCCCGTTCTTGCACAATGCGGGCTCGGGGCCCCCTCAACTGTTCGGGCTGGTGACCGGTGGAACGGGACGACCCGAGCTGACCCACGGTCTTCATGACTCCAGACCCGGATCTTTGCGATCTGTCCCGCTCCCGTGGTGCCATGATGCAAAACCTCTCAATGAAGATACAAGATCTTGTATCGTGCATAAGATACACTCATGCCGCCCGACGAACCTTGACGGTCAGACGAACCGTCGCACCAAGACGAGCGAGCATATCGATGAGCGCATCTGTACTGAAGAGGTCGATCCGCCCGCGGAGGAGATCACTGACGCGCGGCTGAGTCACGCCCAGTGTCTTGGCGGCAGACTTCTGCTTGAGACCACGAGACACAATGAGCTTCTGTATCTGAATCATGAGATCGGCCCGAACCAATAAATGTTCGGCCTCCTCACGACGAAATCCCAGGTCACGGAATACGTTTCCGGTGGACGGTGTGATCTTTAGTTTCATGGTATGTTTCCTTTCTCGTTTCCTTCTTGTCATTCAGCGCTGTGCCACGAGGGCTTGGTAGCGTTGCCTGGCCAGATCGAGATCGCGCTGCGACGTCTTCCTCGTCCGTTTCTCAAAGGCATGGAGCACATAGATCGCCTCCTCAAACTTGGCGATGTAACAGACACGGTGCTCCAACGCAGTATGCACTCTGAGTTCACGGACACCAGGACCGATCGTCGACATCGGTTTCCAATCGGATGGCTCCACTCCCTCCTGAATCTGCCGAAGCTGAAAGCCTGCGAGCCGCCTCGCATCCGGCGGGAATGCCTGGAGGTCATGCCGAGACGACCCGAGCCACAGGATTACTTTCCCTGTCACGCCATGAATATGCAAGTTTCAGTATATTACTGTCAAGAACAACGGCCTATGCTACACGGGACTGCTGGTGACTAACGGGATAGGATGCGGCCTATCTATAGTCCTCCGATTTTCGTAGTCTGCCACGCAATCACGACCTGCCTCACCTGCTGCTCTTCATGATCCGACAAATCGATCACGTTCTGCCTGAGTCGGGATCCGACAAGTCGCCGCCCGGCCCATCCACTGATACCGGTGACGGGCGACGAAGTCATAGACCACATCGCGGATTGAGGCCGGCATCCACACACAGAGGTAATACAGGGGCCACCACCAGGAGAGTTGTCGCAGCACCCTGAGCACCGCAGTGGACTTGGTAGAGACATGGCCCGCTTCCAGCAAGAGGAAGGTCTGATAGTCCGTACTGGACAACTTCAGGTCGCGGAGAATGCGTTGCGCCGGTTCGGATTGGAGTGTCCCAAACTTGAACTGCCCATCTGGATCGTGAGCAATCGCAAAGTTCACCCAGGCATTGCACCAATTGCAGACGCCGTCGAAGAGAATCAGCCGATCGTATTTAGTCCATTCATGTACTGAGGGATTAAGCTGATCGTTCATCAACCGCCTCGCGTAGAACCTCATCGCCGCTGACCGGAATTGAATACGAACCTACACCACTCGCATCAATAGTAGCTACACAACTGAATGGTGTACGGGGAAACTCGACCCGAGTGCTGAGGGCTGAGTAAGGAATCGGTCTGATGAGGCAGTCCCGTCGTTAGGAAACGCCTGGAGGGCAGGGTTCTGTCCGAAGAGCTATCAATCTTCCGGCATCCGATCCACCACACGATCCCACTCCTTGATAGCGGGTTTCACATGATGTTCGAGGTGTGTAAGCGCCCCGTAGAGTCGGCCTTCGTACTCATCACGCTTTGAATCGCTAGGCGACAAGGTTTTCAGGAGTGCTACAAGACCCAGGATCTCCTCCGATGTCTCCGTGATTTCATCGAAATGATTGTCCAGCAACGAGCTCGATGGCATCAGGAAAGACTGCTTCTCGGTGAGCGCAGCTGATCTCGTTTTCTTAATCATGGCGTTTCCCCTTTTTCAACCGTCGCTCGAGATTTACAACGGTTTGGTCCCATGCTCTGATCTCAACTTCCCAGTGCTTGATAAGCCTCCGATCAGGATGCGCACCCTGTAGCTCAAGGGCAATCTTGATCCGATGATCCGTAATCCTCCCTCTCAGACTTTCGAGGCGGATTCGTAACTTTTTGTTACGCCCCATAGTTTCCTATGACCACAACCGTACCGCCAATAACAATATGCTGTCAATGAAGTGAATGTGTCCGCCGATGGCAGCCAACCCACCTTTCCAAGGATAGCAATTACCGCTCCTCTACGGTCCACCCGCTTTCGTCGTTCGCCACGCAGTCACGGCGGCGCTGAGGAGCATGAGCGAGGCGAGGATGAACGGGGCGCCGGGAAACTCTACGGAAGTACTGAGAGCTGAGTACTGAGGACTGAGAGAGGGTTCAGATCGAATGAAGAAGGCGAAAGTCTGCGTGAACAGTGTCGGGCCGATCATACCGGTCATGCCATTGATACTGGCAATGGCACCCTGCAGCTGGCCCTGCTCCGAGCTACTGATGAGGCGTGTCATGAGCGCTTGATTTGATGGACCGGCCAGTCCCCAGAAGGCCATCACGGGAATACCGAGACAAAAGATCCAGCCCTCCGGCGCAATACCATAAACGGAAAATCCGACTGCTCCACACAATAAGCCGAGCAGCAGCGTGCGGCGTTCGCCAACCCTCGCCGTGATCGGACGGATCAACCCACCCTGCACAATCATTGCGGCCAGACCGACGCCCGCCATCATCAGTCCAACAGAGGCCGGTCCCCACCCATAGCGATAGCCCATGTACAGGACTGAGACGCTCGGCAACACCGCGTGAGCCAGATAGCCGAAGAATGCCACGGTCGCAAGGCCGAAGAGTTCGTGATGTGAACGCAAGAGCACGAGCGAGCCGACTGGGTTGGCCCGTTTCCAAGCGAAGGGCGTCCGCTTGTCAGGCGGCAGGGATTCCGGCAGCACGAAATATCCGTAACAGGCGTTCATGAGACTGAGTGCCGCCGCGCCCCAAAAGGGTAGCCGAGGATCGATCGCCCCAAGCCAGCCACCCAAGGCCGGACCAAAAATGAAGCCCAGCCCGAAGACCATGCCGATCTTGCCGAAGGCCGCCGCTCGCTGTTCCGGCGGCGTCACGTCGGCGATGTAGGCCCCGGCGGTACTGAAGCTGGAAGAAGCCATCCCGGAAATGACCCGGCCTACGACAAGCCAGGCGACGTTCGGCGCGAGTGCCATCACGATGTAATCAAGCCCTAATCCCAGATTGGACAACAACACGACCGGACGTCGGCCGAATCGATCAGACAACGCGCCCTGGATCGGCGAACAGAAGAACTGCATGAACGCCCAGGCCGTGCCCATCAGCCCGTAAAGAACTGCTGCCTGCGCCGTGTCGCCTGAGAAAAATTCCTCAACCAGGTTCGGCAGCACTGGAATGATGATGCCGAACGACAGCATGTCGAGAAGGACCGTGATGAGAATGAAGAGGACTGCGGCTTGGCGCGGTGCAGTCGTGGCAGATGCCTGGGGTATCACCGCCGCATCCTAACAGACTGGTCTTCAACCAACGCTATTCACCGTCTGAAGAACACAGCAAGGAAGATCTGTCATTCAGAACCTGCGCAGGTCAGTTTGGTGGGATGGGGTTTTGTATTATACATGGCGAAACAAGGCACTTTATACACTACCAGTGTCTTGAGAAATCCTGTAGCGCTTCCAGACTCAGCAATATTTGCCTGACCGACAATGCAAGCGGGTCAAGCGCTGAGACTCAGCCTCTTATTCACCCGTGTGAATTCAAAACACAGCCTATTCAGATTCTGGTACCAGTTATAGCCAGATACGGCATCAACGCCAACGTCTGACTTGAAATTCGAAAGGACGGATCGGTCGTCTCAGATTGAGATTTTCTGATAGGCTGGAGGCGTTTTAGCAATGATCCCATCATCCTGAAACACCACCAAGCATAAAAAGGAGCATGTACGGGTGTGGTCTAAACCATACACCTTCACTCCCCATACCACTTCCATTCGGAGTAGATCATGTAACTGATTGATATTATTAGCATGTGCGTCTTTTTTTTCACTAGAATCTTTTTTTCACTAGAAACCGCTACCCAAACTACTTTCAGCACACCTTCACTTGGAAAAAGACTCAAGCTTGTTCCAGTATCCGAATATGCTGACTTCTTTGATGTATTCAATCAATGCCTTTGTAAGTGCAGATGTTGCATGTAATAACGCACAGTATGACGAGAGCGATATTGCACGGTGCGCATTCTTACTCCTGTACATCACCCTTCAACTTCTGTGAACGGGTCATCGGAACAATGGCCTTACAGAACTCTGCTCGATTCTGAAAGGTTCACACCATGAATAACATCTTCTCCTTCTGGTCCGGCAAAACAGTCTTGGTAACGGGTGCCACCGGTTTTCTGGGAGGCTGGTTGATACGCCAACTCCTCGAGTGCGGCGCACAGGTCGTGGCGCTCGTCCGTTCCCACAAGCCGAACTCCCAGTTTTTTCTGGAATCGTTTGATGACTCCCCATCCGTCACGGTCTACTGGGGCGATGTGTCCGACCAAGCGTTGATTGAACAAATCTTCGACGAGCACCCGATTGAAGTCTTGTTCCATACGGCGTATGGCGCGGATGTGCATCGCGTGCTCGAGGAACCCTTGGAGTGCTTCCGGTCCTCGGCCATCAGTACATGGCAGATTCTAGATTTTCTCAGAACGCATCATCCGAGCTGCATCTCGGTCATCAGTTCAACCGACAAGGTGTACGGCCGTCAGCCGACACCCTACCGTGAGGGTGCCCCGCTTCAGCCGCTGCACCCGTACGAAGTCGCCAAGGCCTCCCAAGATCACGCCGCCCAGAGCTATGGGAAGGTGTTCAAGTTACCGGTAGCCGTCACCCGCTGTGGGAATTATTTCGGCGGATACGACTTCAATTTCACTCGTCTCATTCCCGGAGTCGTCCAAAGCATTATGCAGGGCAACACTCCAGCTCTCCGATCCAATGGCCGGTTCACGCGAGATTTCTTGTACATTGAGGATGCCGTAGAAGCGCAGCTCCTGCTGGCCCAGCGGCTTTCAGAGGACGAGACTTTGTACGGAGAAGCGTTTAATTTCTCGTACGGCGTGCACATTGAAGTCCTCGATATCGTGAAGCAGGTTTGTCGGTTGCTTGATGTGCCGGTTGAGGTTGTCGTGAATCAGAATAGTGCCACGGAAATACCGAACATGGAGCTTTCCTGCGAAAAAGCAAGGCAATATCTCGATTGGCATCCGTCCTACAATTTCACAACAGGCCTTGAGCGTACAGTGTCCTGGTATCGAGAACACTTCTCCGATTTATCAGAGAAAAACCCTAGGAACTATGATTGGCTCCGAAGGACTCTCGTCTAACGACAAAAACTCTGTCACGACGAGAACAGTGATCTCGATCCCATCCTATTGATCAGAAGATCTTCGCAGAAACGCCGGCAAACGGTAGCAGATAATTGATTCCTCTGTTCGGAGTATCGGTGTCGGCGTTGGAGATGTGGCTGAAGCGCACGCCGGCATTGAGAGCCCAATACGTGGTCAAATCGTAGCTTACACCTGCCCCACCCCAGACCAGAAAATTGAAGTCCGACCCTTGCTCGGGGATTCGCCCTCGGAAATTCGTCCAGAGTGGACCGCCACCGCCTTCGATGTACGGCTTCAGCCGGCCGAAAGAAGTGAACGTATAGGCCGCCTTCGGTGTGAATCCCACGCCATACGCACCGGTTGGCTCCGCGATCCCTAACAGAGCCACCTCGACTCCCAAGGCGATCGAACCGCTCCACCACTCGTTGCCGATCGGATTGGTGACTATCATTTGCCACGAAGGATGTACGGACACTCCGTTCAGCTTGGACGACTGTCCATCTGTCAGCCGCACCGGCAACATTCCGCCGACGACCACCCCGACGGTCTGCTTCCCAACCATCCCCGCAGATGATTCCTCGGCCGAAACCGGAGACAGCCACGCCAAGCCCGCATGGAATAAGACCGTCACGGCACACACTCGAAGGATAAACATCTCGTTAAGTACCCCCGTTCATCCGTGTCTTCGCACGCGACATCTCTGCAGAACTCACCTCCAAGCGCCCAAGAGCCGCCTTACCCAGAGTACATGCAGCGATCCCACAAGCCCAGAGTTTTTGACTAATTGTATAGCGCGGAAAAATTAGAAGAGCTTCGCGGAGACTCCGGCAAACGGCAGTAGGTAGTTGAGTCCGCTGTTCGGGGTATCTAGCCCACTGTTTGAGATGTGGCTGAAACGGACACCGGCATTGAGGGCCCAATGCGTGGTCAAATCGTAGCTCACACCTGCCCCACCCCAGACCAGAAAATTAAAGTCC
>CABVSA010000046.1 GCA_902500805.1 uncultured Nitrospira sp. | reverse complement strand
TCTGCGACATCCGGATGCCCAAAGTCAACGGGATCGAAGCGATTGCCTACTTCCGTCAGAACTATCCTCGCGTCCCACTGATTGTTCTGACTGGATTTCCGGACACCGACATGGCCACCTCATTACTCCGTCAGGGCGTGGTGGACTATTTGGTGAAGCCAGTCGAGGGTGAGAAGCTGAAGGCCTCCGTTGCACGAGCCATGGAGCAACGTGAACTGGCCCATCTCTGATCAGCCGAGTCACAGCTGGAGAATCACATATGGCGATCTTTTCACCGACCATTTCCCACCGACGAACCGAGCCTCAAGCGGCTACGCCGCCTCCGATGAGAGTCGCCATCATCGGAGCGGGCCGCGGAGGAACGGCCCTCCTTGATGTGCTTCATCAAATCGGCACAATTGAAGTCGTCGGGGTCATCGACAAAAATCCAACGGCACCAGGACTCAGGCGAGCCCAAGAACTCAACGTGGCCGTCTATGACCAGGTACCGGACCTGATCAAGGACCAACACCCTAGCCTTGTGATGGATGTGACTGGTGATCCCGCAATGGAGTCATCTCTCCAGGAACAGGTGCCTCCCGGAACCGGCATCGTTAATGGGCAGACATCTCGGTTACTGTGGCTACTGGTGCAACACGAAACCACGTTGCAGACGGAGTTGCTTCATGCGGAGAAACTTGCAGGAATCGGCTCGTTTGCCGCCGGCATCGCCCACGACATCAATAATCCTCTTCAGCTCATTCTAGGCTTGGCCGAGAATCTCACCGACGAAACAGACCTGGAGGCCGTCCACGCTCAAGCCGAAGATATTATTGACGCCGTGAAGCGAACGACGGCGATTTGTCGGGACCTGACGTCCTACTCTCGCCGTACATCCCTTCGACCAGATGGACTCATCAGTGTAAACGGTAAGCTCGATGAGGCTCTGAAGATTGCCCGCTACGCCGTCGCCCTCCAAGACATCGAGATTCGCAAAGACTACCAACCGGACGTGGTCGCAAAGGGAAACCCTGATCAGCTCCTCCACGTGTTCGTCAACCTCATTACCAATGCGGTTCAAGCCATGGAACACCAAGGGATCTTGACTCTGGAAACCGCTACGGTAGACGGAGGAACGCAGGTCCGTGTGTCGGACACCGGCAGCGGAATTGCGCCGGAATTGCTGAACCGTATTTTTGACCCGTTCTTCACCACCAAACCGCCGGGTAAGGGAACCGGTTTGGGTCTCTACAACATCAAAAATGTCATCCACCATATGCATGGGAGCATCAGCGTGGAAAGTCAGGTGGGGCGTGGGTCAACATTCACGCTTACATTCCCAGGAGAAACCGGCCAGGCCGAGGGGGAAGCATCATGAGGGAAACCTCGGCCCCTCCATCAACCAGAGCCAGATGGGGGCTCAAGACGAAGATTATCTTATCGATGCTGCTGGTTGGTCTGTTCCCACTCGTTGTTGGCCTGGGCATGGCCTTCTGGCAGGGGTCTCAAGAGATTCGGGATGTCAGCGGGGAAAGCTTCAAAGCCTTAGCCACCGAAGCAGCCCGTAAACTTGACCTGCTTGTGGTTGAAGAGATCGCACACACTGCCCGAATCGCGAACGATCCCATCATCATCCGTGAGTTGGAGCGCCGGCGTGATGCTCCAAACCAAGCCAAAACAAGCACGGACGTGGAGCGGCGATGGATGAACCGAGAGAACGCTGCCATCAAGTCCATCACAGACAACCAGCTCAGTGCACTGATCCATGAATACTTTTCTGGAGCCCACAGCGCACCGGGACAGTTGCTTCCTCAAGTGGTTCGCTCTTCGACAAAGATGCTGTTCCTGACCGACGCCCAAGGCGCGCTGGTCGCGACCATGACCGACCAGCCGGTGTTTCGTCATTACGACGCCCGATGGTGGCGAGGCGCCTTCAATAAAGGCGTCGGCAAGCTCTACATCGAGGATATCCATTTTGACGAGAAAGTGAACGCCTATGTGTTCACCATCTCCCTTCCGATCATGGATAGTCTCCGACATGGCGCCGTCGGGGTGCTCCACCACGTGATCAATGCCAAAGGATTCTTCTCCCCTTCCACCCATGCCATTCGATTCGGGAAAACCGGCCACGTCATGTTGATCGATACCAATGGCATCGTCATCAGTTGTCCTATTCTGCCGACCGGCGTTCCGCTGTCCGACCCGAGTTTGCTTCCACTCATCACACCGAACCATCCCGGATGGGTCCAAGCCTCGAGCGACGGCCACGGAGGCCTTGAGACTTCCGTCATCGGCTTTGCCCCACTCCCTGAAACCAGCCGAGCGACCGGTGGCTCACTCGACCAAGGCTCTTGGCACACGTTTGTCTGGCAGTCATCTGACGAGCTCTTCGCGCCAATTCAACATCTGTTCAGTTGGGTGCTGATATTCGGCGTGGTCGCCATCATGCTCCTAGCCTCACTCGGCTATCTCGCCGCAGGCCGCATCGTTACACCAGTCCGACAACTCCAACAAGCGGCGCAGGCCATTGGGCGTGGTGGACTGGAGATGCCGATCCAGATCAGTACCGGTGATGAATTGGAAGACCTAGCCGGGGAATTCAATCGGATGAATGCGCAGTTGAAAGCTGCATTTGCGGGCCTCAATGATCAGGTGAGACTAAAAACTCAAGAAGTCCAGGTCCTCCAGCAATCAACGGATCAAATCTTGGACGCGGTTCCTACGCCTATCCTCTTGATCGACACCCATGAGGTTGTGCGCTACATCAATCAGGCCGCTCGACAATCGTTCAAGGTGCAAGAACCATTGACGGACTCATCGTTGTTCTCAATTCTTTCCCTCGACCCAGCAACGCAACAACAGCTTCGGACAGCGTTTCACACGAATGGAACTCAATCAACCACACCAACCGATCGTGGGCCTGAAGCGGTACCGAGGGATCCCTTATTGCCCAATCACGAGGACACATCGGCCAACCTTCGCTCTGAGCTTCAATTCGGGTCACGCATCTATCAGTACCAATGGTTTCGATTACCGGCGAGACCTGGAGAAGAAGATACTATTGGGCTGGTGCTGCGAGACACCACGGATGACAGTCAATTACAAGACCAACTCGTCCAGGCAGAAAAGACTGGAAGTCTTGGGGTGCTCACCGCTGGCATCGGCCATGAACTCAATAACCCCTTGTTCGGAATTATCGGATTAGGCGAAGTCATCCAAGATGAACGAGACCTGGAGGCAATTAAGAACTACGCCAAAGATATCGTGGCTCATGGTCGTCGCATGGCGACGATCATTCGAGATTTTACCGGTGTGACAAACCGTGAAGTGTTCGATAAGGCCGTGCCAGTGTATTTGGAGCAGATATTAGACCAAGTGTTGACCACGGCGGAGACTGCCACTGAAATGAAAGATATCGTAATCCAGAAGGCCTATGCAGGTAATACACCGGTCCTGGTGTTCCCAGAGCAGCTCAGGCAGGCGTTGGTGAATCTCGTGACCAATGCAGCCCAAGCCATGAGGGGTACCGGCACACTCACATTGACGACTGCGGTGTCCGAACAGACGGTGACCACGACGATTGCGGATTCCGGTCCCGGCATCTCCAAACAGCATCTGTCAAAGGTATTTGACCCGTTCTTTACCACGAAGGGGCAGGGTGAAGGATCGGGCCTCGGGCTCACCGTGGCAAGGCGCATCATCCGAAAGTTTGGAGGCGACATCCGTATTGAGAGCGATGAAGGACATGGCACCGTCTGTTCCGTCACCCTGCCGCTCAGTTCGGCACCATCACCTCAAGGAGGCCCATGGACTACTTCCGCTTCACAGTCAGAGCCGCAGCCGTCGCATTCCTCGTAGGGACACCCTGGGGAATCGACCCTCTCCTCTCAGCCAAGGAGCGGTCAGCGACCGTCGGCAGCATTTCACCAGAGAAAGTCGCAGACTACGTCCATGCCATCTTAGAAGCCGACCGTTCGTTCTACACGACGCACGTCGTCAACCGAATGCAAGAACAAGGCATTGTTGCCGCAACAGAACAGTGGGAAGGAGGTAAGGGCCTTCCCTTGCCGGCTCAGTTTCTCCAATATTCCGGTCAACTGGTTGCCGAAGCCGGATACGGCCTCCGGTACAAGCTCATCGGCTTCTCCCCGATCTATCAGCGCAATGCACCGGCCACGGACTTTGAACGAAAAGCGCTGGAACTCCTCCGACGGCAGCCCGAACGGCCAGTCACCGGAGTGGTCTCTAGCGGCAAGAAACAGTACTTCCAAGCCATCTATGCAGACCGTGCGGTGTCACCCGCGTGCGTCACCTGCCACAACAGTCATCCACTCAGTCCTAAGCAGGATTTCAAGCTGAACGACGTGATGGGCGGAATCGCCATTACGATTCCGCTGGAGTAAGATGTGGCCTTCTTGGTCAGACGGTATTCCTCACCTGCCGAACCGGAACACCAGACACAATTGAATGTCCGCATATGACGAAAAAGTTATGATGGTGATGGCGGGCTCGCGGACGCACCCACAGGCTTGAGGTAGTATTCCTCTCGATAAATCTGGACAGCCGTCATCAACAGGCTGATCATGATGGGTCCGATGAAGATACCCAGGATGCCATACAGCGCTAATCCACCCAACACACTCAGCACGAGCGGCAACACCGGAATCTGGACATCTTGGCCGATTAACCAAGGCCGAAGCAATTGATCGACCATCGATACGACACCGATGCCCCAGACCAGCATGACAAGGGCTTTCCCAGTCGCCCCCATCCAAAACAGATACAGAGCCACTGGCCCCCAGACCAACCCGGTGCCACAGAATGGGATCGGTGCCAGCACGATAGTTAAGGCCGTGAGTCCGATCGGAAACGGCACATCGAGTGCCAGGTAGGCCGCTCCTGCCAGGATGCCCTGAACGATAGCCGTTACCAGCATCCCCTTGACGACCGCGCGAATCGTTTGGTCTAACCGAGCCAAAATTTTTGACTTATGCGATTCGTCCATCGGAATCAGGTCGTAGAGCACGGAGAGCCATTGCCGACCATCTTTGAAGAGAAAGAACAGAATCAGCAGCATCATGAAGAAATTGGTCACAAGCGCGAAGGTGTTCTTGAGCAATCCTCCCATCCCGCCCATTAGAAATTGGCTGAGCTCTTTCACGCCGGTCATCACGGACTGCTCTAACGAAATCGCAGGGCCTCCGGTACCCGACATGGCAGACTTCAACCACTCGCCGATGAACGGAATAGACGCGACCTGCTCCGGCAACCGCTGCAATCCACCAGCAGAGATCCACGACCGAATGGCCTCTTCAGCTCCGCTCGCTTCCCGAACCAGCATGACCCCCATCGATACCAATGGCACGACCACAATACCCAAGGCACCAACGGTCAGCAGTGCAGCAGATAACGCGTCCTTTCCGACAAATAGTTGCGTCAGCCTCTGATGGAGCGGAAACGCCCAGTGGGCCAACAGGCCGGCCCACAAGGCGGAAAAGACAAATGGCTTGAACATCAACCCGATCTGATAGAGCAGGAGAACCAGAAGAGAAAAGAACACCACGGAAAAAATCTGCTGTCGAGTCATAGTACACGTCGAGCTCTCGTGAAGAGGCCCCGAGTAAATAGCAGATCTGAACGCATCTGTCACGAGCGGAACGAGCAGGCTGATATGGGCTGGACTACGAGATGCAATGAGGAGAGGGAGGAGAACGAGCGGCGTGCTAGAGGTCGACCTCTCTTCCGATTAAGGCCACTGGTTTGTTGCGATGCGCATTCATGTCACGAACGTTGCTGGGCAACCGCTGGGCTTCTTCAGGCCAGCCTGTGACACCCATATCACTCACCCCCTGAAACTTAGCGCCTTCTTCCATCAGGAACGTCGGGCAATGCACTTCACCGATAAGAATGGCGGTTTTCAGAAGCTGCACCTTCCCCGTTGCGGTCACCGTCGCTTTGATCCGTCCACTACTAATGAGGGAATCGGCATGGATCGAGCCTTTGACCACGCCGTCTTCACCGACAATCACTTCCCCCTTTGTGTGCACGTCCCCTTCCAAGCGCCCATCGATACGCACAGTGCCATCGACCCTGATTTCGCCCCTCAGCTCAACACCCTTCGCCAACAGGGTGATATTGCCGTCGTCTCCATATCCGGTCTTCTTCATGGGGCGTCCTCCGTACAGGCCAATCGTCCAGACAAGAGTACCTGAGGACGGTGGATACACCTAACGGTTTGTGGAATTCAGCGGGTCCCTTCCACGCCCAATTAGGGGGACACCCCAAACGTCTCTTTCAGCTGTTCCAGGAACCCGCCCCCATGGACTTCGCAGTAATCGGTTGGCTCCGTCCCCACGATGAAGAATTCCGTCTGCTGTTCAGGACATTGTGCCGTCGCAAGCTGGCCAGTCCGCGGATCAATCCGACGCTGAACAAGGCCGGGAGGCACGTCAAAGTCAGGATGTTGCCGCGGAATCAGTCGCACCGCCAATTCGCTCCAAATCGGAAGGGCGGCCTGCGCACCGGTGAGTTTAATCGGACGTTCATCGTCAAACCCCACCCAGACCCCGATGGCAAGATCGGAGGTGTAGCCGATGAACCAGGCATCCCGATACCCATCCGTCGTTCCAGTCTTACCCGCAATCGGCCCCTGCACGCCCATGGCTCTGGCCTTGGCGGCAGTCCCATGATCCACCACGCCTTTCAACAACGAAGTGACCAGAAAGGCGCCCTGGGAGCTGGCAGCCTGACGCCGATCAACTGTCGGGCTCCAGATCGTCTCCCCACTGCCCCGTACGAGGTTCGAGAGGGCCACTGGATGGACGACGACGCCTCCATTCGCAAGCCCGGTATAAGCCGCCGTAATCTGGAGCAGAGACACCGCGGAGCTTCCCAAGGCTACCGACAGATTGTCCGCTAACGGCGTCGCAATGCCGAACGCCTGGAGCAAACTCGTGAGCGCTCCTATTCCAGTCCGGTGAGCGGTCCGAACCGCAGGAACGTTGAGTGATTGCTCGAGCGCCGTTCGAACAGAAACCGGTCCTCGGTATTGTCGATCGTAGTTCTGTGGTGACCAAGTCCCTGTGCCGGATTCCAACGTCAGCGGTTCATCCGCCACTAAGGTCGCAGCCGTCAGGCCGGTTTCCCCTTGATCGCGTGCCGCTTCAAAGCCAGCCAGATAGACAAACGGCTTGAACAGAGACCCGGCGGATCGACGGGCCTGCACCGCGCGATTAAATTGGCTTGTTCGATAGTCCCGCCCGCCAACCATCGCTAGAACATGGCCGTGCTTTACGTCCAGCACGACGATGGCTCCTTGAAGCGGTGAGTCCCCGTCAGTCAGCACGGGGTACGTCTTTTCGAGCTTGGCCAGCCCGTGTTGCAAGGCCTGTGCAGCTTGTTGCTGCGCCCGAGGATCAAGTGTGGAGTAGACTCGGGCGCCCTCGGGAATCTCTTCCCGGATGCCCTCTTCGATTTCTCGGAGGAGATGATCGACGAAATACGGCGCATCCGTGAGTACATCCTGAGCTAACACGACCTTCACCGGTCGATTCAGGGAACGCTTCAAGACGTCCTCCGTCAACAGTCCTTCGTCCCGGAGTCGGCGAAGCACCACATTTCTCCGCTTCGTGGCATTCTCAATGTTCTTGACCGGTGAATAAACGTTCGGCCCTTTGATCAACCCCACGATCAAGGCCATCTCTTCGATCGACAATTTTTCCACGGTCTTTCCAAAATATCGATGCGCCGCCTCACCGACGCCATAAATGGAGACCGGCCCAGCCTGACCGAGGTAAATCTCATTAACATAACTTTCAAGGATCTCCTCTTTGCCATACTTGAACTCAAGCGCCACCGCCGCCACGAATTCGCGAATCTTTCGCCCGATCGTGCGTTGTGGAGAATAATAGAGGTTCTTGGCAAGCTGCTGAGTCAGTGTGCTGCCACCCTGGATAACAGCACCATGCATAAGATTAGTCCAGAGTGCCCGGCCGATCGAGATTGGATCTACTCCGAGATGGGAGAAAAATCGACGGTCTTCGATCGCCAGGAGAGTCTGAATCAGCGTGGGTGGGACACGGTTCAGAGGAATCCATTCTCGAACCTGTTTGGTTCCCCCACGCATACCGCTGATCAGCGTCGGTTCAAGCGATACCAGTGCGGTCGGCTGCCCATCGGACGCCGATAGGACCTCGGTGACAATCCCATCCGCCAACGTCAGTCTGATGATTCGAGCCGGCAGCCGGCTTTCCTCTTGGGCATGAAGAAAGATATCGACAGACTCATTGGTTGCCACATAGTCACCCGCCACCCTCGGACGGCCATTGACTCGCCGGTATTCCAAGCGATGCAGGCGGTCGAACAAACCCGCGTCTTGCGGATGCAGGCCGGGCGTCAGGAAAAATGGTGCTCCGTAGATTAAGAGCGGAGGATGTTCGTCACTCTTCGGCAGTGTCAAACTACTGGAGAGAAACGCGCCATAGCCCCCTAACAGAGCCAGCAATCCTCCTAACAGAACCAGGATGACAAGAGCACACCGCTTAGCCAAATGATAGAACCGCGATCGGGCAGGAGATGACATGCCATCAGCTTACCCTGCATGCGCTGAGAAGTGGAATAGGTGTCGCACCAAAAAGTGCGTCGCCTTGTCAAAAGAGCTGCTGACAGCCATCTGACAGGGACCGCAAGGCTAGATACGTGAGAGACGATGAACCGCCGTCGATAGGCATCCAAGCCGATATAGGTTGTCCGTGATCGTCAGACACCAAAACCCGCCAAGGCTGCTCCATCGACAGCCCCGTTCATGTCGGGACCTCAATCGGATTGAGCGGCAGTTCCAGCACAAAGGTAGCCCCCTGTCCAGGCCCCTCACTTTTGGCCTGAAGTGTTCCTCCGAGATTCTTAGCAGCCAGTGCCGCACTATGGAGTCCGATGCCATGCCCATCGGATCTGCTGGTAAATCGCTGAGTGAAGAGGCGAGATAGATGCCCACTCACGATCCCCATGCCGGTATCGATAATCTCAAACCGGACAAAGCCGGGGCGATCGGGGGCTGCGCCAACGTGCAGCGTTAGGCGGTGGGGCTTATCTGGTATGGCTTCCATCGCATTCTTGGCGTTGCTGACCAAGTTCACCAGAATCTGCAAAACCTGATGCCGATCACAGAGTCCTTCGAGATCCCCGTCATACTGCTCCACAATCTCGCAGCCGCCTTGTTCGAGCGTCGGACGGTAGATGGCGAGGGCTTGTTCAATCAGATCTTGAAAGCGGACAGGTTCCCACAACGCTCGCTCCGATCTGGCCAAGTGGATTTGCCGATCGACAACCTGGCGAATATGATTCACATTACGGCTCAACCCCATGAGCTCTGTTTCCACGAGGCCCTGATTTTGCCTCACCGATTCGGCCAGCATTGTCAGATACGACGGAAGCTGCTTCCCTTGCGCATCCTCAGACAAGTAGTGCATAAGCTCATGCCGATGCTGTTGCAGCAGTGATGCAATCAAAGCCATATCATCGGTCGGGACTCGTTTCAGCGCGCGCAGGGCTACATCGACGGAAATATTGATGCTATTGAGGATATTCCCCACGTTGTGCAACACGGTCGACGCGACATCCGCCATCCCGACCGACCGCGATCGTTCAAGCAACTTGCGATTCAACTCCTCTCGTTCGGCCTGAATCCGCTTCCGCTCTTCGACCTCCTGCACGAGTCGATCGTTGACCTGTTCCAACTGTTCATTTTGAGAGACCACTTGGGACTGTGATTGCTCAAGCTTGGCAATGGCATTCTGCAGCTGCGCCTTGGCATGGTCCACGTCAGTCACGTCATGAAAGGAGACGAGAATGCCCCGCACCGTATCGCCTTCCTCGAAAATTGGCATACTCGTCACCGACAGCGTATGGAGTGCATCCCCCGGCACACGAACCCCGAGCCGAACCCCCTGCTGGAGTGTTTTGAACTCGATGGCTCGTTCCCATGGATACACCGGCACAGTGGACGGTGGACCTTCAGGATCCGGCTCCCAGTGAAACCGAGAGAGAGGACGACCCAAGAGGGCCGCTAACGATTGATGGGTCAATCGACAGAATGCCTCATTGACCAAGACGATGGAACCAGACCGATCCACCAACACCACACTATCGGTAAGACTATCAAGGGCGC
Organism: uncultured Nitrospira sp.; assembly: GCA_902500805.1. Classification (GTDB taxonomy): domain Bacteria; phylum Nitrospirota; class Nitrospiria; order Nitrospirales; family Nitrospiraceae; genus Nitrospira_D. The sequence continues at coordinate 20,322 of CABVSA010000046.1, read as the reverse complement.
CTTTCACTCGTGGAGGAATCACCTCCGATGGATCCAAATGACGGAGTGTCCACTTCATGAGTGCAAGAGCACCGATGAACATCAGCACGGCCACCACAGCCACAAAGCGAGGCCATGGACCGCTCAGCCACGTCTCCTCAAGGGACCGATGGACCGGTTTGAAAGAGATCTGCAACGTCGCCCAGGGTGAGGAGGCCCTGTGGATGGGAACCTGTATGTGCGTCACGGTGGATTGCCGCACTGGCGGTTCAACCCAATACCGGTCGTGCTCGCCGACGACCACGAGCCGTTCGCCGCCTAGAATCTGAATGGCCATGGACTGAATATCCGATTCATGCGCCACTAACGCCTTCATGGCACTCTCCAGCGCCGACTGTTGGCTGGAAGCGGCGAGAATCGCATACTCGATGGCCAGTGATTCAGACAGAGTCTTCCGGGCGGCAAAGATGTGTGTCCGCTCGCTGGAGTCCAGATCAACGAGTGCCGCTCCAATCACCAAGGCACCGATCATGATCCCGACCAGGCAGAGACTAATCACCAGAATAGGCGCGAACCGATTCATACTCGTCTTCCCATTGCCCGATTAGCAGACTGCGAAAAACCATTCTCATCAAACAGCCATGCAGTATTTCAGCAGCTGGTCAGGCCGTCCGCTTGAGGGGAGGCTCGTCGTCCAGGACGCGTTTCAGGCCGCTGAATTCCTCCGCTTCTTCCTGCTGTGCTCGTGTGGCTTCGTCCCGCTGGCGCGCTCGTTCATTGCGTGTGAGTTTCACCACGGGGAGCGGGTCAAAATGCCGCCAGGCCGGCATGGTCGCCATGAAGCTGGCCACGATGGCGCCGCTCCGGAGCGCCCAGGCCACAAAGCCGACGGACAAGGTGGTCCCGGTTACCGCCGTGATCCGTGCGATAAGTTCATGGCGTTCCTGCGACACACTCACCGCCTGTTCGAGCGAGACCGTCATCTCATCGAGCTTGGTCATCAGCAGATCACTCACTGATGGTTTAGTCTCCTGAGGATCTGGCTCCAGAGTGGGAGTCGGCTCCACGGGCAGCACGGAGAAGAGCGGGCGTCCCTGCTCATCGTTGAGGAGAAACAGCGGAGACTCCTCCTTCCGGTCCTCGATCGGCTTTCGTGGCTCCTCGATGGGCTTCACGGCCGACCGATCCGTGGATGGCACCAGCGTGAAGGGGCTTTGACTATTCGGCCGGACCTCCACGGAAGGCCCCAAAGACCCAGAGGGTACTGGTGAGGGGACGGGTCCATTATTAACCGGAGTGATGGGATTGGCTGGTGGAGTAGTCCCAGACCCAGGAGTTGGCCCCCCGTCCGGAGACGGCGGGATAGGCGACACCAAGACCGGCGGAATGGTCGGAGGTGGTGGAGGCGCACTTTCGACCACATCGGTGACCGTGACTTGAATCGTCTGCGTGGTGCTGGCTCCTTGACTGTCAAGGACTTGCACCTGCACGACATATACATTGTCGCCGTTCGCATCAGTCGCCACTTCGAAATCAGGGGGTGCGGTAAAGCTCAAGGCCCCCGTGACCATGTTGATGGTGAATCGTGCCTGATCCGCCCCGCCACTGAGACTGTAGGTGAGGGCCTGGGCCGGCAGATCCACGTCGGCCCCCGTCACGATCGTGACCGCACTGACATTCTCTGCCACATTGAGGGCTGCGGTGGCGCCCCCGCCATCGCTCATAATCATGGGCGTATCATTGACTGGAGTAATCATGAGCGTTACCGTCGTGGCCCCCACTGTCCCGCCCGCCCCATCGTCTACCGTAAAGGTGAAACCGTCACTCGTGGTCTCTGACCCATCGTGAATGTAGACGAGCCGATTCGCTGCAATGTCAGCTTGCGTAAAGGTAGTGGTAGTGATCCCTGGTGCGGTGGTCAGTTCCAACCGTCCATAGGCAGGCCCGACCCCAATTGTGTACGTCAGCTGTGCGGCACTCGTATCGACATCGGTTACGGCCAGTTCACTGGCATCAATCGCATCGGTCCCGCCTTCGGCCACGGTGCTACCAGTATTGGTTATCAGGATTGGCGCATCGTTCACCGCCGTCACCGTCACGTTGATCACTTGCGTCGCCGTGTTGCCCGCATCGTCGGTGATCGTCACGGTGAAGCTGTCCGTGCCGTGGTAATCCGCCGTCGGCGTATAGCTCCACAGCCCGGTCGCCGGATCGATGCTCGCCGTCCCGTTCGTGGCGGAGGTGCTCACCGTAAACACCGTGCCGTCGCTTAAGCCCTCCACATCCGTCGCCGTCAGGGTCCCCGTCACCGTCGTGTCTTCGTTGCCCGTCCCGCTCGTGCCCCCCATCACCACCGTCGGATCGTTCACCGCACTCACCGTCACCGTCACCGTCGCCGTCTCGGGCACGCCGCCACTGGTGATGGTGTAGGTAAAGCTGTCGCTCCCATTGAAGTTCGCGTTCGGCGTATAGGTCACCGTCCCGTTCGCTAAGAAGGTCACGCTCCCGTTCGCCCCCTGCGTCACGCTCGTCAGCACCGGCGTCCCCTCAAAACTATCCGCCGTGGCCCCGTTCGTCCCTGTCAGCACGTTCGCACTGATCGCCGTATCCTCCGCCGTCGTCAAACTGTCGTTGGTGATGTCCCCCACCGCCGTCACCGTCACGCTGATCACTTGCGTCGCCGTGTTGCCCGCATCGTCGGTGATCGTCACGGTGAAGCTGTCCGTGCCGTGGTAATCCGCCGTCGGCGTATAGCTCCACAGCCCGGTCGCCGGATCGATGCTCGCCGTCCCGTTCGTGGCGGAGGTGCTCACCGTAAACACCGTGCCGTCGCTTAAGCCCTCCACATCCGTCGCCGTCAGGGTCCCCGTCACCGTCGTGTCTTCGTTGCCCGTCCCGCTCGTGCCCCCCGTCACCACCGTCGGATCGTTCACCGCACTCACCGTCACCGTTGTGTCGTAGTTCGCGCTGGTGCCGCCGTCCCCATCGGTCAGCACATAGCGGACGGTCCGCGCCCCGGTGGTCGGCACATTCGTATCGGTGTTCTCGTACGTGATGTTCTTCACGAGGGCGGTCAACGCCGTCGGCGTCGCACCGGCGGTGAGCGTGATGACCAAGCTCGTGCCGCTGCTCCCACCGGTGAATGTCCCGATGGTCACGCCGCCGTAGGTCACCGTGCTCCCACTCACGCCAATCTGCCCCGCGCCGGTTCCTTGGTTCCGAATACTGAGCATATCCTCCGCACTATCGCCGCCGGATGGAATCGAGACCGTTAGCGTACCGGTGTCGAGGTTGGTGGAATCCACATCGACCACCAGCGCGTCGCCGCTCTGCTCAATCACCACTGGTCCGTCGCCTTCGCTGTAACTCATACTATCGCCGCTCAGGTTTGTGATTGTCGGGGCGTCGTTGACTCCGGTGACATCGAAGGTGAGAGTATTGGGTGCAACATCGTAGGCGTTGTTGCCGTCTCGCACGGAGAAGGTGAGACTGGCATAACCAGTCCCATTCGCATCCGCCGACGGGCTAAAGACCAAGTTGCCCGCTGTGATATCGACCACAGTAATCAGTTGCCCCGCAGTGACTGTCGCACCGGAGAGAGTCAGGCTACCGGCACTCGGAAGCGTATCAATCCGCACCGCACTGAGGCTGTCCCCCGCATCCACGTCGCTAAAACCAAAGTTCGCCGTGGTGAGCGTATGCGACGTGTCCTCATTGATGGTGACGGTGGCATCGGAACCGGTCGGGACTTCATTGACATTTGTCAAATTAATCGTAAAGACCTGGTCTCGAGTCAGGCCACCGGCATCGGTGGTGCGTACAGTGATATTATGGCTCGTGGCACTCTCGTAGTTGAGTAAGCTGCCATCAGCAACCGTAATCTGGCCCGTGCTGCTGTTGATGGCGAAGCGACCCCCCGCCGTATCCGCGAGGCTGTAGGTGTGAGTATCACCGGTATCGGGATCGGTCGTGCTTGCAGTCCCCACCACGGTACCATTCGTGGCATTCTCCGCTACGGTGCTCCCGCTCAGACTGATGTTCGTCGGAATCTCGTTGACGCTGGTCAAATTGATCGTGAAGGTCTCGTCATAGGTCAGTCCTCCCGCATCCGTCACCCGCACGGTGACGTTGTGGCTGGTGGTACTCTCGTAGTTCAGTAGGCCGCCATCGGCCACGGTCAACTGGCCGGTGCTGCTATTGATGGCAAACCGCCCGCCCGCCGTATCGGTCAGACTGTAGGTCTTGGTATCCCCTGCATCCGGGTCCGTTCCCGTGACCGTCCCCACCACGGTCCCATTCGCCGCATTCTCTGCCACGGTGTTTGCTGACAGGCTCAGGTCCGTCGGCGCGTCGTTGGCTGGCGTCACATCAATCGTCATCGTCGCCGGCGATCCGATTCCACCGGGAGACGTGGTCAACATCACGTTGTCGAAGTTCACCGCATTCGAATACCCGCTTGTTTCAACCATCCGGATCTCGAGCGGTTGTCCATGCACAGCAGAGAAGCTGCTACCATCGATCTGAAGACTGGCCCGCACGAACGATCCCTGCACCGGTGTAATTGAAGTCTGGTCGGCATACCCCAGCCTCGTGCCGCCCGCCCACAGTTCGACTCGGAATTCCGGTGACAACCAAGCGGAGTTCCATCCGACATCGACGGAGAGGTTGTACGTCTCGCTGGACGAGAAGGCGGTTGTCAGGGTCTGGCGCATTTCACCGCCCGTCGTGAGATTAAAAAGTTGATCGTGATCGCCTGCATAATAGGCAGATGTTAAATTCGAGGTGTAGACCATCCCGGTGGTGGTCCAACCGGTTGCGCCGGTATTACCGGTGCCTTCGGCGTAGGTAATGCCCAGTTCGGCATCAGGATTGGTGATTGGAATGGTTTGAACTGATCGAAACGTAAATTGCGCATAGTCCTGACGAAGGTCGCCCACTCCAGCGGTTGCATAACCATCATACCCGGTCTCTTGCGCATCAGGAGTAAAGCGCAACCAACCCGTATCGATCGTGGCCTTTGTGATCGTTTGATTGATCGTCACTGGCTCCCATGAAACCCCGTTGGACACCTCTAAGCGACCGTCAGCCGGCACGGTGACGATCTGTATCGCGGTAGATCCTGTGATGGCGCTGTCTACATCAGTGACAGAAAAATTTGACCAAATGAACGTGTGGGTCGTGTCCTCAGCAATGGTGATATTCCCTCCCGTTGAGAGAGGCGCCTCGTCCACATTCGTCACATTGATCGTGAAGATCTCGTCGTAGGTAAGCCCGCCACTGTCTGTCACCCGCACCGTCACGCTATGGCTCGTGGCGGTCTCGTAGTCCAGCAAGCTACTGTTCGCCACGGTGATCGCGCCGGTGCTGCTGTTGATGATGAAGCGTCCCCCCGCACTGTCGGTGAAGCTGTAGGTCTTGGTGTCGCCCATATCGGGATCAGCACTACTGATCGTCCCCACCACCGTTCCGTTCGCCGCGTTTTCCGTCACGGTATTCGCCGACAGACTCAGATCGGTCGGCACATCGTTGACGGCTGAGACCGTCACATCGATGGTATCGGTCGCAGAGCTGAACGCCGTCGTCCCTCCATTACTCGCGGTGGTAACCTTCGTGCCTGCCGTCCCGCTCGTCTGATCCCAGGCCCGCAGGGTCAAGGCCGCCGTGCTCGTCCCGTTGTAGTTCGCCCCCGGCGCAAAGTACAGCCGCGTGCTGGCGTTGTCCGACAGCAACAGCGCCGAGGTATTACTGACCGTGCCCACCGCCGTCCACGTCACCCCGCCATTGGTGCTGTAGTACCACGTCCCGTTCGTCTCGTTCGTCCCGGTGATCGCCATCCCCTTCACGGCGCTCGCGTCCACGTCGGTGATCCCACCGGTGAAAACGCTGAGCAAGCTGCCCACTGCGCCGCTGGGCGCTCCCGCATCCTCCGTCACGGTCAGGGTCAACGCCGTATCCGCCAACACCGGTGCATCGTTGACCGCGGTCACGGTGACATCGATGGTATCGGTTGCACTCGAGAACGCCGTCGTCCCCCCATTACTCACCGTGCTCACTCTCATCTCCACCGTCCCGCTCGTCTGGTCCCATGCCCGCACTGTCAAGATCGCCGGACTGAACCCGCTATAGTCCGGGTTTGGGGCAAAATATAGCCGCGTACTGGCATTGTCCGCCAGTAGCAAAGCCGACGTATCGCTCACCGTCCCTACCTCCGTCCAGGTCGTACCCCCATTGATCGTGTAGTACCAGCTCCCATTCAACTTGGAGTATCCGGTAATCGCTAACCCCTTCACCGCCCCACCGTCCACATCCGTGATGCCCCCCGTAAAGGCACTCAGCAGACTCCCCACCGCCCCAATCGGCAGCCCATCCTCCGTCACGGTCTGCGTCAACGCCGTATCCGCTAGCACCGGTGCATCGTTGACCGCACTCACCGTCACATCCACCGTATCCGTCGCACTGGAGAACGCCGTCGTCCCTCCATTACTCGCGGTGGTAACCTTCGTGTCCGCCGTGCCACTCGTTTGATCCCAGGCCCGGAGGGTCAAGGCCCCGGTGCTCGTCCCGTTGTAGTTGGCCGCCGGTGCAAAATACAGCCGCGTGCTGGCGTTGTCCGCCAGGAGCAAGGCCGAGGTGTTGCTCACGGTCCCCACCGCCGTCCACGTTACCCCGCCATTGGTGCTGTAGTACCACGTCCCGTTCGTCTCGTTCGTCCCGGTAATCGCAATCCCCTTCACGGCACTCGCGTCCACATCGGTGATCCCACCGGTGAAAGCGCTGAGCAAGCTGCCTACTGCGCCGCTGGGCGCTCCCGCATCCTCCGCCACGGCCAAGGTCAACGCCGTATCTGCTAGCACCGGCGCATCATTCGTAGGAGTAATCGTCACGGTGTGACTAGCCGCAAACGTTATGTAGGCCGGACTGTTGAGCCCACCGCCACCCGCAGGCACATAGTCACCGAGATAGACGCCGGTGGTCCCGTTGTACATTCGGATGGCATCGGCGTTCTGATCTGAGACATACAGCCGTCCGTCTGGGCCGAAGGTTAGCCCGGCGGCATAGGACAATCCGCCAGCCCCGGGAGCCACGAAGCTGTCGATGAAGGCGCCTGTACTACCGTTGAGGCGCACGATGCGGTTCCCGTCGGCCGCATAAAGATTTCCATCCGGCCCGAACGTGAAGTCTTCCAGATTCGCCCCCGACCAACTGCCGGAAAAACCGGCGTCGTGGATGCCCGTCTCGGCATCGAATCGCATAATGCTGTTGTTGGCACGGCTCACGACATACAACATGCCGTCGGGACCGAAGTTCAAACCCAGCGGCACACCGAAGCCGCTCGTGCCAGCCGCCACCGCGACGCCCAGGAATGCCCCCGTCGAGCCGTCGTAGCGCAGCACCTGATTCCCATGGTAGCTGGCGACGTAGAGATGCCCGTCCGGCCCGAACGCCATTCCCGCCGACCCGTTCAGTCCGCCCGACCCGGGTCCCACGAAGGTCCGGACCAACACCCCGGCGGTCGTGTACTCAAGTACGCTATCGCTCTGCTCCGAGGAAATGTACAAATTGCCATTTGGCCCTTGGATTACTTCGATATGGTCGTCGAGTCCGTCTCCAAGGGGTGCCATGGTGCCGACGAAGGCTCCCGACTGACTCTCATAGATGTGGACCGCATCCGTCCCCGCCCAAGTGGGAACATAGAGTCGATTGTTAAACCAGGTCCCATCGGCATCCGTAGCGGCCACCGTAATATTCAGGGTCATCCCCACTAGCTCGTTCGCATAGGTATGCGTCACAGAGGAAGGGTTGCCCGCCACGGTCTGGATTATTCCATCACCCCAGGTGATGGTCCAGGAAGTGATCGTCACGCCATCCACATCGGTCGCGCCGAGGTTCAGCGTGTAGACTTGCCCCTCCGCTACTGCTCCGGTGCCTGATACGCTAAGCACCGGCGCATCGTTGACCGCCGTCACCGTCACATCGATGGTATCGGTCGTACTGGAGAAGGCCGTCGTCCCTCCATTGCTCGCCGTGCTGACCTTCGTCCCCGCCGTGCCGCTCGTCTGATCCCACGCCCGCAGGGTCAAGGCCGCCGTGCTCGTGCCGTTGTAGTTCGCCCCCGGCGCAAAGTACAGCCGCGTGCTGGCATTGTCCGCCAGCAACAACGCCGAGGTATTACTGACCGTGCCCACCGCCGTCCACGTCACCCCACCATTGGTGCTGTAGTACCACGTCCCGTTCGTCTCGTTCGTCCCCGTGATCGCCATCCCCTTCACGGCGCTCGCGTCCACGTCGGTGATGCCACCCGTGAAGCTGCTGACCAGCGACCCCACCGTACCCACGGGTACTCCCGCGTCTTCGGCGACGGTCAGGGTCAACACCGTATCCGCCAGCACCGGCGCATCGTTGACTGGATTAATGGTGGTGCTAAACGACACGAGACTAGAACTAATGGGAGAGCTGCCACCAGGGCTTGACGCATCGAAGGTGACTTTAGTCGCGCCGCTGGTGAATCCACCCGAGTAAGTATTGTCCAGTCCGCGGAACGACAGAATGTCAGGGGATCCGTTGTAGTTTGCTGCCGGCAGGAAACGGAGGCTGGTGCTAGCACTGAGGGCCAACGAGTTCGGGTAGGCGATGGCGCCGACATCATGCCAACTGGTGCCGCTGTCGGTCGAGTATTGCCAGATTCCCTGTGCAGCGTTCAGAGGATTATTCGTGATCAGCACCCCCGCAAGCGACGCACCGGCATCGGAATCGCTGAAGGTGCCTCCGATCATGCTGCTGATGGTTTGGCCGGGTGGATTGACGGTGTCTTCTGCAATCGCCGGAATAGAGCCCCCCCCAACCGTGGGACTATCGTTGACCGCATTGACCGTGACGGCTACCGTATCGGTGTCGGTGAGGGTCAAATCATTTGCCAAGGAAGCGATTTCTGACGCGGACAGCGCTCGGTTGTAAATACCCACGTTGTCGATCAATGCGTTCGTGTAAAACCCGTTCACGGGATGATAACCGATGTACGTGTCGGTGGCGCCGGTCCAATAGACTGAGTTGTTGATGGTGGCAGTGGCCACCTGCGTGCCGTCGATATACAGAGCATGGGTATTCGTGCTGTCGCTGTAGCTGTACATAATGTGGTGCCAGCCGGTCCCCGCAATATATTGATTCGAGCTCAGGTCGATCCACGAACCGGCCCCGACTTGCACACTCCCCTTCACACCCAGACCACTTCCATCATCCAATGCAATATGAACACGATTGCTCAGCGAGATAAATTCTTTGCGCCCGGTGCCGGCAGCGAGATTCACCCACCCGCCGATCGTAATCTCGGTTGGATTGGAAAATGTGCCGGTGATCTGCACATAGTCATTCACCCCGTCGAGACTGAGCACTTGGCCTCGTGTTCCATCCGTCACAATGGACGCGCCGTTAGTCAACGTCCCGTTCTGCGCCGTGCCGGGAGCCACGTCATTGGCATTGCCTTCGAAGGTATAGCGGGCTTGGAGATTGGCATCGATATCGAGCGACACAAGGGTGTTGTCACGCGTCGCAATCGTGAGTGCCGCGCCGCCGTTGAAGTTGGCTGTCGGAGAATAGATCAGGCCGTTGAGCGCAGCATTAATATTCGTGACCGTACCGCGGAGCGTCATGGTGCTGTCGGCGGTGCCGTCGCCGGATGTGAAGGTGAGGCCGGTCGTGCCGGACAGCGTTGCTGTGCCGTTGGTCACAGACAGGGTGATCTCGAAGCTTGCGCCGCTGGAGTCGGGATCGGTGACGGAAATCTGATTGCCGTTACCGGAGGAAAACACCAGATTCGTGTCTTCGTTGGTACTCTGCGCCCCCGGTACGGTATTGAGCGGCGCATCGTTGACGGCCGTGATACTCACCGTCATGCTACCCGTAGCAGTGAGGGCTCCACCCGTGCCCTGGCTGCCGCTGTTCCCGTCGTTGAACGTCCAGCCAATCTGCACTGAACTCGGAGGGGCATCGCTGCTGTTGCTATAGGCAATCTGCTGCATCGCCGAATTGACGAGGGTATTGGTCGCGTTGCTGTTAAAGGTCAGGGTCAGGGTGCCGCCGGTATTGATGTAGGTCCCGATCGTCACGCCGCTCACCACAATGTTTCCACCAGAGAGGCTCAAGGTCCCGGTCGCTCCGAAAACGTCTTCGCCGTTCGCCCCGCCATTGCGCGCCAGCGTCAGCGTGGCGAGGTTGAAATTATTCGCTGCGGAGAGCTCGGCGTCGAAGATCTCCACGTTGGCATCGAGGACGACTGGGGACCCGCCCTCTACAAACGTCGGATTGGCATTCAAGGTCTGGACGGGCGTATCAAAGCCCGCATCAAGCCGGCCGTCAGAGGTGTAGCTTACCAGTGCGAAGTCTTGCGTTCCGCCGACGTCGGTGTACCCAGCCACCACCAGCTGGCCGTCGGACTGCAGCGTGAGCGAGGACGCATTCTCAACCCCCCCGATATCGGTCAGCACTATCCCGTCACTGCTGAAGCTTGTATCCAGAACACCCGATGTGGTGTAGCGAAGCACTGCGAAATCGGTGTTGGTACCGTTTGAGACAGTTCCAGCAACAGCTAGCTTCCCGTCCGCTTGCACTTCGAGATCGAACACCACGTTATTGCCCGTGCCAACGGCGGTGGTCACCTTACCCGATGTGCCAAAGCTAGTATCCAGCGTACCGTCGCTGTTGTACCGTGCGAGGGCAAAAGCCATATTGGCCCCCTGCATCGAATCACCCGCAATCACGATCTTGCCGTCAGCCTGGATCACGACACCGTACGCCGTCTCGTCGCCACTCCCAAACGCCGTGGTCACCTTGCCACCGGTGCCAAAGCCGGTATCGAGCGAACCATCGCTGTTGTACCGGACCAACGCCATGTCGTAGTTGCTGCCATTCCAGCTCGACCCGACTAGCACGATCTTGCCGTCCGTCTGGATAGCCGCATCACGGCCGTACTCGGTAGCGGTGCCGATTGCCGTGGTGACAATGCCGTCGCCCCCGCCGAACGTCGTATCGAGTGAGCCGTCGCTGTTGTAACGAACCAACGCCATGTCGTTGTTGGAGCCGGCAGCGGGATAGCCGTACCCGGCGAGGACCAGCTTGCCATCAGCCTGAGCCAGCACCTTGAGCGCCACTTCACTATTTGACCCAATCGCTGTTGTGACAATCCCGTCACCGCCACCGAAGTTTGTATCGAGCGACCCATCCGCGTTGTAGCGCGCGATCGCAAAATCGTAGTTACTCCCGTTATGGGCATAGCCACCAACAAGCACTTTGCCATCGACCTGGAGGGCGACGCTGCGCCCACGATCGTCACCCGTGCCGATTGCAGTGCTGACCTTACCTCCAATTCCGAAGCTAGTGTCGAGCGTGCCATCAGCGTTGTAGCGCACCAGGGCGAAATCGTTGTTAGAGCCATTTGAGGCATAGCCAACGGCGATGATTTTTCCGTCAGGCTGGACCACGCTGCCAAAGGCATAGTCGTGACCACTCCCGACTGGCGTGACCACGCTGCCGTCGCCGACGGCAAAGGTCGGCGCGTCGTTGAACGCACTCACCGTGACAGCCACCGTGTCCGTGGCACTGGAGAAGGCGGTCGTGCCCCCATTACTCGCGGTGGAGACTTTGGTTCCTACCGTCCCGCTGGTCTGATCCCAGGCACGTAACGTCAAGGCCCCCGTGCTCGTGCCGCTGTAGTTTGCACTTGGCGCAAAATAGAGCCTCGTATTGGCATTGTCTGCGAGCAGCAGCGCTGAGGTGTTGCTCACCGCGCCCACTGCTGTCCACGTCGTCCCCCCGTTCGTCGTGTAGTACCACGTCCCGTTCGTCTCGTTCGTCCCGGTGATCGCAATCCCCTTCACGGCGCTCGCGTCCACGTCGGTGATCCCACCGGTGAAAGCGCTGAGCAAGCTGCCTACTGCGCCGCTGGGCGCTCCCGCATCCTCCGCCACGGTCAGGGTCAACACCGTATCCGCCAGCACCGGTGCATCGTTGACGGCGGTAATAAGCGTAGTGAAGGAAACGAGACTGCTGCTGATGGGCGAACTGCCACCGGGGCTGGAGGCATCAGAGGTCACTTTCGTTGCGCCGTTGGTGAATCCACCTGAGTAGGTATTGTCCAACCCACGGAACGACAAGATGTCCGGCGACCCGTTATAGTTGGCTGCCGGCAAGAATCGTAGGCTGGTGCCGGCGCTCAGCGCCAAGGCGTTCGGGTAGGCAATGGCGCCCACGTCATGCCAACTCGTGCCGCTGTCGGTCGAGTATTGCCAGATTCCCTGTGCAGCGTTCAGAGGATTATTCGTGATCAGCACCCCCGCAGGCGACGCACCGGCATCGGGATCGCTGAAGGTGCCGCCGATCATCGAACTGATGGTCGCTCCTGGTGGATTGGTCGTATCTTCATTGATCGCCGGTACAGAGCCCCCTCCTATCGTGGGACTATCGTTGACTGCGTTGACCGTGACGGCCACCGTGTCGGTATCGGTCAGACTCAGGTCTCCGGCCAGCGTCGCCACCTCAGCGGCGCTCAGCGCCCGGTTATAGACTCGGGCATCGTCAATGGTCCCGTTAAAATCGAATGTCGTGTTTCCGTTCCCGTGCTTCCCGATGAAGCTATTGGGGTTCAACGTATAGTTAATGGATGCCGTGATCGTCGCTGTGCCAATCGCCGTGCCATCCAGATACACCGTGCCCAGATTTCCACTGTCGCTGAAGCTGAATGCGACGTGACGCCAACCTGTGCCGGCCACGACCGCGCTGGTCCTGACTTCTTGCCAGCCGCTTCCGTCATAGACAAATCCGACAAGGTATTGGGACGCATCATCGACTCGAAAGCTGACGCTGTCACCGAGCGAGATCACTGAAGCTCCGTTCGTGTCAGGAGCTGTCAAATTGACCCACGCGGCCAGGGTAATATCCGTCGGGTTACCGAAGAGACCGGTGATCTGCACATAGTCATCCACTCCGTCGAGACTGAGCACTTGGCCTCGTGTTCCATCCGTCACAATGGACGCGCCGTTGGTCAACGTCCCGTTCTGTGCGGTGCCGGGGGCCACGTCGTTGGCATTGCCTTCGAAGGTATAGCGGGCTTGAAGGTTGGCATCGATGTCGAGCGAGACAAGGGTGTTGTCACGCGTGGAAATCGTCAGCGTCGCACCGCCGTTGAAGTCGGCTGTTGGGGAATAGCTCAGGCCGTTGAGCGCGGTATTGATATTCGTGGCCGTACCACGGAGCGTCATGGTGCTGTCGGCGGTACCGTCGCCGGATACGAAGGTCAAGCCCGTCGTGCCGGCGAGCGTCAAGGTCCCATTCGTCACGGACACGGTGACTTCGAAATTCGCCCCGCTGGAGTCGGGATCGGCAATCGAGATCTGGTTTCCATTCGCCGATGAGAACACCTTACTGGTGTCTTCATTGGTGCTTTGCGCACTTGGGACTGAATTGACAGGCGCATCGTTAACCGTCGTGATGCTCACTGTTGTGCTACCCGTGGCTGTGAGGGCCCCGCCCGTGCCCTGGCTGCCGCTGTTTCCGTCGTTGAAGGTCCAGTTGATCTGCACGGAGATCGGTGGGGCATCGCTTGAATTGCTGTAAGCGATCTGCTGCATCGCCGAATTGACCAGCGTGTTCGTGGCGTTGCTGTTGAACGTCATCGCCAGCGTGCCGCCACTGTTGGTATAGGTCCCGATCGTGGTGCCTCCAACAATCACGTTGCCGCCGCTCAGGCTCAACGTCCCGCTGCCGGAAAACACGTCTTGGCTGTTCGCACCACCGTTTCTCGTCAGCGTCAACGTTGCCCCGTTGAAATTGTTCGCCGCCGTGAGTTCCGTATCGGTAATCGTAACCGAGCTGTCCAAGACGACGGCGCTGCCGCCTTCGGTGAAGGTCGGCGTCCCATTGAGGCTGCTGAACGATGGTCCATCGTTGGCTGCGGTAACGGTCACAGCCACGCTATCAGTGTCGGTTAGGTTCAGATCAGCGGCTAAGGTCGCAACTTCACTCGCAGAGAGGGCGCGGCTGTAGACGCGCGCGTCGTCGACTTTGCCGTTGAAGTCGAATGCAGTATTGCCATTGCCATGCTTGCCGATAAAACTGTTGATGCCCTGTGTGTAGGAAATAGACGCACTGGCTGTGGCCGTGGCCACCGCCGTGCCATCAATGTAGAGTGTGTTCGTATTATTCGTGTCGTCAAAGATGTAGGCGATATGGTGCCATCCGGTACCGGCAATGAATTGTCCCGTGGTGAGTTTGACCCAGGTGGAGCCGTTGTAGTACACGCCTGACACCCCATTCCCTAAACTAGGCTCGTCAACCGTAAGCAGCACGCTGTCGCCCAACGAGATCACGTGGGAGCCGAGGCTGTCCGCGGCCGTCAGGTTCACCCAAGCCGTCAGCGTCACGTTGACCGGATCACCGAATCTCCCAGCAATCTGTACGTAATCATCAACCCCATCGAGACTGAGCACTTGCCCGCGTGTCCCATCCGTCACATAGGTGGCGTTCCCCCCCAGGGTGCCGTTCTGTGCGGTGCCGGGGGCCACGTCGTTGGCATTGCCTTCGAAGGTATAGCGGGCTTGAAGGTTGGCATCGATGTCGAGCGAGACAAGGGTGTTGTCACGCGTGGAAATCGTCAGCGTCGCACCGCCGTTGAAGTCGGCTGTTGGGGAATAGCTCAGGCCGTTGAGCGCGGTATTGATATTCGTGGCCGTACCACGGAGCGTCATGGTGCTGTCGGCGGTACCGTCGCCGGATACGAAGGTCAAGCCCGTCGTGCCGGCGAGCGTCAAGGTCCCATTCGTCACGGACACGGTGACTTCGAAATTCGCCCCGCTGGAGTCGGGATCGGCAATCGAGATCTGGTTTCCATTCGCCGATGAGAACACCTTACTGGTGTCTTCATTGGTGCTTTGCGCACTTGGGACTGAATTGACAGGCGCATCGTTCGTATTCGTGACGGTCACCGCGATGGATTGGGAATCCGCCCCGCTCACACCATCAGTCACCGTAACCATGACGTCGTACACGTTGTTGCCACCACTATCCGTGGGCGACTCGTAGTTAGGAGCCGTGATGAACGAGAGGGCTCCGGTGCTGCTGTTGATCGTGAACTTGGAGGCATCGGCGCCGCCGCTGATGGAGTAGGTGAGCGTTGCACCGGCATCAGCATCGGTCGCCGTCACCGTAGTCACAGCGGTTGAATTCTCGGCGACACTGATAGACGCCGTGACACCGCCTCCGTTGCTGATGATGGTGGGCGCGGCATTGCCTCCAGCTGCGTCGTAGCGCTGCATGAAAAAGCCTGTCGTGTCTCCGGTTCCCTCCCCCGACCACGTCACCACCACTTTCCCGTTTTGGTAGGCGACGCCGGAAAAGTCTTGATTGTTGCTTGTGGTTGTGTTTACTCGGCTTTCTGTGGTGAGCGCCGTGCCCGTGTTATCGTACTGCCTGGTGTAGATCCCCAAGCCAGAACCATCCTGGGTAATGCTTGACCACGAGACGACGAAGTTGCCACCGGCGTCCATCGCAACGTTGGCGAGATCCTGGGCATACGTAGCATTACTCGTGACCGAGGTCACACTACCCTGCGCCACGCCGGAACTGTTAAACCGTTGCGCTTGAATATCGAGGTCACTCCCGCTGGTGCGATCCCATGTCACGACGAAGTTGCCGCTGTCGTTCATCGCCACGGCGGCATGCTGATCGGTGTTACTGGCGACGGAATTGACCAGGAATTCTCCGCCTTGCGCCACACCGGACGAATTGTATCGTTGTCCATAGATGTTGTACGTGTTGCTCCCGGCTGACCGCTCGCTCTCCCACACGACGACGAAGTTTCCAGCAGAGTCCATCGCGACATCCGCTTGATCATGATCCTGGGCGGTCGTGGTATTGACAACGAAATTTGACCCAATCTTGGTTCCGGTTGAGTTGTAGCGCTGGGCATACACGTCATCGACATAGGTGCCACTCGAGCCATGGTTGCTGTCCCACACGATCAGGAAGTTGCCATTGGCATCCATCGCCACCTTGGCCTGCTCCTGATGGTAGGTTGTGGTCTCATTCACAAGAAATTCGCTCCCCATCGCGCTCCCCGAGGAGTTGTAGAGCCGCGCATAGATGTCATAATCGCCGGTCCCCTGATCCCGTTCCCAGGTGACAACAAAGGCGCCGCTGGCATTCATGGCGACACTGGCTAATCGTTCAGTCGCTGTATTCGACGCGATCACAAATTCGCCACCTTGAGCCGTACCCGCGCTGTTGTATCGCTGCCCATTGATATTGCCGGCGCTCTCCCAGACCGTCACATAGTTCCCGCTGGCATCCATCGCCACGCTGTCGGCGGTGAAGTTTGTGATCAAGGAATTGGTCGTTTGAGTGCCGGTAGTTGTGGTGTTGATGCGGGTTTCGCTACCGCTCGCGGTGAGGCTTAAGAGATTGAGCCAATTCACTTGCGTGTCATAGCTGATCGCGATCTGGGTTTCGATGCCGCCGGTCTGCACTTCGAAATCCCAGTCGCCTCCGAGCATGACGTTCCCGGTGAGGTCGCTGCTGGCTTGCACGTCGGCGCCGGTGAGGGCCGCGAGTTGGTTCACTGCCGCCTGGCCTGTATCGCCTTCTGCGAAATCGCAGCCGTAGACGAGTATATCCGCCTGCTCCGACAGCGCCAGTTTGATCGCTGCCAGTTCATCGGCATATTGGCTCGACATCGTGCTGAGGGTCAGCGTCCCTGTACCGAGTTGAAGCTCACCTGCTCCACCATGTGAAATGATGTGGACGGCGTCGATGCCGGTGCGGCCGGACATGGCGTTCGCCATTTGCTCGATGCCGTCTTGGCTGCCAGCCAGCATGACAACTTCGATGGTCGGGTCCATGCCGCTCAAAAGTTCTTGATAGTCGGGGACCGTGGGATCGACGAAGACAATCTCGTGGCGCGACTCGGTTGGCAGGTAGGTCGTAATCGCTTGAAGCAGCTCCTGGCTGTCGGTGACCACTGGCGTCTCGCCGCTGCTGCTGCCTGAGACTGACGCTTCAGCTTGCTCTTGCGCAACCTGCTCCTGATTCACCTCAGCCGCCGTCGCGCCCGCCGCGGCATCGAACATGAGACGGGACTCAAGAGAGAGCAGGCTCCCTTTCGAGCGAGCAGAACCTAGCCCTTTTGAAGTCGATGTTGGCTTACTCGGCTTCTTCTTATTTTCTTGAGGCATGGTCGGCTTTTTCCACCAAAACATGGCGCAGCTCGCCCCTTCCACAGACAGAGGATCAGCTCTTCATCGGCGACTTGCACCGGAGGCTGAATAGTTCAGTGCCCGAGCGCAGGCTTGGCACCAACCGTGCTCCTGATGACCAGCATGAACGGATACGAACCCGCATCAACCCACACCACATCAGGACAGTCCGCTGCACAACGTACGCCTGAGGACTAGCCCAAAGCTGATCACGAGAATGGGGAAGTATCAATTCTTAAGCGGCTCTGTCTCTGCGGATTGGTCCGTTCACTCGAGGAAAGAGATTCACCACGCATGTAGGTCAAGTAAACCCTCGAACTGGCTGCTGCTCATATCCAGCGGCAATCCAGCCGGCACCCACGCTCACTGCATCTACGTCTGCCTACTGCTTGCGACGCGGAGTGCCGCCAGGCCAGCTCGTTTTCCATAAAGGCCCAGCCAACAAGGCACCACGGTGGAGGGCCCACGCAATGAACGCAACGGACAACGTCGTGCCGGCCAGAGCCACAATCCGAGTGCTCAACGGATGCCGCTCTTCAGACTCCCCAGCGAGATGCTCCAACGAGACGGCCATCTCGTCGAGTGTGGCCGGCGGGAGCTCGCTCATGGGTCGCGAGACTTCTGACGGTCCAAGATCCTGCACCGGATCCGGCCCGCCCTGCCGAACTGTAAAAAGAGGCTGGTCCTTGGCTAGATCCATCGGTTTTCCACGCTCGCCTGGAAAGCGAGCATCAGATTGTGCTGTTCGTGAATCCAATGGGAGCTGCACAATGGGTGTGGAGTCCAATTCCACTGGGGTTGTGCTTGAGCCTTGTGGTGCTAGGGACTGCGGAAGCACGTCAGGTGATGGCTCGGCCGAGCTCGATGGAGTTGAAGAAACCAGCGTTGGACCAGCCGGACTTGACGCGGTCGGCGACAGCAAAATCGGCGGAATGCTCAAAGTTGCTAAGTTGGGTGGTAGCGGCTCGGCTATGTCCGTTACCGTCACCTGAATCGTTTGTGTGGTGCTCGCCCCCTGGCTGTCAATGACTTGCACCTCCACGACATAGACATTATCGCCGTTCGCATCGGTGGCTACCTCAAAATTAGGAGGTGCGACAAAGCTTAGTGCACCGGTGGTCATATTGATCGTGAACAATGCCTGATCCACTCCACCACTGATGTGGTACGTTAGCGTCTGGGCCGCTAGATCCACGTCAGCGCCGGTCACAATCGTGACGGCACTGACATGTTCTGCAACAGTGACGATGGCCATCGATGCCCCGCCGTCACTTGTAATGACGGGCGCATCGTTCACGGGAATGATCGTCAGAGTCATCGTCGTGGTGCCTAGTGTCCCACCGGCCCCATCACCGACTGTAAATGTGAAACTATCGCTGGTGGTTTCCGACCCATCGTGCACATAGACCAGCCGATTGGCAAGGATATCGGCCTGAGTGAAACTACTCGTCGAAATGCCCGGAGCGGTGATGAATTCAAGTCGTCCATGCGCGGGACCTATTCCGATAGAATAGGTCAGTTGTGCCTCCGCGTGGTCAGCGTCCGTCACGGCCAACTCGCTCACGTCGATCGTGTCAGTTCCACCTTCGGCCACCGTGCTGCCACTATTGGTCACGAGAAGAGGCGCATCGTTCACATTAAGGACAGGAGCCGTGGGCACACTCGTCACGCTCTCGCTGGTTCCCTGCCCATCGGTGTAGCTCACGGCAACACTGATCTGTGTCCCGACATCGGCATCGCCCAGCGTATACGTGCTGCCCGTCGCGCCTCCAATTGCCACGCCGTTTCTGAGCCATTGATAGCGGAACGTCCCCAGCCCATCGGCATCGCCAAGCCCACTGGTATCCGCCGTCAGGGTCTGATCTTCCGTCACCGTCCCGGTGATCAGCGGCACGCCCGTCGGCGCATCGTTCACATTGAGGACAGGAGCCGTGGGCACACTCGTCACGCTCTCGCTGGTTCCCTGCCCATCGGTGTAGCTCACGGCAACACTGATCTGTGTCCCGACATCGGCATCGCCCAGCGTATACGTGCTGCCCGTCGCGCCTCCAATTGCCACGCCGTTTCTGAGCCATTGATAGCGGAACGTCCCCAGCCCATCGGCATCGCCAAGCCCACTGGTATCCGCCGTCAGGGTCTGGTCTTCCGTCACCGTCCCGGTGATCAGCGGCACGCCCGTCGGGGCATCGTTCACGGCTGTGACCGTCACATCCACGGTATCCGTGGCACTGGAGAAGGCCGTGGTGCCCCCGTTCGTCGCCGTGCTCACCTTCGTCCCCGCCGTGCCACTGGTCTGATCCCACGCCCGGACGGTGAGCGCTGCGAGACTCGCCCCGTTGTAGTTCGCCCTCGGCGCAAAATACAGCCGCGTGCTGACATTGTCCGCCAACAGCAAGGCCGACGTGTTGCTCACCGTTCCTACCGCCGTCCACGTCGTGCCCCCGTTTCTGGTGTAGTACCACGTCCCGTTCGTTGCGTTACTCCCCGTAATCGCGAGGCCCTTCGAGGTCCCAGTATCCACATCACTGATCCCACCGGTGAACGCGCTGATCGGAGCGCCCACCACCCCACTAGGCCCCCCGGCATCCTCGGCCACCGTCAGCGTCAACGCCGTATCCGCCAGCACGGGCGCATCATTGACGGCACTCACGGTCACGGTCGCGTTGTAGTTCGGACTCGTGCCGCCATCCCCATCGGTCAGCACAAACCGGACCGTGCGCGCCCCCGTGGTCGGCGCATGCGTGTCGGTGTTCTGATAGGTGATGTTCCGAACCAGTGCCGTTACCGCCGTGGAGGTCGCACTGGCATTCAACGTGATGACGAGGTTGCTGCCGCTGCTGCCCCCGGTGAAGGTCCCGATGGTCACGCCTTGATAGGTGACGTTCGCCCCGCTCACTCCGATCTGGCCCGCCCCCGTCCCCTGGTTGCGGATCGCCAGCACATCTTCGGCGCTGTCACTCCCCGCCGTGAAACTTACGGTCAACGTCCCGGTATCGAAGTTCGTCGAGTCAACGTCGGCGACCACGGCATTGCCACTTTCGATCACCACCGCCTCCGCCCCCTCGCTGTAGGCCCGACTGTCCCCACTCAAGCTCGTGATCGTCGG
>CABVSA010000045.1 GCA_902500805.1 uncultured Nitrospira sp. | reverse complement strand
CCTTACAGCTGCCTGGAGACCCCCGCATGTTCGAACAAGCCTTTAGAAACATCGATGATGTGCTCCGGAAAGAAGCCGGTTGCACGACGGAGCTGGACTATACCGAGCAGACGTCCTGGCTCTTGTTCCTGAAATATCTCGACGCGCTGGAGCAGGACAAGGCCGACGAAGCCAGGCTGGAGGGGAAGCGCTACAGTTTCATTCTTGATAAACCCTATCGCTGGGAAAGCTGGGCCGCGCCGACCCTTCGGCAGAGCTCAGGGACCGGGCGAGTGATCGACCACAACAAGGCTCTGACGGGTAGCGACCTCACTGACTTCGTCAACCTGAAGCTCTTTCCCTACCTGCACAGCTTCAAGCAGAAGGCCAGTGGGCCAAACACCATCGAGTACAAGATCGGCGAAATCTTCGGCGAGATCAAAAACAAGATCCAGAGCGGCTACAACCTGCGCGAGATCATCGACCACATCGACGAACTGCGTTTCCGCTCGCAGAAAGAGAAGCACGAGCTGTCGCATCTCTATGAAGCCAAGATCAAGAACATGGGCAACGCCGGGCGCAACGGCGGCGAGTATTACACCCCTCGCCCGCTCATCCGCGCCATGGTGCAGGTGGTGAAGCCGAAGATCGGCGATCGCATCTATGACGGCGCCTGTGGATCGGCAGGGTTCTTGTGCGAAGCGTTCGACTATCTCCGTTCGACAGGCTCACGGTCCCTGAGCAATGCCGAAGGGCTGACGACGAGAGACCTCACCACGCTCCAAACCCGTACTTTCTACGGGAAAGAAAAGAAGTCCCTCGCCTACGTCATCGCGATCATGAACATGATCCTGCACGGCATTGAGGCGCCGAATATCATCCATACCAACACGCTCACGGAAAACCTGGCCGACATTCAGGAGAAAGACCGCTTCGACGTGGTGCTGGCCAATCCGCCGTTCGGCGGGAAAGAGCGGAAGGAAGTGCAGCAGAACTTTCCCATCCGCACCGGCGAAACGGCCTTTCTCTTCCTCCAGCACTTCATCAAGATGCTCAGGGCAGGCGGGCGCGGTGGCGTGGTCATCAAGAACACGTTTCTCTCCAACAGCGACAATGCGTCGGTGAGCCTGCGTAAGTTGCTGCTGGAAAGCTGCAACCTCCACACGGTGCTCGATTGCCCCGGCGGTACGTTCCAGGGGGCGGGCGTGAAGACCGTGGTGCTGTTCTTCGAGAAAGGCGCGCCCACCCTTCGACCGAGCTCAGGGCAGGCCGGAAAGATCTGGTACTACCAGCTCGACCCAGGCCGCAGCCTAGGCAAGACCAACCCACTGAACGACGACGACCTTGCTGAGTTCGTGAAGCTACAAAAGACCGCCGCCGACTCGCCCAGGTCTTGGACCGTGGATGCGAAGACCATCGACCAGAACGCCTTCGATCTTTCGGTGAAGAACCCTAACGGCGGCGAAGTTGTGACGCACCGTAGTCCGCAAGAGATCATGGACGAGATTGCGGCGCTGGATGCAGAGAGTGCTGGGGTGTTGGAAAACATCAAGGCCTTGTTGAAATGAAGAAGGGGTGGGAAACGAAACGACTTGGTGATGTAGCCACTCTCCAAAGAGGTTTCGACTTGCCGACTCAGGACAGAGTGGCTGGGGAGTTTCCGCTAGTAACCTCAAGCGGAATCAACGATACACACCACAAATACGCTGTTCGGGGACCAGGAGTTGTTACTGGCCGAAGCGGCAGCATCGGGAATGTTTTCTTCGTTGAAGAGGATTTTTGGCCTCTCAACACGGTTCTTTACGTAAAGAACTTCAACGGGAACGATCCTCGATTCATATTTCATCTCCTGAAGCAGTTCGATTTACAACGGTTCGCAAGCGGTACTGGCGTTCCGACCCTTAACCGAAACTTCGTTCATGACGAACTCGTCAGTATCCCCCCGCTTCCCGAACAGCGGAGAATCGTCGGCATCCTCGACGAAGCGTTTGACGGCCTCGCCACCGCCACGGCCAACGCCGAAAAGAACCTCCGCAACGCCCGCGCCCTCTTCGAAAGCCATCTGCAATCTGTTTTTACTCAGCGGGGAAAAGGGTGGGTGGAGAAGACAGTGAAGGAGATTGCCGCATCAGCCAAAGGCTCAATTCGCACTGGTCCTTTCGGTAGTCAGCTTTTGCACAGCGAGTTCGTCGATGAGGGTATCGCTGTCCTCGGCATCGACAACGCGGTCGCTAATGAGTTTCGGTGGGGGAAGAACCGGTTTATCACACCAGAGAAGTATCTTCAGCTTGAACGCTATACTGTACATCCTGGAGATGTGTTAATTACGATTATGGGTACGTGTGGCCGTTGCGCGATTGTCCCGGACGACATCCCGACCGCTATCAACACGAAGCATATCTGCTGCATCACGCTTGACCAAACAATATGCTTGCCGGGCCATCTCCACATTTACTTCCTCCACTCTCTTCAGTCTCAAGCGTTCCTAGTTAAGCATGCCAAAGGAGCAATTATGGCAGGGCTGAACATGGGGCTTATTCAAGAGCTTCCGGTGATGCTTCCACCAATTGGAGTTCAGGCAGAAATTGTCAAAGCAGCGAACGCTCTCCGCGAAGAAACCCAACGCCTCGAATCCATCTATCAGCACAAGCTTGCCGCGCTGGGGGAGTTGAAGAAGTCGCTGCTGCATCAGGCATTCAATGGAGAATTGACAGGGGATAATGGACAATTGACGAAGGACAACGCGCGCAATGGAGAATTGATAAGGGATAATGGACAATGAGGGATGGGGCGCTGCAAATCAAGTCGTTTGCGTTTGCGGTGCAGGTTGTCAATCTGTGCAAGTCGCTGCGTGCCGAGACGCGAGAAGTCATCCTCTCCAAGCAATTGTTGCGGTCAGGGACGGCTATTGGCGCATTGGTTCGAGAAGCTGAGCAGGCGGAGAGTAAGGCCGACTTTATCCATAAGATGGCCATCGCCCTGAAAGAAGCCAATGAGACTGAGTACTGGTTGCTGTTATTGCACGAAACACGCTATTTGGAAAACGATGTGTTCTCAGCGATTCATCGCGATGTGGTGGAACTTCTGAAGTTGCTCACCAGTATCATTAATTCCACGAAGCGGCGGATGACCCGATGACCAGCATCGATTTACAATTGTCCATTGCCCATTCTCCATTGTCCATTCTCCATTACTCCCATGTCTGACGATTCGTTGCCGCAATCCAGCATCATCCTTTACCAGACCGAGGACGGCCGCACACGCATTCAGTGCCGCTTCGAAGATGACACGATCTGGCTGACGCAAAAATTAATCGCGGAGCTGTTCCAGAAAGATGTCCGCACTATCAACGAGCACATCCAGAACATCTTTGTGGAGGGTGAGTTGGCCGAGGAATCAGTTATCCGGAAATTCCGGATAACTGCCGCCGATGGCAAGAGCTATGGGACCTACCATTACAATCTTGAGGTGATCATTGCTGTGGGCTATCGCGTGAAATCCCCTCGCGGCACGCAGTTCCGCCAGTGGGCGACGGCACGATTGAGCGAGTATCTCGTCAAGGGTTTCACGATGGACGACGAGCGGCTCAAGAATCCGCCGGGCAAGGGTCAGGCTGACTACTTCGATGAGCTGCTCGAACGTATTCGGGATATCCGCTCGTCAGAGCGGCGTTTCTACCAGAAGGTCCTCGATATTTATGCCACGAGCGTGGACTACCAGCCCAATGTAGAGCTCTCTCAGCAGTTCTTTGCCACGGTGCAGAACAAAATGCACTGGGCGACGCATGGGCATACGGCGGCGGAAGTCATTCACCGGCGGGCGGACGCAACCAAGCCGTTTATGGGGCTGACTACTACGCGTCCCGGTGGAATTATCCGAAAAGACGATGTCTTGGTTGCGAAGAATTATCTGACCGAAAACGAGTTGCATGCGCTGAACCGGGTTGTGAGTGCCTATCTCGAATTCGCTGAACTCCAGGCGCTCAATCGTCGGCCCATGGCGATGCGCGACTGGATTGTGAAGCTGGATGAGTTTCTGTCGCTGTCCGGCAGCGAATTATTGGACCATGCCGGGAAGATCTCGTCCGAGTCGGCCAAGGCAAAAGCCGAACAGGAGTATGACCAATATCGGACTCTTATCGATGCGCAGCCGCGCCCTGTCGATAAAGATTTTGAGCAGGCCGCGAAACAGATTCAAAAGATGCAAAGGCCGACGAAGCCCAGAAGAAAGAAACCATGAATGAAGCCGAAACCAGAGCGGAGTACATTGATCCCGCGCTGAAGGTAGCGGGCTGGGGTGTGGCGGGAGAGGAAGCCGGACGGCATGGTTGAGCTGTTCGACAAACACGGCGGATTCAGGAAGCTGCACTCCTTCACGCTGGCGACGATCATCCAGATCGAGACGCTGCGGTTCTGCCGGCGCTTTCTCACGCATGCGGCAGGCGAAGCGGGCGTCAAATTCTATGATCCGAAGGGACGGCAGTACGATCAGATGACGCAGGCCGCGCGGAGCGGACGACAGAACATCATCGAGGGGTCGGAGCGTTCCGCCACGTCCAAGGATACCGAGATGAAGCTCACGGATGTGGCGCGGGCCAGTTTGAGCGAACTGCGCGGCGATTATGAGATCGTGATTCTTGACCGGGGTCGGCTTCCCTGGTCGGTGCACTCGCCGGAAGCCAAAGCGGTGAATGCGGTCTCGCTGGATCCGGCTCCGTTCGAGGATGACATGGTCTACGAGTCGGCGAAACACGCGCTGGAACAGCGGAAAAAATACGCCGCGTGGCTTGATGCCGACGACGTGGTGATCGTGGCCAACGCCATGCTCATTATCATCGGACGCACCCTGACGATGCTCAAGCGCCAGATTGAAGCACAGGGCAAGACCTTTGAGGAAACCGGTGGGTTCAACGAACGGCTCACCGCCAAACGCATCGAAGCGCGGGAACAGGCCAAGCTCGAGTCACTGGAGTGCCCGTTGTGCGGCAAGTCCATGCGTCGGCGCAATTCTACCACCGGGCCGTTCTGGGGCTGCTCCGCCTTCCCTGACTGCAAAGGAACGAGGCCGATAGGACAAGAGGGACTGCATTGACCATGTTGACCGGGATGACACTGAGGTCAATGACGTCAATCCGGTCACGCAGAGAGGCCATGCTGTCATGAACGAAGCCGAAACTAGAGCGGAACATATCGATCCTGCTCTCAAGGCGTCTGGTTGGGGCGTCGTGGAAGGCTCCAGAATTCTCCGGGAATACCCCATTACGCTGGGCCGCATCGAAGGATTGGGGCGGCGTGCGAAGCCGCTCATTGCCGACTATGTGCTTGTCTATCGTAATACCAAGCTCGCGGTCATTGAAGCCAAGGCCTGGGACGAGGAACTGACGGAAGGTGTCGCCCAGGCGAAACAGTATGCCGGGAAACTCGCTGTTCGCTTCACCTATGCCACCAACGGGCAAGGTCTCTACAGCATCGACATGGAGACGGGACAGGAAGGCAAGGTGCCGCACTATCCCAGCCCGGACGAACTCTGGAACCTGACCTTCCCTTCGACAGGGGGCGCGGGCAGTGAGCTTGTCGAACTGTGGCGAGACCGCTTCTCCGCTGTCCCCTTTGAGGACAAGGGCGGGTCGCATCCCAGCCGCTACTATCAGGACATTGCGGTTGAGCGCGTGATGCAGGCTATGGCCGAGGATAAGCCGCGCATCCTGCTCACTCTCGCCACTGGTACTGGCAAGACCTTCATCGCCTTTCAGATTGCCTGGAAGCTCTTTCATAGCCGCTGGAACTTGAGTCGCGAGCCCACACGGCGTCCGCGCATTCTGTTCCTGGCCGACCGAAACATTCTGGCCAATCAGGCCTACAATGCATTCTCCGCTTTTCCCGAAGATGCGCTGGTACGGATCGAGCCGGATGATATTCGGAAGAAAGGCAAAGTGCCGAAGAACGGCAGCCTCTTCTTCACCATTTTTCAGACTTTCATGGCTTCGGCAAGCTCAGCCACCGGGGCTCAGACAGGATTAGCCACCGAGCGATCGGCAGATTTTGGCTCTGGTGCTTGGTCCAACATGAACCCTCGGTTTGATGAGATATCCGAGATCACGGATGCTTTTGGCTACATGTATATACTTGAATGCTCAGGTGGGAGCCTATACACGGGAAGCACGACCAACCTGCGAATACGTCTACAGCAGCACAAAAATCAAGACGGCGCACGACATACTGCTGCACGCGGTCCAGTCAAACTCGTCTATTACGAGACCTTTGACCGCATTGATGAGGCATTTGCCCGTGAGAAACAGGTGCAACAGTGGAGTAGGGCAAAGAAGGTAGCGCTGATCAAAGGTAACATTGAGCTTCTCAAACAACTGTCATGTGGTAAATCGGTCTCTGAACGTGTTCAAGCGGCGGCCCCCGAGCCTGTCGAGGGGTATTTCGGCGACTATCCGCCGGACTTCTTCGATTTCATCGTCATTGACGAGTGCCATCGCGGCGGGGCCAACGATGAAAGCAATTGGCGCGGTATTCTTGAATATTTTGCCCCGGCGGTGCAGCTCGGCCTGACTGCCACGCCCAAGCGCAAAGACAACGTGGATACCTATGCCTATTTCGGCGAGCCGGTCTATGTCTATTCCCTCAAGGACGGCATCAACGATGGCTTTCTCACACCGTTCAAGGTCAAGCAGATCTCCACGACGCTCGACGAGTACGTCTATACGCCGGACGATAAACTCATCGAAGGCGAGATTGAGGCGAAGAAGCGCTACCAGGAGAGCGACTTCAACAAGAT
This sequence comes from uncultured Nitrospira sp., assembly GCA_902500805.1. GTDB lineage: Bacteria > Nitrospirota > Nitrospiria > Nitrospirales > Nitrospiraceae > Nitrospira_D. Next base: position 24,282 of record CABVSA010000045.1, on the reverse strand, counting down.
TATCGAGATCAAAGAGCGCGAGAAGAAGCGTGTCGAGATTTTCATGGGCCAGATCAACCAGCAGGAGAAGACGCTGGTCTTCTGCGCCACGCAGGATCACGCCCTGGCCGTGCGCGACCTCATCAACCAGATGAAGACGAGCACGGACCCCAACTACTGCCAGCGGGTGACGGCGAACGACGGTGAACTCGGTGAGCAGCACCTCCGCGACTTCCAGGACAACGAAAAAACCATCCCGACGATCCTGACCACCTCGCAAAAGCTCTCAACCGGCGTGGATGCTCGCAACATCCGGAACATTGTCCTCATGCGCCCGATCAACTCCATGATCGAGTTCAAGCAAATCATCGGGCGAGGGACGCGGCTTTATGACGGGAAAGACTACTTTACGATCTATGATTTCGTGAAGGCCCATCATCACTTCAGCGATCCCGAGTGGGACGGCGAGCCGATTGAGCCGGAGCCTAAGGCGGAACGGAAGTCGGTCGCCCCATCACCACCGTTGGTCGATCGTGTCCGCGAAGAGACTGCTGAGTATGTGAAGCGGACGCGAATTAAGGTGAAGCTGGCTGATGGCAAGGCTCGGACCATTCAGCACATGATGGTGACGACCTTCTGGCATCCTGACGGCACGCCGATGTCGGCACAGCAGTTCCTCGAACTGCTCTTCGGCAAACTGCCGGAGTTTTTCCGCAATGAGGCGGAACTCCGCGCCATCTGGAGTGTGCCGGAGACGCGAGCCAAGCTGCTACAGGGCTTGGCTGAGAAGGGGTTTGGCGCCGAGCAGATGACGGAGATGCAACGTATTATCGATGCGGAGAACAGCGACCTGTTTGACGTGCTCGCCCATGTAGCCTATGCGATGGCCCCGCTCACCCGAGAAGAACGGGCTGCGAGAGCCAAGGTGGAGATCAGTACGCACTTCAACAGCAAGCAGCAGGCGTTCCTCGACTTTGTGCTCGCGCAATACGTCAGAGTCGGGGTGGAGGAGCTGTCGCAGGACAAGCTTTCGCCATTATTGCGACTCAAGTATCACGGGGCCATTGCTGATGCGGTGGCCGACCTAGGCCAGCCAGAAGAGATTGGAAAGGTCTTCGTTGGGTTTCAGAGATATCTGTATCAGCCACCGGTTCAAAGTGGCCGATAGGGAAGGGTAGAACACATTAGGGTTCTACTTCGCTGTAGCTTCGTGAGGCCGACCATGATGGCATACAGTCATCAATGTGTTCGAACTGTGAAGTGCTGTGGCCTTGGGCGGGCGGTCCATGTACAATTCTTCCAGAACGCGAAGGCAGAGGTTCCTGAAATGGCGGGCATTTGAGAGGGTAGCATGAAAAATCAACGTTCTGTCGATGAAGCTCTATTACACACGATTGTGCAGCGGATCGTTGCCGTAGCCAAGCCGGACAAGATTATTATGTTTGGATCTGCTGCTCGTGGTGAGATGGGGCCACACAGTGATGTGGACATCCTTGTGGTGAAACGAGGACAGTTTAATCGGGGCCACCTCGTGGAAGACATCTACATGAACCTCATTGGCGTAGGACAGGCAGTGGATGTGATCGTGGTGACACCGGAGGAAATCGAACAATACAAGGATCGTGCGGCATTAGTCATCTATCCGGCGGTTCGCGAGGGCAAGGTCGTGTATGCCGCCTGAACGCCGTCCCCCGGACGATCCGATCGAGTGGTTGAACCGAGCCAAAAGCAATCTGGCTAGAGCCACAGCCGATATCAACCTTCCTGATGTCTATCTTGAAGATCTTTGCTTCGATGCTCAGCAAGCTGCAAAAAAACCAACCAAAGCCCTGCTCTTATCTCGCGGCATCACGTTTCCCTTCGTACATGATTTGGCAGAATTGGTTACGGTGCTTCAGCGGAACGGCCAAGAGGTTCCACCTACAATCGCCGAAGCAGCTCGACTGACGCGATTTGCCGTGGAGACACGGTATCCTAGCCTTACCGAAGCAGTGACGCGGGAAGACTACGATCGGGCAGTTGCCATAGCGACAGAAGTCCTTCGGTGGGTGGAACAACATCTGCTGGACAATCGATGAATAGTGAGCGACCCTCTTCCTCCCTATAGTCTATTTCACTAGCCATCTTCAGCAGAGAGGATGAGTGCTAACGGTCATCTCCCAGTGGTATTGTCAGTGAGTGGGGTGTTTCGGACGGCGGTACTGGAAGATCAAAGGAAAGCTTGGGGCAGCGGCCTAGTCTGCGGATCAGCTCTTGCCTTTGAGCGGCGTAAAGCGGGCGGCGTGGGCATCTCGTTGGGGCAATTTCAGGAAGACGATGATTCCTGTGTCCGTGCTCAACGCGAATGTTCCGGTTCCCTTCAATGTATTTTCACCAGCTGGTACGAGCTCTACCTGCTCGTTGGTTTTCTCAAATCCTTGCTGAATCGTGGCCTTTGCCTTCGCGCCCTCGGTGGGAATGGGCCTGTCCGAATGATCGGTTACATACAGGAGGAGTTCCCCGTCCTTGGCGACCAATTCGAGGTGATACGGCCCTGCGGCCAGCGACTGCCCACCGTGAAGAGATTTCACCGGTTCGGCATGTTTGGCAGAATGGGCACCGACTTGAACCGTCCCCAGCAGCGTGACGCACAGTATGAAGAAGCTCCCGAGCAGATGTCTCACGATCCGTTCTCCTTACAACTCAGCCTGATCTCCATTCATTGAGCCTTCCCACCCTCAATGTTTTGGTGAGTGGTGATGATGGTGTGGACCTGCATCGTCCGCATGGGATGGGGCCTTCTCGCCTTGTTCACTCTTCGGTTTCAACGGCATAAACCGAGCGGCGTAGCCGTCTTGATTCGGCAGTTTCATGAACACGATGACCACCGTGCTCGGCGTCAGTGAGAAGGTGCCGGTTCCCTTGAGGATGTTGCCTCCGACCGGGTGGAGATGCACCTGGGTTCTGTTCGATCCCGTTTCCACCGTCGCTTTCGCCAATCCCCCGTCGACGCCGATGACGTTGTCCGCATGGTCCGTGACATAGACCGTCAGTTCTCCATCCTTGGCCAGCAGTTCCATATGATACGGTCCGGTCATCCGTAACTGCCCACCGTGCGGGGCCTGAACGGATTCAAAATACTCGTCGGTATGGGCTCCGGCCGACAGCGGAAGGGCCAGGATCACGGCGGACAGCACACCAAGCATCATGGTCTTCATACGTTGCTCGCCTCCTCATGGGTCAGCCACGGGGCTACTTGAGTAAGTAGTCGGAAATGAGTGCGGCGAGTTCGGCCGGCTCGACGACTCCTTCGCGCGTCAGCAGTAATTTACCATGCGCAAAGAGATGGGTGGTGGGATAGGTTTCAAAGGTGTGGGTTTTTTTGATCTCTCGACAGCGCCCCGGGACATGCATCTTGGCCTTACCGACCTTGATGGTCGGGAACTTGGCCGCGGTCTCCTCCAGAATGGGATCGTAGGCTTTGCAGGGCTCACAGGTGGCGAGGCCATAGGCCACCACCGCACCGGGGCTGTCGGTGAATTCTTTATAATTCGCGTCGCTGACGTCTTCAACGATTCCGCTCATAGCGAGTGTTGAGGCTTGAGGACTGAGGACTGAGCTTCGGAGCCGCCCAGTCCTCAGTCCTCGTGACTCATTCCTGTATGGTTAGTTGAGTTTCGAAAGCGCGTCCAGAATTTCCTTGTCTTCGCGCGCGGTCTTGATCTCCTGCACCTTCGCGTAGGCAACCTTGCCGTTCTTATCCACGATCACGGTCGCACGCTTGGAGCAGTTCAACGGCTCAAAATACAGACCATAGGACTTGGCGGTTGTCCGGTGCACGTCCGACAACAGCCGGTGCTTCAGATCCAGTGAATCCGCCCAGGCTTTGTGGGAGAAGAAGCTGTCGCAGCTGACGCCGAACAATTCGGCGTTGGCGGACTGGAACTTCGGGAAGTCGTCGGTCAGACACTTGTTTTCACCCTGACAGACCGGGCTCCAATCCAGCGGATAGAAGCACAAGACGACGTTTTTCTTGCCCCTGTATTCGCTCAACTTCACGTCCTTCTGGTCTTGATCCTTCAGATTGAAATCCGGTGCTGTATCGCCCACTTTGATTTCCGGTGCCACGTCACTCATCGCAAACCTCCTTATTAGAACATCTGTATGGATGATAGCTGTACTGAGGTCTCGGATAGGTAGGACCCCACTCGGACCATAAACTTTGTAACCTGTGTTTTGAAGGGATGTCAACGGGCCGATAGGCCTATGGGGCGTCGTATTGACACACGTGTCACGTCTCTTGCGAAGCGTGAAGCGTAGGGTGAAACGGCGGGAAAGACTCTCAGGGAGCTGTGGCCTGGCCCACGGAACGGGGTTGGGCGGGTGAGCAGCCTGAACTTTTAAACGACCCGCTGTCGGCTGGTCGTCATACGAGAACTCGCAACGTGTGGAGTGATCGGCAAACTTACGAGGTGTGTAGTTCTCGGAATCCCAACATCCGTCCGGCCGGTGCAGCCGTCCGGTAGTTTCGAACGCGAACCGTACGTCCGAGCAGAGGAAGATCGAGTGTGGTCCCTACTTTCATCGGCTGGCCCAGTCGCAACAATTCGCTGCCCGACGCGGACAAAATATCCTTGGTGGAACTGTCAGGGAGTCCCTTCGCTGAAAACATTTCAATCTCGTCCATCCCGAACTTGCTGAGCCCCAGTGAATAGGACCAGACCCGGTCGGGATGGGCGTTGTCGTCATGCACGATGGAGACGTGGTCATCCAGCTGAAAGGTCGAGAGCACGCGTTGCTGCCAATCCGAGGGATTCACATAGGCCTGGGTGATGACATCATAGGCCGTGCCTTGTGACAACAACGTCAAGCAGCGAGCCAGTCGCGTCGCCAGGAGCACAGTATCCGGCATGTCACGAGGGGAGGTAATGGACGGGGCAATCGCTCCCATGAGGTCGTGTTCCCAGGTCAATTGTTTCATCACGGCGGCAACCTGATCCGTCGGAAGCGGCATCACGACATGGGCCGACCATGGTCCGTGAGTGGCCTGCCAGGACTCAGGCGATCCCTCTTCGTGTTGGATCATGAGCGGTCCGCCGTACTCTCGGTCATAGAGTGCCTTGACCTCATCCGTACCCGGAGCAGTGCCTCGATAGCCGATAAAGTAGAGAGGTGGTCGTTTAGCCGAAGGCTTGGGCGATTTCTTTCGAATTCTCATGTCAGCATCCGTAACTCGTTATGAATAAGAGCAAATAGCAAATGGCATATAGCGTATGGCAGAAAATTAATCCCTCAAGCCCAGAGCATTAAGCTATTCGCCATCGGCCATAAGCTCTTTGGCGGGACTATTTCCCCGCCTTCTTCGCTTTTCGACGGTCATCCGGATTCAGTAACCGTTTACGCAGGCGGAGGTTCTGCGGCGTGATCTCCACCAGTTCATCTGATCCAATATATTCCAATGCGAACTCAAGGGTCATCTCACGCGGAGGGGTCAGCACCAAGGCTTCGTCAGACCCGGAGGCCCGCATATTGGAGAGATGCTTTTCCTTGCACACATTCACATCCAGATCCTCGTCTCGACTGTTTTGGCCGACGACCATCCCTCGGTACACCTCGACCCCGGGGCCGATGAACATGGCACCCCGCTCCTGGGTCATGAAGATGGCATAGCCTGTACTTGCTCCGTCTTCGTACGCGACAAGTGAGCCATGCGGGGTCACGAGGAGGTCTCGCTCTTCTGCCGGCTCGTAGGCCGAGAAGACATGGTGCAGAATGACGGTCCCTCGGGTCTTGGCCAACAGGATGTTTTTGAGCCCCATAATACCGCGGGTCGGAATGTGGTACTCCAGATGCATCTCACTGGTCCCGACGTCAGAGTGAATGAGCCGCATATGCCGCAGTTCGCCTCGGCGCTTTCCGAGCTCTTCGATCACGGTTCCCTGGTAGGTCTCCGGCACCTGGATGGTCAGCTCCTCGTACGGCTCCATGACCTTGTCGCCTTCCCGATGGACAATGACCTCCGGTTGGGAGACTTGCAGTTCGTACCCTTCCCGTCGCATTTGTTCGATCAAGACGGAGAGGTGAAGTTCGCCTCGTCCCGCCACAAGAAAGCGATCGGCGCTGTCGGTCTCATTGACGCGGAGCGAGACATTGGTCTCCAGCTCCTTGAACAGACGCTCGCGCAGGTGGCGCGAGGTGAGGAACTTGCCTTCGCGTCCGGCGAATGGGCTGTTGTTGACGGAGAAGGTCATTTGTACGGTCGGCTCATCAATCGACACGCGTGGGAGGGCAACCGGCTTGTCGGCATCGGCGATGGTGTCGCCGATGCTCACGTCATCAATCCCGGCGACTGCGACGATTTCGCCGGCCGCTGCCTGTTCGGTGTCGGCCCGGTCAAGGCCGGAATAGACGGCGAGGTCGGATACTTTACCTGGAATCTGTGCGCCGTTTTTGCCGAGCACCATGACATTCTGCCGCCTGGCAATTGAACCGGACTGGACCTTGCCGATTCCCATCTTGCCTTTGTAGGGATCTTGCACAAGGGCCAGCACAAGAATTTGGAGCGGGGCATCAACGGTAATCGCCGGAGCAGGGATTTTCTCCAGTACGGTATCGAGCAATGGGACGATATCCGTTCCCGGCTTATTGACATCGAGCGTGGCGATCCCTTTGATGGCTGAGGTGTAGACGATCGGAAAATCGAGTTGTTCGTCGGTGGCTCCCAGATGAACGAACAGGTCGAAGGTGCGGTTGACGACGTCATCGATGACCGCGTCCGGCCGATCTATTTTGTTGATGACGACAATGGCTTTGTGCCCCAACGCCAACGCTTTCCGCAATACGAAGGTCGTTTGCGGCATAGGACCTTCTTTGGCATCGACCAAGATCAACACACCGTCCACCATCCGGAGCGTGCGTTCCACTTCCCCACCGAAATCGGCATGGCCCGGCGTATCGACAATGTTGATTTTCACCCCATTGTAGATGACGCTGGCGTTTTTGGCCCGGATTGTAATCCCGCGCTCCCGTTCCTGGTCCATCGAATCCATAATGCGTTCGCCCATATCGTCGATCTTGCGATGGACATGCGTTTGGCGCAGCACTGCGTCGACCAGAGTCGTTTTGCCGTGATCGACGTGGGCGATGATCGCGATGTTGCGGATATCACTTCGACGGTCCTGAGGGGCGCGTACAGTGGACATGGTGACGATGCTTCCTTAATGACAAAAATGACGCCCCGATAGTGAGGCGCAAACTCAGCAGTATACTCGAAGACGATCATCCGACACAAGCAACAGGTCGATATGAAAGTGTCAGTATTGGGTCGAGTCCGGATCAGCCGGCTGGGGGGCGTTTGTATCTCTCAATGCGCAACGATGTGGAGTTGGAGTAGATCCGATGTGCGTGAGAGGAATTCCGAATGCTGCTGATGGGGATGGAGGAAGACGGCCTTGTTATGGGCGGGTCAGTGGTGTCAGGGTCCGCTCAATACATCTCAGCAGGTCGTCGCGCTTGAAGGGTTTGAGCATGTAATCCTGCACCTTGATGGACACCGCCCTACGGATACAGAGCGGATCAACGACAGCCGTCAGGAGGATCACCGGGACGTCTTGCCAGTCGGGGGTCGCTCGGATCGTCTCCAGGATAGTGACACCGTCGACATGAGGTAGCTGGATGTCCAGCAGCACGAGCAACGGGATCGACATCGAGGCGATCTTATCGAGCGCCTCCTGACCGTCGGCGGCATGCACGACCTCATAGCCATTTTCCTGCAGGATCAGCTTTACGAGATCGGCGGTATCCGGTTCATCTTCGACGACGAGGATCGGCTGATTGATGTCGGGCTGTTCGATCATGGGAAGAGCCTGTTCCTAAGCGATCCGGCTTTCTTGAGGTGTTGGCATACTGAACGGTCAGAAGAATCAGGGCCATCTTTTCAATCGGCTTTGACGCATGCGGCTATGGAGCCGGCGGTTGGATTGAGGCCCATTCCCTCCGTGGGGCATTGCATGTTTCTACTATGGAGCGAATCGTTTCAGAAACGAAATGTTCTTTTCCGCCGAGATCAACAGGCGCAAGGGTTTGAGTGGATGGAGACCAATCTGTGTCTTGCTTGAGTTTTCACATAGCACATTGTAAGTTCTGACGTACCGCAGACGCACGTCGACAGGATTCCAGACTCGATGCCGAACGACAGTCGATTGATGGGAAGAAATCAGGAACAGCCGCGTCGTCGCCTGCGCCGATGGCAAGTGATCGTGCTTGGCCTGGTGGCTGCCATGATTGTCGGCGTCACGACGGTTGTGGGCGTCATTTGGCACTTCGCCCAAGATCTTCCCTCGCTCGATCTGCTTCAAAACTATCAACCGAGTTTGGTCACGACCGTCTATTCGGATGACCGTCAGCCGATCGGTCAGTTTTTCATTGAGCGCCGCATTCTGACCCCGCTTCCTGAAATTCCCAAAACATTGACGCAGGCTGTGATCGCAACGGAAGATGCCCGGTTTTTCGAGCATCCGGGATTGGACTTTATCGGAATGTTGCGGGCGGCTTGGACGAATATTCGGCATGGCGGGAAGAAGGTCGAAGGTGCCAGTACGATCACGCAACAATTGGCTCGGTCGCTCTTTCTCTCCTCTGAACGGTCGTATGGCCGAAAAATCCGCGAAGTCGTTCTGGCCTACAAGATGGAGGTGGTGTCGGGTAAAGAGCAGATTCTTGAAACCTACCTGAATCAAATCTACTTCGGGCAAGGGGCCTATGGCGTCGGATCGGCGGCACGCTCCTATTTCGACAAGGACATTAGAACACTGACGCTGGCCGAATCGGCCTTCTTGGCAGGACTCCCGCAGAAGCCGAGCAAGTTTTCGCCGTTTGCCGCGTACGATATGGCGAAAAAGCGGCAGGAGCATGTGCTCGCACGGATGGAGGAAGTCGGGTTCATCACGTCGGCGGAACGGGACGCTGCTGTTCGTGAGACGCTGAATTTCCATCAACCGGTGAGCGAACATCTTGCTCCGTACTTCGTCGAATATGTCCGGCAATTGCTCGTGGCAAAGTATGGAGAGTCGATGGTGTACAAGGGCGGTCTTCAAATCCATACCACCTTGAACTTGGAGATGCAGCGAGCGGCTGAAGCGGCGTTCTTGAGCGGCGTTCGAGAACTTGATAAACGGGAAGGATGGCGAGGGCCTCGACGAACGGTGGATCTCGATACGTTTCAACCCTCAGATCTCAGATCCGGAGAGCCATTGCTCAAACCCGGGTACGTGGGGGAAGGAGTCGTCTTAAAGATTACCAAGGATTACTACCTCGTTCAGGTCGGGCCGTTCACCGGGAAGCTGGCCTTTGACGATATGGCGTGGGCGAAGCGGATGCTCAAAGGGCCTGACCCGACGGTCGATTTCGTTGTGAATCCCAATGTGAAGCAGCTCTTGAAGCCCGGTGACGTCATCGAAGTCGGAGTGAAGCGACTGACGAAGGAGGGGGTGCTGCTGACACTTGAGCAGACCCCGGTGGTGGAAGGGGGATTGATTGCCATCGACCCGAAGGCGGGCACGATTCGCGCGATGGTCGGTGGCTACGACTTTGCCCGGAGCGAATACAATCGTGCCGTGCAGGCACACCGGCAACCAGGATCCGCCTTCAAACCGCTCATTTACGCCACGGCCATGAGCCAGGGTTTGAGCCCAGCCACTCAGATCCTCGATGCGCCCGTGGTCTATGAGCAGGAAGAGGAGGCCAAGACCTGGAAGCCAGAGAACTATGGACGAAAATTCCACGGCATGGTGAGTCTCCGGGATGCCTTGGCGCAGTCGCATAATCTGGCGACGGTTCGGTTATTGGATAAGGTCGGTGTGAAAAACGTCATTGAGTTCTCCCGTGCCGTCGGCATCACGAGCCCGCTTCCGGCTGATCTCTCGCTGGGGCTTGGGACGTCGTCTCTGAGCTTGATGGAGCTGACGTCGGTGTACGGCGTGTTCTTGAATCAGGGCAGCCGCGTGGAACCGTTTGCGATTAAAACCGTCAAGGATAATACCGGCCAAACGCTTGAATCCATCGAGCCCGAGCCGCACGAGGTCATCTCGAAAGAAACGGCCTACCTGATTACGAATATGATGGAAGACGTCATCCAGAAAGGAACCGGGCAGGCCGCCAAAACGCTGGGTCGTCCGATCGCGGGGAAAACAGGTACGACGAACGACTACATCAACGCGTGGTTTATCGGTGGGACCCCGAACCTCGTGACCGGTGTGTATGTGGGATTCGACGACCGGCGGTCGCTCGGAGAGAGCGAAACCGGAGCTCGGTCGGCCCTGCCGATTTGGATGGCCTTTATGAGAGAGGCCCTCAAACAGCTTCCTGTCGTCCCCTTTGAGATCCCCGATGGGGTCACCTTTGTCAAGGTTGACGCTTCGACCGGCCTCTTGGAGGCCGACCAGGATGGCGAAGGCCAACAGGGAACGGTGGAACTCTTTGCGAAGGGGAGTGAACCGACTCAGGCGGTCCAGCGCAGACTCGACCCGACAGATTTCTATAAGCTGGATCAGATCCCTGAAGGACAACCGACCGGTGACGCTGAGCAGTAGCTCCACCGTGCGCCTCTCAGTCCTGATGAAAGAGAGGAAGATCTCGGGGAGCGGTTCGGTCTCGTCGTTTTACGATTTCGAGTCTTGATACTCCTCGTGCCATGCCATCTGGATCGTTTCTAAAATCTTTTCATTCGATTTCTTAGGGTCATCCTTAAAATCAGGCAATGCCACGATCCAGGCATGCATATCCGTAAAACGTACGGTCAGCGGATCTGTCTCAGGGTGTTCTTCCACCAGCCGGATGGCGATGTCCTCGGTGTCTTGCCATTTTAGATCCATGGATCACTCCTTACGAGGATATGGCGTATAGCCGGTGGCTCCGACCATAAGCCATCAGCTATACGCCATACGCTCTTTTTACGTGACTTCCGTGACTTTTTTGCCTTGCAGACTTTTCTTGAGCGAATCGTTCAGCATCACCACATTCAATTGTTTTGCGGCCTGTTCGAGTTCTGCCATCCGCGCACGGATGGTACGGGCATCCGTGCCATCCTTCGCTGTCGCTAGCTGAGACAGTGCCTTCCGAATACCCTCGGCTTCATTCGCCGTGATCAGGTCTCCCGCTTCCGCCAGCGACTTCTCGGTTGTCTTGAGCAGGGCTTCGGCATCCAACCGGGCTTCAATCAACTTCCGAGCGCTGACATCGTCGGCCGCAAACTTAAACGAGTCTTCGATCATCCGCTCGACTTCCGCATCCGCAAGCCCGTAGGAAGGTTTGACTTCGATCGACTGGCTCTGGCCGGTTCGCATGTCCGTCGCCGTGACGTTCAAGATGCCGTTGGCATCGATCAGAAAGGTCACCTCGATGCGCGGGACGCCGGCCGGAAGGGGCGGTACTTTCAGCCGGAATCGTGCCAGACTCCGGTTATCCTTGACGAGCTCGCGCTCGCCTTGCAGGATATGAATATCGACGCCGGTTTGCCCGTCGACGTAGGTCGTGAACAGTTCCTTGGCACTTGCTGGAATGGTCGTGTTTCGGCGGATCAAGCTGCTCATGACCCCGCCCATCGTTTCAATACCGAGTGAGAGGGGCGTCACATCTAACAGCAACATGTCCGTCGTCCCACCGCTCAAAATATCGGCTTGTACGGCGGCGCCAAGTGCAACGACTTCATCCGGATTCAAATGGCAATGCGGCGCCTTCCCAAACAGCGCCTCGACGCGTTGGCGGACCAGCGGCATGCGGGTGGAGCCACCCACCAAGACCACCTCGTCGATATCTGTTGAGGTGAGTCCGGCGTCCTTTAAGGCCATGCGGCAGGGAGCCAGCGTCCGTTCAATCACACGTATCGTCAGAGACTCAAGCTGATCGCGCGTGAGCTCTCTGGTGAAGTGTCCTGTGTCGCCTGGTAGCTCGATGGTGATCGTGGTCTTGAGATCATCAGAAAGGCGAATCTTGGCTCGCTCTGCTTCCAATCGAACGGCCTGCATATGATCGGGGTATCCGCCCAAGTTGATCCCATGCTGTTCTTGGATTTGTCCAACAAACAGGTCGACAAGCAGCCGGTCGAGATCGTCCCCTCCCAGGTGCGTATCGCCATTCGTTGCCAGAACCTCAAAGATTCCGTCTTTCAGTTTCAAAATTGAAATGTCGAACGTGCCGCCGCCGAAGTCATAGACCGCAATGGTGCCCTGTGTGTGCTTCTGAAGTCCGTAAGCCAGTGAGGCAGCCGTTGGTTCGTTGATGATGCGTAAGACTTCCAATCCAGCAATGAGACCGGCATCCTTGGTCGCCTGCCGTTGGCTGTCGTTGAAGTAGGCAGGAACCGTGATGACGGCTTTGCCGATACTCTCTCCCAGAGAGGCCTCCGCGCGTCGTTTTAATTCCTTGAGGATCATGGCGGAGATCTGTGGGGGGGAATAACGCTTTTCGCCGAGCTGAATCCGGATGACGCCGCCGGTCTCCGTGAGTGTGTAGGGGAAATAGGTCAGTTCGCTTTGCACATCGGCAAGACCCTTGCCCATAAAACGTTTGACGGAATAGACCGTCCGCTCGGGATTTCGCGTCAGGTGTTCTTTGGCCGAATCGCCGACAATCAATCCATTGTCCGTCAAGGCGACAACCGATGGCACCATCGTCCGACCGTTGCGGTCGGGGACGACACAGGGCTGGCCGTCTTTCATGTAGGCGACCAGCGAATTGGTTGTGCCGAGGTCGATGCCGACGATCCGTGCCATATCAAAATGCTGAAAAAGGTCCCCAGCTTTGTTCTCGGTCGCTCTGGCCCCTCAACGTACCCACTCTGTACGCCTCGGGTCCCTCGCTCCCTGCGGCCTCGCTGGAAACCTTTTTGAGCATTTTGTGCAGGGGGTGAATGGACAACATGGTTTACTCAGGCGATGGTGGCAGCCAAATCGTTGACGATACTGGTGATGTACGTTCGGTTGGAGAGGAGGTCACGCATCTGTTTCAGGAGCCGGTCCCGTTCCACACGTGTTTGGCTTGTCGCTTCCCCACGGTCTTGTAACTGATCCCACTCCGTAAATAGCTGCTGCAGTTGAGCTTCCATCTCTTGCTTGCGTTGCTCCAGTGCTCGTTGTTCGGCCTCAAGGGTTACACGAAGCTCACGACTGTCTTGCGAATCACGTTCCGATGACCGGTATTCCTCAAGCGTATCTTGTAGCTCCAAGATCTCTTCAAACAGGTCGGCTGGGGGAGACGTTCGGATGTCTTTCACGGAGCCGGCTTCGAGGCCCAATAGGTATTCCGCGCGTTGATTGGGGTCTCGGAGTGTACGATAGGCCGTATTCAAGACCGCGGCATTGCCGAGGCTGATGGCTTGTTCCGCCGGACTTTTCGTCTGATAAAAGTCCGGATGGAACGTTCGGCTCATCTCGTAGAACTTGGCCTCGAGCTTCTTTGGGTCCAGTGTGAGACGCCGAGGAAACCCAAGGCAGGTGAAATAGTCGGCCTCTTTTGACACCGGCTGGACTTTGACGCAGCGCTCGCAGAAGTATTCTCCCGTGACGGCAGACTGGCAGTGCCAGCACATGCTCCGGGCCATCTGCAGTCCACGTGGTCGAGGCGACTCTGGTGTATGTTGATCCATAAGGGCAGCCGGTAAGGTGCGTGCCGCACCAATTCAGTTCAAGAAATCGTTGAGAATCAGGCTGAGAACGATTCTCCGCAGCCACAGGTTTTATTGGCATTGGGGTTGAGAAACTTGAAGTTTCCCCCCATCAAATCCTTTTGATAATCCAATTGGGTGCCTTGGAGATAGATGGCGCTTTTGGCATCGATGATGACCTTCACACCGTTGATGTCATACACTTGGTCATACTGCCCGATCTTGTCGTCGAAATTGATCGTGTAGCTCAGGCCTGAACAACCGCCGCCTTTCACGCCAAGACGAAGGCCGCCTTCCTCGATCCCTTGTACGTTGACCAATCGTTTGATCTCGCTCACGGCAGCATCGGTGAGTGTGATGACCGGAGCCTGAGTCTCGACATTCGTTGTATCCATGGGGGCACTCCCTTCGTAGGTGTCTCCGTTACTTGGTGCCGGACGCGTCTCCGTCGGATTTCTTCTGATAATCGGCTAACGCGGCTTTGATCGCATCTTCCGCGAGAACCGAACAGTGAATTTTGACCGGCGGCAGATTGAGCTCCTGGACGATGTCCGTGTTCTTGATCTGTTGCGCTTCTTCGATCGTTTTGCCCTTCAGCCATTCGGTGGCCAAGCTGGAGCTGGCGATGGCCGATCCGCAACCGAACGTCTTGAACTTGGCATCGACGATCGTATCGTTCTGTACCTTGATCTGCAGCTTCATCACGTCGCCGCACTCCGGCGCTCCCACCATCCCGGTACCGACCCCGTCCTCGTCTTTCTTGAAACTTCCCATGTTGCGGGGATTGTTGAAATGATCGACGACTTTATCGCTGTATGCCATAAAAACCTCCTTAGTATCTCGTCGTTCGTCCCTCGACGAAGCTCGGGACGGTGAGTCTGTCGAACCGTGAAGCGGTGTGCGTTGTTTGCGAGATACGCTTCACGAGGTGCGTGTTACGTCGTTAGTGCGCCGCCCATTGAACGGATTTCAGATCGACGCCTTCCTTTGCCATTTCGTAGAGCGGGGACATTTCTCGCAACTTGGTGACGATCTCAATAACCTTCTTGATCGTATAGTCAATCTCGTCATCGGTGTTGAAACGGCCCAAGCCAAAGCGGATCGACGAATGGGCGAGCTCGGTTCCCACACCGAGCGCACGCAAGACGTATGAAGGTTCCAGCGTGGCCGAGGTGCAGGCCGATCCGGATGAGAGCGCGATGTCTTTCATGCCCATGAGTAACGACTCGCCTTCGACGTACGCAAAGGAAATATTGAGATTGCCCGGCAGTCGGTTTGTCGGATGGCCGTTGAGATAGCTTTCTTCCAGGGCCGACATGATCTCGGCCTGCAGCCGGTCCCGCATCTTGGTCAGCCGAGCCGTTTCCGCCGGCATCTCCTGTTCACAAAGTTCACAGGCTTTCCCGAATCCGACGATCAGCGGAACAGGTAAGGTGCCGGACCTCATGCCGCGTTCATGCCCGCCGCCATCCATCTGGGGTGCGATCCGCACGCGTGGGTTTCGTTTTCTGACGTAGAGGGCTCCGACTCCCTTGGGACCGTAGATCTTATGAGACGTGAACGACATGAGGTCGATCCCCATGGCCTGGACATCGACCGGAATCTTCCCGACACCCTGGGTGGCATCGCAATGGAACAAGATACCTTTCGCTTTGGCGATCTTGCCGATCTCCGCGATGGGATTAATCGTGCCGATTTCGTTATTCGCCAGCATGACCGAGATCAGGATTGTCTTGTCTGTGATGGCATTCTGCACATCTTGCGGGTTCACCATGCCGAATTTATCCACCGGCAGGTAGGTCACGGTCGCGAGGCCCTTGGCTTCAAGCGACTTGGCGGTATCGAGTACGGCCCGGTGTTCCGTGGACGAGGTGATGATGTGGGTGCCTTTTTCCTTGTACATCTCCAGGACGCCCTTCAAGGCGAGGTTGTCCGATTCGGTGGCACCGCTGGTAAAGACGATTTCCTTGGCGTCAGCCTTGATCAGTTTCGCGATCCGTTTCCGAGCCTCTTCCACGGCTTCTTCAGCCGCCCAGCCAAAAGCATGGTTGCGGCTGGCCGCGTTGCCGAACTTTTCGACGAAGTAGGGCAGCATGGCCTCCAGCACCCGTGGGTCCATGGGAGTGGTGGAATGGTTATCGAGGAAAATAGGAAGCTTCATCGTTCGACTCCTTGTACTGAGGGAGATTGAATAGTAATCAAGGGTGTCCCCCCCATCATGTCTCCCAACGTCATATTGTTCAGTAACTGGTAGATGCTGTCTTGGATTTTCAAGAGCGGCGTGCGGATGTTGCAGTGTTCACGCTGCATGCAGAAGTCACCCTCTTTTTCATGGGAGCAATCGGTAATAGCAAGCGGGCCCTCGATGCTTTCGAGAATCTGCCCAATGGTGATCTGTCTAGCGCTCCGTGCCAAGAGATAGCCACCCTTGGGGCCATTATGACTCTCGATCAGGCCGTTCTTTGAGAGAACCTGGAGCACCTTCGCGAGCAGTTCCAACGGAATGTTATATTCCTCAGCGATCTCTTTTGTATTCACCACGCGGCCGGGTGTGATATCGCCGAACTGGACAGAGGCGATATGCTGGAGGGCCATCAGTGCGTAATCAGCTTTTTTCGAAATCTTCAACATGGCTATTGCCGATCAGTCAGATCGGAGACTATAATGATCTCCGATCAATATGGTCGCACTAAAGCTACCATGCAGATTTGAATCGTGTCAATACGTGACAAAAATCTAGTCCGTCTCAGAAAGGAACAGGCACATGGGTGGGACGAACCCGTACATTGAGAAGGCCGATTACGAACTTCCTAAGGTTTCCTATTCCGTCACATTTATCCAACCAAGCGGAACGTCGACCACGGTTACCGTCGATCCAGAAAAGATTCCTTACGGGGTCACAGGATTGCCAGGGAGCATTTTGGATATCGCCATGGGGCATGGAGTAGATTTGGAGCATGTCTGTGGTGGGGTTTGCGCCTGTTCGACCTGTCACGTCATTGTGAAGCAGGGCTTGGAGAGCTGTAACGAAGGTACCGATGACGAATATGATCAGCTGGATGAAGCTCCCATGACGACGCTACAGTCTCGACTAGGTTGTCAATGTGTCCCGAATGGGAAGGCGGATATCGTCGTAGAAATTCCCGCTGTGAATAAAAATCTCGTGCGAGAGGGCCACTGAAGAAGCACGAATATGCTCTTCGCCGGGATCATCGGGCGATCAGTTTGGTTGAATCCGACAGCGCTGATGAAGGCTGAAGATTTTCCTAGTCATAGGTCTCCGCCTTGATCTCCTTTCGATCGTATCCTTGATCCATAAAATAGGCCCGTAGAGGGCGCACGAAGGCTTTGGTCCCACAGAGCATGGGAATCACTTTCGGTTGACCAGTGAGCAGCGGTCCCAGCATCGCCACGGTTTTCTCTACGGCTTGGGACTCGCTCTGTTCGGCCACAATCGGAAGATAACGAAAGGATGGCTGCTGTACGGCCATCGTAAGCCATTCCTGATGGAACAGAACCTCCTCCTCGCTGGGTGCCACCGCGATCAACAGGACTGGAGTATGAATTTTTTCAAAAAACATCTGCTTCAACAGGCATCGCATCGGAACCAGGCCTGTGTAGCGTCCGATCAGGATCAGTTCTCGATCAAGCGTCTGAGGAAGAATGAAACGCCCATAGGGTCCGGATAAGGTCAGTTCATCGCCTGATTTCAGCTGATAGAGGTAAGGAGAACCGAGTCCATCGGGAACGAGATCAAACACCAGTGTCAACTCTCCATAGGGCGAGGAAGGATCGGCCATGGAGTAGGCTCGATTGAGCGGCGGTTTGGGCCCTGCGGGGAGGTGAAGAGAGACCCATTGTCCAGGTTGGAAGGCAATCTTGGCAGCCTTGGGCTTGATCACCAACTGGCGCACGTGCGGTGTGAGATCCGTCGCGGACAGTACTGTGGCAGGTTGCCTCTGTTCTGCCATCCCCATCTCCTCCGGCATCCTCATAGCAGAAGCCGTGGAGAGATGGAAGTGCTTCGGCGGTGTACAAGGATTTTCTCAGCGTGGTATAGATGGGCGGTTTCGTAGGTATGAAGAAGGGACAATGCTGTCATGAGTGAGGTTCGTGTCCGGTTCGCTCCAAGCCCGACGGGTTTTCTGCATATCGGTGGAGTGCGTACGGCCCTGTTTAATTGGCTGTTTGCGCGTCAACGGCAGGGGACGTTCATTCTTCGGATCGAGGATACCGATCAAAGCCGGTCGACCGATGAATCGATTCAGGCCATCATTGAGGGCATGAAATGGGTTGGGCTCGATTGGGATGAAGGGCCATTCCGCCAAACGGAGCGGATGGATCTGTATCGCGGCCATGCCATGAAGTTACTTGAGACGGGCCATGCGTACTGGTGTGTGTGTAAGGCGGAGGAGCTGGAAGCTCGGCGAAAGGAGGCCGAGGCAAAAGGCTTATCGCCTCGCTACGATGGCCGCTGCCGCCGGTTACAGATCACCAATCCGCCTGCCGACGCCGCGCTTCGCTTCAAGGCGCCGCAGGAAGGACACATCATCGTCGATGATCTCATCAAAGGCGCAATCACCTTCGATAATAGTGCGGCCGACGACCTGATTATTCTCCGGTCCAACGGCTATCCGACCTACAATTTTTCGGTCGTCGTCGACGATGCATTGATGCGCATCACACACGTCGTGCGGGGGGATGACCATCTGACCAACACGCCGCGACAGATTCCGATTTTTGAAGCGCTGGGGTTTGCCGTTCCGCGCTTCGGCCATCTCCCGATGATTCTGGGATCGGATAAGACCCGGCTCTCAAAACGCCATGGGGCGACGTCGATCATGGCCTATAAGGACATGGGGTACTTGCCCGATGCCATGGTGAATTACCTGGTTCGACTGGGGTGGTCTCACGGCGATCAAGAGCTCTTTACTCGGCAGGAACTCATCGAAAAGTTCTCCTGGGATCACGTCCAGAAGTCGGCGGCGGTATTCAATCCGGACAAGTTGGTGTGGATCAATGCCGAGTACATCAAAACGAGTCCACCGAGCTCGGTGGCTCAGGCGCTCGTGCCGTTGTTGGAACAAGCAGGGTTGAAGCATGAGGTCGAAGCGGTATCGGAGGAATGGCTCGCACAGCTGGTGGTGTTGGTCAAGGAACGGGCGAAGACGTTGGTCGACATGGTGGAATGGGTGAAACCTTATTTCGGGCAAGTCGCTCCGTTCGAGGAAGAGGCAGCCAAGAAATTTCTCACGCCGGCGGTGGCTCCGTTGCTCCAGAAGCTGGTCACACGCTTTGAGGCGTTCCCCAGCTTTTCCAAACAAACCTGGGAAGAAAGCTTTAAGAATCTAGTCGAAGAAGAAGGTATCAAAATGGGTGCCTTGGCCCAGCCGGTTCGTGTGGCGCTCACCGGGCGAACGGCAAGCCCAGGCCTTTTTGAAGTGATGGAAGTACTGGGGCGTGAGCGAACCTTGTTTCGCCTGCGTAACGGGATTGAGCGTGCTACGAGAGGGTGAAGGATTTCTCTTTCCAAACCCGCGTCGATCTTGACGGAATTGCGAGCGATATATTACTGTGAACATCGGTTGGGGGATCGTCTAGCGGTAGGACGTCAGTCTCTGGATCTGACTACCTAGGTTCGATTCCTAGTCCCCCAGCCAAAATTTTCTTTCTCGTCCCATTCCCACGCATGATGTCGGTACCGCGCTGGGGGATCGTCTAGCGGTAGGACGCCGGCCTTTGGAGCCGGCTACCTAGGTTCGATTCCTAGTCCCCCAGCCACTTCCATTTAAGCAAGAGATATTCTTCTATCCGTATTGCTCATTGGTCAACGCCGGTCCGATCGTAAGTAGCGGTTCTCGTCTTGAAACTCCGTGACAGGTGATTTCCCATAGAGAAAGGGGTATTCTTCAGCCGCAGGCGGAGAGATCAAAGCATTTCATTGCGTCCACCGTCGTCACGCAAATGAGCCAACCTGAAGCCTTCTCCCGTATTCTCATCGACAAAGCACTCGAATTCAGCGGATGGGATTTGCTGAATCCCCAGCAGATTCAGTTTGAACAGCATACGAGGACCGGGCGAGCAGATTATCTGCTCAAAGATAGTTTCGGTCGCGTGCTCTGTGTGTTGGAAGCAAAGCGTGACGGTCTGGATCCGTACGACGCCAAAGAGCAGGCTCGCGGGTATGCTGAACAACTCAATGCCCCGCTTATCATTCTGTCCAACGGCCGTGAACATTGGTTTTGGAACTATGAGCAAGCCGTTCGGCGCGATGCCTACCGTATCGAGCGGCTGCCGTCGCGTGAGGATCTCGAACGAGTTCGGCTCAAGAATCTCCAGCCGTCGCGCCCACTTCAAAGCGAAGTCATTGCGTCCGAGTATCTTCGCCAGCTCAAGCATGACCTCACGCTGAGACGCTACCAGATTCGGGCGATGGACGAAGTCGCGCGGCTGTTCGATACTCAAGGGTTGCGGAAGTTTCTCCTTGAGATGGCGACCGGTACAGGCAAAACACTTCTCTGCGCGGCGCTGATTCGCCGTTTTTTGATGAGCCGCAATGCCGAACGTGTCCTATTCATCGTGGATCGCATCGAACTCGCGAAGCAGACCATCGAAGACTTTGCAGTCGTCTTGCCCGAGTTCAAGCCGGTGATCTACAAGACCGCTCGTCGGACCGGTGAACTGCTTGGGTCGTCAGTCGTCATCGCAACTATTCAATCCCTGCTGACCGACCGCCGCTACCGGGATGAGTTCACGCCGTTCTATTTCGATCTCGTCATCAACGATGAGGCGCATCGGTCGATCTATGGTGATGCCCGCGAAGTCGTCCAGTTTTTCCAGGCGACGCGCATCGGGCTGACGGCGACGCCCAAGGCCTACCTCAAGAACGTCGATGTGGAAAAGTTAGCCGAGGATAATCCCAAGGCGCTGGAGGCGCGTCAGTTGCGCGACACGTACCATTATTTTGGATGCAAACCGGGCTTCCCCACATTCCGCTACGACATCATCGATGCTGTGAAGGACCCGGAAGGTCCGTTCCTCTGTCTGCCGAAGATTTTCGACCTCCGTTCGGATATTACGACCAAGGCACTGGCTGAGTCCGGTTGGGCCGTCGTCGTCAATGAGAAGGAAGAGAGTTTTAAGATTCAAGATCTGGAAAAGAAGATCTTCACGCCGACACGAAATCGTCTCATGTGCGAAGCCTTTCTGAAAGAGGCACAGAAAGACCCGGCAGGGGCCATCGGCAAGTCCATCGTGTTTGCCGTGAATCAGACGCATGCCACCAACCTCACGAAGACCTTCAATGAGCTACAGCCTGGCATCGCGCTGACCATTACCTCGCGCATTTCCGATGCATCGGTACTGGCGAAAGAGTTTCGGGACGGCAAACGGCCCGAGCGCATCGCGGTTTCCGTGGACATGCTTTCGACCGGCTACAATTGCCGCGATGTGCTGAATATCGGTCTCTTTCGCCCGGTGTTTTCTCCGACGGAATATATTCAGATCAAAGGCCGGGGAACCCGCCGCTATACCTTCATGGTCGGGCACACTGCCTATGAGAAGTCCTCTTTTTACCTTCTCGACTTCTGTGCGGTTGCGGAATACTTCGAGGACCAATACGATTACTCAGTACCGCTGAAGCTTCCCCGTGAAAAGAAGCCTGCTGCTGCGATAGCTTCGTATCCCCAGGGCGGTGGTGGAAACAGTGTGGCGGCAGAAGGCCAGCCGGAGCCTCCACGAGGGGAAAAGCTGCAGCGCGTGATTCCAACCTGGGAGGGCATCGACACCTTCGTGAGCCAGGAGGTTCGGATTGTCGGCCCCAATGGCGAGAAGGTCGATATTATGACGTTCCGTGGCGGTTACGAGCGAGACATCAAAGAATTCGTTGAGCAGACGCCCGCACTGAAAGAAGCTGTGGAGGCTGAGGACGATGACGCCATCGAAACCATTCTCAATGAGCGCTTCTACCATCGACCGGAGATGTATTATTCTCCGGACAAGCTGATTGTCTCCTATGGCGTGCCGGCAACCACATCGGCCTTTGTCTACCATGCACTCGGTCGTAAGCCGCTCCCCACGCGCGACGCCATCGTGGCCGACACGGTCGATTCCCTCGCTGCCCGCTTCAACCTCCGGTACAGTGAACAGAAGTGGGTAGACGCGACGGCCCAGCTATTAGCCGAAGACCCAGCGGCACTTCGCCGTTTTATGGCAGGCGATATGACGCTCTTCACGGCGAGTCAGTTCAATCAACTGGGCGGCGTCTCAGCGCTGGCCCGTTTTGAGGATCGTGAACAAGTGTTTGACGCCTTGCGCCAGTCCACGCTCGTGAGACAGTCGATGCTGGGGGCATGAAACCCTCGCCCCTGAAAGGACGAGGGTGAAAGCGGACAACTAACAGCATGCGGGAACCCAGAATGTTTCTCGATGAATATAGTTTCGCCTCCGCCGACCCAGTTGTTTTCCACCCTTGAAGGAAAACAACGAAAAGGGAAGGCTTAAGGCTAGGTAATTCAATGACTTATAAAACCGTTGTTATCCAAAAGGCCTAATCGGGCGATCAAGGCCGACTAAAAGGAAAGACCTCTGACCATCCATGCGTACGCCTCCTGTACAGTCCGACTCCGTCGCCGCCCAGGCCCTCGCTACACCGTCGAATTTCTTTTCCTCCGGCCTCCGGCAAAAGGTCGATCAGCTCATGAACATCCTCTGGGCGGGCGGCGTGAACAATCCGATGGACTCCATCGAGCAGATTTCTTATCTGCTGTTCCTGCGCCTGCTGACGGAGAAAGACAATGTTCTTGCCGGCCTCGACAAGAAATATGTCTGTATCTTCTCCGGCAAGTGGGCCAAATATGCCTGGGGCAACTTTGTCACGCTGACCGGCGATCAGATGTTCAACGCCGTCCGCGACGCCATCGAAAAGCTGCACGAGCTGCCCGGTCTGACCGACACCGGCAAGCTCCTCTTCAGCCGCGCCACCCTCAAGATCTATGACCGTCCTACGTTGCGTGCTGTCGTCCAAGCCATCCATGGGATGGACCTGTCTGCTCATGACGGCCATGACCTCAAGGGCGACATGTATGAGTATCTCTTGAGCAAGCTCTCGGCCTCCGGCACCAACGGCCAGTTTCGCACGCCGCGCCACATCATCGACCTGATCGTGGCGCTCGTGAATCCGCAACCGAAGCACCGGATCTGCGACCCGGCCTGCGGTACCGCGGGCTTCCTCATCTCAGCCTTTACCCACATTCTTCGCCAGAACACCAAGCCCGCTGATCTCAAACGAGGCCTCGCGGATGGTGGGCAGCTCAAGCCCGCGCAGTGGAAGTTCCTCGAAGAGCAGGCCTTCACCGGCTTCGACAACGACGCCAACATGGTAAAGATTGCCATCTTGAACCTCTACCTTCACCAGTTGGAAAAAACGCGCATCTCCATGCTGAACCCGCTCACCACCGGTTTCGGCGGCGCCTATCCGGGCCAACAGTTCGACATCATCCTCGCCAACCCGCCGTTCGCCGGAAAAGTGCAGGACGAAAGCATCCTGGCCGACCTGAACTACAAGCTGAACACTCGCGCCACGGAGCTGCTCTTCCTTAAATGGTTTATCGACCACCTCGCGCCAGGGGGGCGAGCCGGCGTCATCGTGCCCAACGGCGTCTTATTCGGCTCGACCAACGCCGCTACCAGCCTGCGCGAGTTGCTTCTGACCGAGTGCGACTTGCAAGCCGTCATCAGTCTGCCGAGTGGTGTGTTCAAACCTTATTCCGGCGTCGGCACTGCCGCGTTGATCTTTGAGAAGGGCAAGAAGACAGAGAGTGTCTGGTTCTACGACCTCACCGCCGACGGCTACAGCCTGGACGACAAGCGCACACCGATAGAAGCCAACGACATTCCCGACGCGCTGATCAAATGGCCGAACCGCGACGAAGGACCGAACAGCTACCGTGTGCCGATTGAGAAGATCCGGGAGAACGATTGGAGCCTCGCAGCAGGCCGCTACAAGCCTGTCACCATCGAAACTGCCAACCACGACAAGCCCGCTGATATTCTCGGCGACGTGCTCAATCTTGAAAATGAAATCATCAAGCGCGGCAACGCGATGCTTACGAAAATCAACGGGAATAAATGAAGCGCTGGCCTACAAAACCGCTCGAAGAAATTGCGGATTTGTATGGCGGGAGCACGCCATCGCGCGACAGTCCAGCGTTCTGGGGTGGTGACATCTATGGGGTCACTCCGACCGATTTGCCGATGCCTGATGAAGGCATCTCGGTTGTCAGTAAAACAAAAGACCGCATCACGCAAGCTGGTCTCGACAACAGTTCCGCAACTGTTGTCCCCAAGGGTACGGTTCTGTTCTCCTCACGAGCAACTATTGGTAAGGTCGCCGTCGCCGATATGCCGTTGACTACCAACCAAGGATTCGCCAACTTCGTACCATATTCCGAAGTGTCTTCGCGCTTTCTTGCTTACGCGCTTTGGTTTCATCGAGAGGATATTGCACGGCTTTCAGGCTCTACGACTTTCAAAGAGGTAAGCCGAAGTACGCTTCGCAAGTATCACCTTCCCGTGCCGCCTTTGGCGGAGCAGGAGCGGATTGTGAAGCTGAGGTAAGCTCGAAAAAGTGGACGCCTTCAACCTACAATGAGAGGGCTGGAGGT